>JAMCQB010000023.1 GCA_023382175.1 Nitrospirota bacterium | reverse complement strand
CTCCCACGAACACGCCTCACTGAAGTAAGAAGACCGGTTAGTCCCTATCGAATCTCCATAAACTGGCGGAGCGGCATCGTTCTTCACACGTCATTCATCAACTTCGCAGCAGAATGACGCTTACTCGAAGGAGTAGGTTCTTCTGCCTGTTTATAGCTTAGAATCTGCAGACAACACCTAATAGTCTTATCATCTTATACCTGCTCAGGAGGAATAGAATCAGGTCTGTGCCCTGTCAAGTACTGTATCCCCATCTTCCTCAGCCTCTTCTCCACCGAGGGGTAGAGTATCAGTTCTTCTATCTCAAAGTCCTCGAATCTTACGTGTATCCCCTTCAGCCTTTTTCTCAGGGTACTAATCCTTTCGGGAGGACTGAAGCTTGTCATACATGATGGATGTGCCCTTACCCCGAACTTTGTGAGATGCTCAAGGGCCTGGAGTTGGAGATTGAATCCATGGGGCACTGCGCCTGTGAGTCGTGAAAACTCTTCCTCGCACGTTCCTTTCAGGCTCACCCTTACATGAATATTTTCGAACTCTGAGAGTTCTTCGGCATAGGATGGATCACTGCCTATCAATATCCCGTTTGTTTCAAGAATAAATAGATAGTCTTTAGGGATCAATGCGAGGACTTTAGTCAAATGGCCCCTGCAGATTGTAGGCTCATTTCCGCTTATCCTCAGCTGCTTTAGTTGTTTCCTCCGGGCCATGGCTATAAGCCTGCCGGCAACCTCCCCAGCAGTATAAAATTGGCCGGATTCCTTCGGCTGTGTCGTAACGTTCCATGACCAACAGAAAACACACCTGAGGCAGCAGCCCACACAGTCTGCAGTGGATATGCCACCGTAAAACCTGGATGACCTGAATCTGTAATATTTCCTGGAATCATCTCTACATACGTCTTCCGCGGTGGATGCAGCCAGTGCAACGGGATCGAACATTATATGCCAAGCCTCTCTTTACAGAGCCTGCAGAATCCCGGGCCTTTCCTGTCGGTATCACTGATGCTGTTCGAGAAATACATGATGCAGTCAGGATAATCGCAGTGATCAAGACCGCATGCATGTCCGAGCTCATGGACCGCCTCTTTGACCGCCCTTTGACGAAAGAGCCTTCCGTCAGGCCGAAGGCCATAGAACTCCTGTCGCAACCTTGTGAGGGATATGAGCACGACACCCGAGAGTGTATCCGCCTCGCCGAACACAAAGTTCAACTCCGGAACATAGAGGTCCACATTTGCAACTCCAAGGATTAATTCGTATTCTCCGGTTTTCAGGGCCTTGAGCTTTCCAAGTATTTTGGAGGAATTATACTGCCTTCTTTGATGGCTATAGGATTCTTGGGGGAGCCGAATTCCTTTCCCGATCCTGACACTCCAGGGGAACATCTTCCCCAGGCCTTCCGAGATCCCTTCAAGGATGTCCGGATCAATGCTGCCAATTGGCAGAACATTGATTTGCATTAGGGTTTAATCATGCCTCCTTACTTTTTATATTTTGAAATGTATGACATCAGATCGAATATGCTTTTAGCTCTTTGATGAATGACGTCGAGGGTGTGCTCTATCCTTTTGAACCTGTCAGGCTGTGATCCTTTTGTAAATGATTCTTCCGCTTTCTCCATTGCCTCCATGATCTCGAGACCTTCTTCTCTTCGCGATAGTTCGTCCTTCCATGCATCTTTTGCCATGAGAAGCGCCCCGAACAACATCTTCCTTATCTCCGCCGCCTTCTGTTCCAGCCGTGCGAATCTTTCCTCATCGGTCATCTCAGCAAAATGCACCATGTCGCCCTCCACCCGTCCTCGCCTGACATCCGCCGCCGCATGCGGCTTTAATAAAAGGATAGCTCATGAAAGAATGTTCTGCAAATATGACAGAGTCCCGCAAGCAGTATTAGTACATGGCGTCGCGAGCAATTGGGGCAAAGAGGAGAGACATGCTTTGATTATCGTGACCGTCAGTTACGAACGATACTCCACAATAGTTTCACTTCTTAATACCCATTGATTTGCATGGCGTACCCAGCAACACCGATCTGACAGCGATTTTGCGGGAGGGGCGTGCTGAAGAGGTGTCTTTTTGCACGGAAGCGAGCCGGGATCACCAAGGCTCAAACTGTCTCAGCTGCTCGGCCTACACGCCTTGAGGTTCAACTGGAGGTATTTGTTGCCGTTCCATTCGTTTATGGTGGGTGTGAATGCCGCATCTACTGATATTGATGAGCTGAGATGCTCGATGAAGTTCCCCATGTCAAAGCCGATAGCATCAAAGGACAAGGCCTTCTGCTTTAATCTCATCTTGAGGTGGTTCTTCCCCACCACCTTTGGGTTCAGCACATCCAGCCTTCTTGCGCCGAGGAGGGGCTCCGGATTTCCGGACCCCAGGGGCTCAAGCAGGGACAGTTCCCTCACAAGGCCGGTATTCACATCATAGAGAGCTACCTCTGTATCGATCTCGATGGTGGGGGTGAAGTCGTCCGCGTGGAGAGCATCCCGCGCCACCGCGTTCATCTTCTCTTCAAAGCGTGCGATGTCGGATTCCTTGAGCTTCAGCCCGGCGGCCTGCCGGTGGCCCCCAAAGGAAAGGAGAAGATCGCTGCAGGCAGAAAGACCGTTATACAGGTCAAAGGCCGGGATGCTTCTGGCAGAACCCTTTGCGATACCGTTATCCAGGGTAAAGATAAAGGTCGGCCGGTAACATTCCTCCGCGATTCTTGAAGCAACGATCCCTATGACGCCCGCGTGCCATCCTTTGCCGGCGAGGACGACGGCAGTATCATGCCCTTTTTCCCTGAGCTGGGCAAGGGCCTCCTGATACGTCTCCTCTTCTATCCTCTGCCTTTCTGAGTTCGTCCTGTCGAGTTTTTCTGCTATGGAAAGGGTCTCTTCATCTGAATCGGAAAGGAAGAGGCTGATGACATCCCCGGCATCACCGATCCTGCCCGATGCATTTATCCTCGGCACCAGGGTGAAAGAGAGAAGCCCCGCCCTTAATTCCCTGTCCCGAAGCCCGGATACCTCTATCAGCGATTTAATGCCCCGCCTGTGGGCGTTCTGAATGTGGCGCATCCCTTCCCTCAGGATGATCCTGTTTTCACCGGTCAGGGATGCCACGTCGGCCAGTGTCCCCAGGGCAGCCAGGTCAAGGAGTGAGAGGGAGTCATCCCCGGAAAAGGGCAATGCATCGTCCATGGCCAGCGCCTGGACCACCTTGAATGCGATACCGGCGCCCGACAAATTTGAGATTTGAGATTTGAGATTTGAGATTTTCGGATTAACAACAGCAACAGCGTCAGGTAATAAGAACTCCTGACTCCTGACTCCTGACTCCTGACGTAAGGCGGGTTCATGGTGGTCGGTGATGATGACGTCCATACCCTTTTCCTTTGCAGCCGCAGCTGCCTCGAAAGAGGTTATGCCGCAGTCCACGGTGATGATGAGCCTTGTGCCAAGCTTCTTGGCGACATCCACGGCGGGCATGTTGAAGCCGTATCCGTGGGTCATTCTGTTGGGGATGAAATAATGGACGTCCATGCCCATGGCCTTCAGGGCATGTACCATGATGGAGGTGGCGGTTAAGCCGTCGGTATCATAGTCTCCATGGACCAGGACCCTCTCACTGCGGTGAAATGCAGCCTTGATCCTCTCGACAGCAGCGGACATGTCCGGGAGCTCAAAGGGGTCTGACAGGTTTGTGATTCCGGGAGAGAGGAAATCCTTCACTTCGCCGGGGGTCTTTATCCCCCTGTTGATCAGGACCTGCGCCAGGACAGGGGATATGGATGCGGCTTTGGAAAGATAGAGGATATATTCAGGATTCGTCCTCTTTATGAGCCATCGTCTGTTCATAGTATCGTAAGTCGTAAATCGTCAGCCGTCAGGAGTCAGGCCTTGTGCACCTTACACCTCACGACTCACGCCTTACGATTTCTTTGCAAACGGCCGCTTCTTCCTCCAGAGGAGCACTATGGGGCTTGCAACAAAGATGGAGGAGTACGTGCCGATGATGACCCCGAGGATCATGGCAAGACTGAAATCGTGTATCACCTCTCCGCCGAAGAAGAACAGGGCGAGGGAGGTGAGGAGCACGGTAAAGGACGTGACAATGGTCCTTGAGAGGACCTCGTTGATGCTCTGGTTCATGACCGCCTCCACCGGCTCCTTGAACTTTGTGCGGAGGTTCTCCCTTATCCTGTCGAAGACCACCACGGTATCGGTGAGGGAATAACCCGCGATAGTGAGGAGAGCGGTGACAAGGATGAGGTTTATCTCCCTTCCGAGGAGGAAAAACACCGCGAGCACCGCAAGGACATCATGGAACGTGGCAACAGTGGCGCCCACTGCAAAGTCGAACTTGAACCGTATGGCGATATAGATGAGTATCCCCAGGGTCGCCAGGGCAATGGCCTGGGCAGCATCCGTCCTCAATTTTCCGCCGACCTTGGGTCCGATCTCAGTGGTGGAATCCACCACATACTTGTTATCGGGAAACTTCTTGCTGATGATCCCCGTGATCATGTCCGATACCTGCCCCAGCTGCTGAGCGGTTTTTTTCTCCCTGATGAGGATCTTTTTCACTGCCGGGAGATCCTGGAGGTCAAAGTCCTTAACACCGCCTTCTTCCAAAGCCTTTCTCACCTCATGGAGGTTTATGGGCTTCTCGAACTTGAGTTGCATGGACGTGCCCCCTGCGAAGTCTATCCCCAGGTTAGCCCTTCCGTTCGCTATCTGGACAATGGTGATGATTCCTATGATCGAAAGTATTCCTGAAAAAATGAATGCGAATTTTCTTTTCCCGAGGAAATCAATTTTTGTATTCCTGATGAGTTCTAACATCCCGCCTCTTCTCCTTTTTATGAAAGTATGAACATTATTTTCACCGCAGAGTTCGCAGAGGTTGCCGAGAGGATATGCTTATATGATTCACGTCTTTTATTTCTGCGTTCTCCGCGGTAATCCGAAATCATATGCTCAGCTTCTTGACCTCTTTCCTGCTGTTGATGAGGTCGAATATGGATTTTGTACCTACCAGCGCTGTAAAGAGATTTATGGCAACACCGAGACTCAGGGTTACCGCGAATCCCTTTATCGGTCCTGTGCCGAACTGGAAGAGAACTGCCGCGGTGATGAGGGTGGTCACATGGGAGTCGAATATTGTCCAGAACGCCTTGTTGTATCCTGAATCCACTGCTGCCCTGGGTGTCTTCCCGGTCTTCAGCTCGTCCCTCATCCTCTCGAACATCAGGACGTTGGAGTCTACCGCCATGCCGATGGCGAGGATGATTCCCGCGATGCCCGGCATGGTCAGGGTGGCGTTAAGAGACGCCATCGCACCGAGGAGGAGTACGATGTTCAGGAGGAGGGCAAAATCTGCGACGACGCCTGAGAGCTTGTAATAAATGATCATGAAGATGACCACAAGGATAGTCCCGATAATACCGGCCAGTTTCCCCGCCTCGATGGAGTCAGTTCCCAGGGACGGTCCCACCGTAACGTTCTGGAGCATCTTCACCGGTGCGGGAAGGGCTCCTGCCCTGAGCACTATGGCGAGGTCCTTTGCCTCGTCCATGGAGAATCTCCCGGTGATCTGCGCATTCCCGCCGGCTATCCTCTCCTGTATCACGGGGGCCGAATACACAGTCCCGTCAAGGATTATGGCCAGTCTCCTCTTCACGTTTGCTGCAGTGATATCCTCAAAGAGCTTTGCTCCCGCTGCATTGAACGTTATGGAGACATGGGGCTCGTTGAACCTCTGGTCGATGTTCACCTTCGCCTCGGTGAGGAGGTCCCCTGTCATCAGGACCTGCTTCTTCAGGAGGAGCGGTCTTTTTGTGACCTCACCGGTTTCCCGGTTCACCGATTTCTCGAAGAGGATCTCATCATCAGCAGGCACCTTTTCGGCGAACTTGGCCAGCAGAGCATCTTCTTCTCCCGGCTTGATGGCCGCAGGGATCTCCGCCGCCACAGTTGCTGCATCATCCACAAGCTTAAACTCGAGCTGCGCGGTTTTTCCGATGATCTCTATGGCGCGTTTTGGGTCCTTTATTCCCGGGAGCTGGACCACAATCTCGTTTGTCCCCTGCCGGTGGATGGTCGGTTCTGCGACACCGAACTGGTCGATCCTGTTGCGGATGGTTTCCAGCGCCTGGTCTGCTGAAGTCTCTTTTATCCTGCTCGCTTCCCTGTCCGAGAGCTTATAGACGAGTTTTGTCCCTGTCTCCACAGGGGTAAGTAAGGGGTAACTGTCTTCTACAGCCTTCCTCACCTCCATGGAATTGGGCGAAACCGAGAGGAGAAGACCGCTCCTGTTCACCTCTGCAGCGATCTTCTTTTTTCCCAATGTGTCCTTGATTGCCTGTCCCATTCTCTCCGTGGTGATCTCCACGGCCCTGTCTCCCTCCACCTCAAATACGAGATGGACTCCCCCCTGAAGGTCAAGACCGAGGGTTATGCCTTTGTTCGGCATATTGTTCTTCCACCACCCGGGCATATATTGAAATAACGGCGTATTGGGAAGAAAGAAAACAAGGGCAAGAACGACGGTAATCCCGATAAGGATGAATCTCCAGAGAACCTTTTTCTTCATTGCGTATCCATAACCTCCTAACCCGGACAAGCCGGAATCAAAATGCATTTTTCACCACAGAGAACACAGAGTACGCAGGGAAAGACAAAAAATTCTTTTAAACAAATTTTAATTTTATCTCTGTGTCCTCTGTGGTTAATTTTTCTTTCCATTTTTGCAAGGATTTTACTCATAACCTCCTAAGCCATTCTGATGGTATTTATGAAAAGATTGAATTCGCAGCCGAGAACCTTCGCAGCCTTCCTGCATGCGCTCATCCTCGCAAGGAATATCTCAAAGTACTCTATTACCTGGGAAATGCGAGTGTCGATGGTAAGGTCAAGGGTAATAGTCCTCTCCTCAGGCCTGACGGAAAGTTCCGATTCCGTTGCAGCGTAATTCACCCTGTCATGGATATCCTCAGTCACCATGTTCGGGTTTCTCACCCTTGAGCGGTGGACATCGGCCTTGTCGGCGATGACCAGAGCCGCGCAAACCTCATCAGGGATGACCCCCTCGTCCTCCTCGTGAATGACGATGGCCCGCATCGCCGTCACCACGCTTGCGATGTCATATCCCTCTTCTTCCAGGATCTCCTTTGCGAGGAACGCCCCCATCCGGTGATGGTTTCGCCTCCCCAGCATATTCCCTATGTCATGAAGAAAACCGGCCGCTTCGGCTAGGGTGGCTATGGTCTCATCGTAGCTGAGTTTCTTCAGTATCCGGTAAGCAGTCTTCGAAACGATGTCGCAGTGCCGGAAGCCGTGTTCCGTATATCCTATGGCCTCAAGGTACCGGTCGGCGGACTCGATATACGTGAGGGCCCTCTGGTTCCTGCGAAGTGCACTGATACGCGCTCCGGAATTAGTCTTCCTCTGACGGAGGCCTGACGGCTGCAATGTTTCCCTTCCCAAATTTAACCTTTACATTCTCGGCGATTTTCAGCACGACGGTATTTGTTCCGACGCTTTCGACAACGGCATAGACTCCTCCCGACGTGATGACCTTATCTCCCTTCTTGAGGTTCTCGATCATCTGCCGGTGTTCCTTCGCCCTTTTCTGCTGCGGTCTGATGAGGAGAAAATAGAAAATGACGAATATCAGGATGAGGGGAAGAAAACTGGTGAGCATCGAACCTGCCCCCCCCTGTCCGGCAGGCTGGGTTGGCCCCATGGCGTAAGCAATATCTACAAACATCACACACCTCCAAAAATTTAGTCTATTATACTAAACATTTTATCGCATTTAATCAAGATGACCTGCAAGCGGGCGATATCATTTGGAGTGTGTATGGGCGAGAAATCTATTGTCTCAACTTCGCAGCGCATCCAACAAAGTCTAATGTCATTCCGGGCCTTGTCCTCGCTTTGACGAGGATCGGTCCAGAATCTCTCTCGATGAAGGATTCTCGCCCCTCCGGGTCACCCGAGGTGACCTGTCATGCGGGAATGACAGAGCATGACGTATTACTTATGAACCTACTATACAACTGTACAACAGCGACCTTGGTCTGAAAGCCGGGATTCTCAGCCACGTTCGCCGATGAACCCCACCACCGATATCCCCGCCTCTTCAGCCTCCCTCAGAAGGCGCTTCTTCTGGAGCACGATGCTCTTCTTTGCCTCCAGCGCCAGGACCCTTGCCCTCACCTCAACCATGGCCCTCAGAGTATCGAGACCGACCACGGGAACGTCGAATCTCATGTCCTGATGGGGTTTGCTCACCTTCACCACTACCGCGCCCTCATGGGCGTAAAAGCCACCCCTCTTTATGGCCTCGTCGGTGCCCTCTATGGCTTCCACCGCCATGACCGCCTGGCCTTTTACCACAACGGTCTGCCCTATGTCGAGTTTTCCCATCTCCCTGGCAATCTTCCACCCGAACCTGATATCCTTCCATTCATCCTCTGTGAGCCCTTCCTCCGTCAGTAGCCCTTCGGGCGTGAGCATGTCCTGACAGAAATCAGTGGTGTTCAAAAGAGTGATGCCGTCCTTTTCAAGTTCTTTTGTGATGGCGAGGAGTATGGAATCATCGCTTCTGTCCTTCAGGGTAAAGAGGAGTTTCATCGCCCTGAGATCAGGGGTGATATTGCCCTTGTAAAGGAGGGACTTGGGAACCTTCCCCGCCATGACCGCTTTTGTTGCTCCGGAACGCTTCAGGGATTCTATGATCGTGCCCAGCTTGCCTACATTCACCCATTTAATTTCGTCAACATGGGAGGCCAATTTCTTGTCGGCCAGGTGCTCCAGGGCAACGGCAACTACGTGGAACCCCTTCTCCCTTGCCTCCTCGGCAACAGCCTTTGGCAGTTCGCCTCTGCCTGCAATGAGACCGATTACGTTTGCTGCTTTGTCACGTTTCATCGTCATTCAGAAGTGCTGCTCCCATGCAATGTTCGTTTGCCGTATAGTCCTCACATAATGGTGGTGGTCTTGAAGAAAAATTTAATCAGGGTCAAGGTTAACCAGCCTTTGGCTTACACTATGCACCTCTTTCATCGATTCTGCTTAGCAAAGAAAGAAACGACTATTTTAAATTTTTCCGAAGGGCTGCCACCATTATCCCTTGTTTCACTGCCCTGATGTACGCTTGTCTTATCTGCAGATGCCCCTCTTGTTCTTCTCGATGAACTCAATGAGGTGCTTTATCTCATCCGTATAGGGAAGTTCTGCCTGAACCTTCTTAATGGCTTCCTTTAAAGTATGTTTTTCCCTGAAAAGTATCTTGTACGCCTTTTTTAGTTCGGCAATTGTTGTGTCCGAAAACCCGTGCCTTTTAAGGCCTACCGTGTTCAGTCCGAAGAGCTTTGCCCTGGCGCCTGCAGCAATGGTATATGGAGGGATATCCTGCCCTATCCCGCTGAACCCGCCCACCATTGAATACGCCCCGATTCTCGTGAACTGGTGCACTGCCACAAGACCGCCGACGAACGCATGGTCCTCCACCGTGACATGGCCTGCAAGGGTTGCTGCATTGGCCATAATGACGTGACTGCCGATCTTGCAGTCGTGGGCAATATGTACGTAGGCCATAAGAAAACTGTCTTCTCCCACCTCCGTTATTCTGTCACCGCCGATGGAGGCCCGATGAACGGTCGTATATTCCCGTATGACGTTCCTGGCCCCTATCCGCACCCCGGTCTCTTCATTCCTGTACTTCAGGTCCTGCGGGGGAAGGCCGATGCTTGTGAAGGGATATACGGTACATTCGTCTCCAATTTCTGTTTTCCCTTCGACGACCACATGGGAGAGGAGCCGTGAGCCCTTCTTAATCTGTGCGCCTCTGCCTATAATGCAAAAGGGACCAATGGATACATTCTCATCAATGAGCGCCTCTTTGTCTACAATCGCTGTTGCATGGATCTCTGTTGTCATCACGACTCCTTACCCTGATCTCTTTTCAGAACCATTGCGGTGAATTCGGCCTCTGCTACCAGCTTTCCGTCCACTGTGGCGCCCCCTGAGAACTTCCAGACGTTCCCCCTCTGTTGGAGTCTGGTGATCTCAAGTCTGAGCTGGTCACCAGGCACCACGGGTTTTCTGAATTTTGCTCTTTCTATGCTCATAAAGTACACGGTATCACCCTGGACGCCGGAACGAAAGGCCATAATCCCTGCAACCTGGGCCATTGCCTCCACAATCAGGACCCCGGGCATTATGGGATTCCCGGGGAAGTGGCCCTCAAAGAACGGTTCGTTAATCGTGACATTCTTGATGCCCACGGCTTTTTTTTCGGGTTCCATCTCCAGGATCCTGTCGACCAAGAGGAAAGGATACCTGTGCGGAAGAAAATTCTGTATCTCTTTCACATCCATCATGATTGCCTCCTTTCTAACACCTTAATCTTTTCTTCAAGTTCCTTTATCCTCTTATGGAGCTCCGGAAGTTTTGCAAAGAGCGATACTGATTTCAGCCAGTCCCTGTGCGGGATGGTGGGGCTGCCCGAGTGGATCCCTTTTTCGAGATGACCGAAGACCCCGGACTGGGCCCCGACCATGACGCCGTCATCGATCTTCGCATGATCAGCCACTCCCACCTGTCCACCCAGAACCACGTAGCTCCCTATCTCGGTGCTTCCGGCGATTCCCACCTGTGAAACAATGATGGAGTTCTCCCCGATGCGCACGTTGTGGGCTATCTGGACGAGGTTATCGATCTTTGTGCCCTTCCCGATGAAGGTATTCCCCGTTGTCGCCCTGTCGATGGAAACATTTGCCCCTATCTCCACATCATCTCCGATGATGACTCCGCCAACCTGCGGTATCTTGTGATGTCTGCCTCCTTCCATCACGTAGCCGAAACCGTCGGAGCCTATGACAGAACCCGGATGGATGATTACCCGGTTTCCGATCCGTACCTTTTCCCGTATCGTTACATTGGGATAGAGGATGCACTGTTCACCGATGACCGTATCTTCCCCGACAAATACTCCCGGATAGAGAACGGTGTCATCGCCTACTGCCGCATTATCAGAAATAGAGACAAAGGCCAGGATCGAGACATTGTTCCCGATCCTGGCCTTTGGGGATACGAAGGCAACAGAGCTTATCCCGGTTGGCTTATAAGGAGCGATATAAAAGTGTTCCAGTAATCTCGCAAAGGCATGGAGAGGGTTTTTTGCGATGATCTGGGGTTTGCCCATATCCGGGATGAAATCCCTGACAATGACACAGGATGCCTTGCTCCCTGCGCATTCCTTCAAAAGCTTGATATCAGCCAGGAATGTGGCTTCTCCTCCCTTCACCTCATGGATGCCGGCGGCGCCCCGTATCTCTGTCTCGGGATCTCCCATAGCTTCGCCGCCGAGCATTAATGCGAGTTCTTTGAGTTTCATAATGCGTAATGGAAATTCAAAATGCAAAATTATTGAAAGCCGTAACTCGTAGCGCGTAACGGGTCACGAAACTATAATTTTGATAGTGATCATTTCTTCTGTTTGGCCTTTACGTCGTTAAAATTCTTTATTGCCTTATCCGTAATATCCAGATCTTTCCTTGAGTAGAGGATGATCCCTTCCACATTCTCCAGGATGAGGGAGTATCCTTCGTCCCCGGGTGTTTTATCTACCACATCCCTTAACTCTTTGAGGATGGAGCCTGTGAGTTCATTCTCCTTCTTCTTCACCTCGTTCTGGGAGTCCTGGACCAGTCTCTGGTAATCCCTCACCAGTCTCTCGATCTCCTCTTCCTTGGACTTTTTTGCCTCGCCGGAGAGCACGGATGCCTGCTTTTCCAGTTCCCCCTTCAGCTTCTCTATGGACTTTCCCTTCTCGTCAATGGCAGCCTGTTTCGTCTTTATCAGGGATTCCAGTTCGATCTTTGCCTTTTTGCCCGCATCAGACTCATTAAGGGCAACCCTGAGGTCAACATACCCTATCTTCGCAACGTCTGCCGCGGCGGCAATGCCCGCAAGAAGCGACGCGGA
>JAMCQB010000136.1 GCA_023382175.1 Nitrospirota bacterium | reverse complement strand
GATATCTATAATCTCAAGCCTCTGAGGAGTGAGCTTAAGCCCCTTTTCTTTCAGGCCATTCAACAGCCGCTCTCTGATTTCTTTAGGTTTTATGACACGCCTCTCATTCGTAATGGTTCCTGATTAGAAGTATATGGGGTATGACACGCTTTGTCAAGCTCGAAAGCGGAATATGCATCTTTTGTAATCCCTTCAACGGTGTGATAAGATGGGAATGAGAAGAACAGACAGAAAGGGGGAGCCATGAAAATACTCTTTGCCACCGATGGTTCAGAATGTTCAGAGGCTGCAGCAAAGTTCCTGACGCGCTTTCATTTCACACCGCGGGATGAGATCGTCGTACTTCATGTGGTCTCGGAAATCCCCTACGATGACGACTACCACGCCCAAATCAGGTATGTGATCCGGAAAGTGGCGCCGAAGATCCTCCATTCGGCATTAAGAATCCTGAAACCTGTCCAGGCCAGAATAAGTTCGATGGAGGAAGAAGGAGCGCCGGATACCACCATCATTAAAATAGCGACGGATTCCTCTGCGGACCTGGTGGTCATGGGAGCCCGGGGACTGAAAGGTATCACGTCGCTTTTCCTCGGGAGTGTTACGAGGTCAGTGGCAATCAATTCACCAAAGCCCGTGCTCGTGACGAAACCGTATCAATGGGAAGAACCTGAAAGGATGAAAATCCTTTTCGCCACAGACGGTTCCCCCTCCGCCCTCTCCACGGCACGTCTTCTTGCTGCCATGCCCTTCCCTCCCCATGCAGAATTGACCATTATGAACGTGGCATGGTCGGCCGCTTCAGATATCCCCGAAAGGTTCTTCATGGAAGTGGACGACAAGATCAAGCAGGATGTGGCCATGGCCAGAAAAATAGAGATGGAGAGATCGGAGAAGATCATCGAGGAGGCGAAAGCTCATCTCGGCAGGCGGTTTGCCAGGGTGACCGCCATAGCAAAGGGTGGCGACCCTTCCCTGGAAATTCTGAACGAGTCAGAGAGCGAAAAACCGGACCTCATTGCCATGGGGTCCAGGGGAATGAAGGGGATCAAGGGAATGCTGGGCAGTGTTTCGAGAAGGATACTGAGCCGCTCCCAATGCCCTGTACTGATCGGGAAAACAGGGGAAGGCTGATTCCTTCTGGCGCGCATGGGCCATCAGTTTCAAAACGAATATGAATGAGGAGGTATGACATGCCGGTACGCAAGGCAGAAGCAGTGTGGGAAGGCGGGTTGCTCAAAGGCCGGACTGGCACATTAACAGACACCCTATCTTGCAGCGCCGGCTTTCAGCTCCCTTATCTTCTCCAGGGTGTCCTGATAGAGATCCTTTTTTGCGGGGTTAAGCGTCAACGCCTTCAGAGTAAGCTCTTCTGCCTCTTCAAGGTTTGCCCTTTTTGTGTAATAGAGCCAGGCGAGGTTGTTATAGGCGTCCGCGTTACCGGGGTCTCTGTTGATCGCCTCCCGGTAATACCTCTCGGCCTCATCCAGCTCTTTTTTCTGGAAATAGACGTTCCCGATATAGAGATATGCCATGGGCAACTGCTTTGACGCCGCCTCATACTCCTTTATGGCGCTGTCCAGCTCGCCTTTCCTTTCATAGGCGACGCCGAGATTCAGATGCTCCTCGGGACTTAGGGGGTCTTCAAGGACAATAATCCTCGGCAACGAACAGCCGGCCAACAACAGGAAGTTAAATAGTAACGCGCAACTCGTAACACGTAACAAGAAGCTTAAAAGCCGTAAGCCTTTCTTTTCTAACTTGTCACTCATCACGTGTCACGCGTCACTTTCTTATGAAGAGTGTCCAGTACTTTGTCCTTTCCCATGACTTCAGGAAATCCTCCCGGGGAATGACTTTTTTCTCATGTCTTCCCGAATTCACCACCACGCTGTCTTCGTTGTATCCGATGATTACCATGAAATGGTTCGACTGAAACACGGAAAAGCCGTAGTCAACAAGGACGATAAGGGGAAACCCTGAATCGATCTTCTTCCGGAGATCATCCCACGCTCCCCGATATTGGGATGCCTCAAGTCCCCTGGATTGGGCGTAGATAACCATATCCATGTTCAGGGTACCTTTCGCCGACTGACTGTAAATGGTCCCGGCAACCTTCTCGGGCGCAGAAGAAACGCCCCAGTAATTCAGGACCGCTGCAAGAGATGCCGGACCGCATTGATAATCTTCCTGGGGGAAAAAGGGGACATTTTCTATGATGTGAAGATTGTCTTGTTTCTGCGCATCGGGGACGCCGGCGACAGAAGCGCAGCCGGAGAAAAGAGCAATTCCTAAGACGGTCATAAGTAAAGCCGCATAAACGTCTTTGACCCAAAAACCCCCCCCCACCCTTGCCCTCTCCCACCAGTGGAGAGGGGACTCTTTAAGTTCCCCTCCATTGATGGGAGGGGATAGAGGGGAGGATGATATTTTCATGTTCGTTTGTAATCCCACGGAATGACGGAACCTGAATACATGTGCTTTTATTAACAAACTCCTCAGACAGACGAGTGCGCTTCCCATATATTTTTGCATATGCTTGAAAATCATAATGCGTGATGAGCCCGAAAACACAGAGCCCATCACGCATCATCCACTGGGGTCCATCACTTCGTCACGATAACCCTGCGGCCCGTGAGCTGGAGAATCACAATAATAAGAACCACAATCACAAGGAGCGCTATGATCACACCGAGGGCTTCGTCCTTACCGACCCTCAGGTCGTCAATCCGCTGGGCAAGCTGGTGTATCTGATGGTCGCTGAGTGAATCGAACCGCGCCTTTATCTCATCCGTGGTGAATCCCAGTTTCTCCAGGCGTTCCTTCACCACCTTCATCTCCAGCACCCGCTGTATCTCTGTCAGGTCTGCGGCACGGTCAAACTGTGAAGAAGCGATCACCTCTGACGGCGCTATGGCTGCATCCAGTCTCGGCGCAATCCCTATGATGAACATGGCGAAAACCAGATACCAGGAAATCTGTTTTGCAAAAGGCATTCTCATCCCCTTCACCTCCTTTCTTCCTTCCCTCTTTGACGTCTTCTCGGTACTCCCGAACTCCGGAACAGCTACCGTTTATTATACATAAATCCTTCTCGCCCTGCTCCCCAGTGAGATCAGGGTCTCGTAGGAGATCGTGCCGGATTTTGCCGCCATTTCCGCTGCTGTTATTTCTTCGTTGCCCTGTTTACCGATGAGGACCACTTCATCTTTTTCTTTCACCTCCCCGATCTCCGTGACATCCACCATTACCAGATCCATGCAGACCCGGCCCACCACCGGGGCCCTTTTCCCCCTCACAAGAACGTCCATGGCATTGGTCAGCGCCCTGCTGTAACCATCCCCATAGCCCACAGGCACTACCCCTATAACACTGTTCCGTCTCGTAATAAAGGTCCTTCCATAACTGACAGGCGTTCCTGTCCTGAGTTTCCTCAGGGAAAGTATCTCCGTCCTGACCTTCATGGCAGGAATGAGTTTAACGTTCGGAGTTCGGGGTACGGCGCTCCGCCCGACTGCTGACTGCTGAAACGGCGAATGGCCATACAGGATAAGCCCCGGCCTCACTGCATCAAGATGGGCGCTCTTCAGGGAGAGGGTGGCTGCACTGTTCGCCATATGGCAGAGGAAAGGAACTTTGGTTTTTTTCCTGAGGGTATCCCTCACGGCATGGAAGCTCTTCAGTTGTCTCTCGGCGTACGATGTATCAGCAATGTCGGAATCGGAAAAATGGCTCATGAGTCCGGCGACGCGGAGATGATCCATGCCCGCCACGGCAACTATCTCTTTCAGGATATTCCTGCTGTTAAAACCGAGCCTCCCCATTCCCGTGTCAATCTTCACATGGACGTCCAGGGTAAGGTTCCTCTTCCCGGCCTCCCGTGACATCCTTCTTGCCGTACCGAGGTCGTGGATCACGGGTATGAGATCATACTCAAAAAAATCAACAGGGTCGTTCTTATCGAAAAGGACAAGGATCGGCGTCTGAATACCCGCCTCCCTGAGTTTTATCGCCTCGCTCGTAAAAGCCACCGCAAGGTACTCTGCCCCCGCAGCCGACAGCCTCCTGGAGACCTCCGCCGCACCGTGGCCGTAGGCGTCCGCCTTTACCACTGCGATAACGGGACGGTCAGCAAGCCTCTTTACGGCCCGGAAGTTCCGGGCTACAGCCTCGAGGTCTATCTCTGCAACGGCTCCCCTATGCACTTCCCGATGCGCGGAGGAAGGAGTGTCTCCCCTCACGCGCCCTCCCCATTACTTCGATTCCTCTTTCTTTTCTTCTTTCTTTTCTTCCACAGGCTTCTTCGGCGTAATGTCTATCTCATCAGGTTCAGATGTCGCCTTCTTGAAGTTCCTGATCGCCTGGCCGATGCCCTTTCCGATCTCAGGCAGCCTCGTAGCGCCGAAGAGGACCAGCACAATGATGAGAATGATGACAAGCTCCTGCATCCCTAAACCAAACATGTTTTCCCTCCAATTCTCTCATAGTCTTCCACGGTGTTTATGTTCACAAAGGACTCTCCCTCAGGGTCCACAGCTCTTACCTCCTGTTCGGTAATATACTTTACCCGCAGATGAGCAAGCACATCGGTGAGACTCCTTTGTCCGTTCCTGATGAGGCTCTCCATGCGTGGCGCAGCGCTCCTCGCGTAGATCCCGAAGAGAGGCTCCTTGTAGCTTCTGAACACAGGGATTGTCGCGTCATAATTCCCTGCACCCTGCTCCGTGCACTCTGTTCTGTGTTTCTCGACCATATAACGGATGAGCTTTTCATTGATAAAGGGCATGTCGCAGGCAACAACGAAGACGGCCTCAGCTCCGGTGGCAACAAGGACTGACACTATACCGGTCATGGGACCTTTTTCCTTTCTGATATCACCGATGAGAGGGATGCCGCAGGAGAAATATCTCTCCGGCATGTTGGCGCTGATCACCACCCTGCCGAAGACCCTCGTGAGCACATCGATGCTGCGCTGGATGATCGCCCTCCCCTCTATCGTCAAGAAACCTTTCAGCACAGGGATTCTCTTATTCTCTCCCCCTGCCAGGATAAGCCCGATCAAAAGACCTCCTCGGATTCCTCACGGTACTCGATATCCGTATGAGGCATAAATCGCGTAGATTGCGACAGGAAAGTGAGCTTCACGAGACCGGTTGGACCATTACGCTGTTTTGAGATAATAATCTCTGCTACATCATTTTCCCGGTTTGAATGGTCTTTCTTATAAACAGAATCTCTATAAAGAAAGATAATAACATCTGCATCCTGCTCAATGGCCCCTGACTCCCTTAAGTCTGCGAGAGTAGGTCTTTTATTTTCCCTTTGCTCGACAGCCCTGTTCAACTGACTCAGCGCGATGACCGGGACCTTCAATTCCTTTGCCAGTCCCTTAAGGGAACGGGAGATCTCTGATATCTCCTGCTCTCTCCTCTCAAAGCTCCCCCTCCCTTTCATAAGCTGAAGATAATCGACCACCACGAGACTCAACCCACGATGTTCGTTTTTGAGACGCCTCGCTTTTGCCTTCACCTCAAGAACCGACGTCCCGGATGAATCGTCAATGAAGATGGGGGCCTCGGCCAGCCTTCCGGCCGCGCTCGTGAGCTTGTGCCAGTCCTCCTTCTTGATGAACCCTTTTCGCACGCTGTTTGAATCCACCAGGGCTTCGGCGCAGAGCATCCTCAGGGCAAGCTGTTCCTTCGACATTTCAAGACTGAAGATTGCTACGGGCTCCTTCAACTCCAGAGCGACATGGTGTGCGATATTGAGGCCCAGTGCTGTTTTCCCCATGGACGGTCTTCCTCCAATGATGATGAGGTCCCCCGGCTGGAATCCTGTCGTCAACTGATCCAACTCATGAAATCCGGACGGTACCCCGGTAATTGCCTCTTTTTTGTCATAGAGATGCTCAATCAGTTCAAAGCTGCTCTTGATCACGTCCTTGAGGCTGAAAAAAGCCGTCTTTGTCCGTTTGTCAGAGATATCAAATATGGTCCTCTCCGCATAATCCACCATCTCATCCGCTTCCATGGTGGATTCATATACCTTTGCAGCGATCTCTGTGGCCGACCTCAGAAGCCCCCTGAGCAGCGCCTTCTCTTTGACGATCTTCGAATGGTAGCGGACATTTGCGGCAGTGGGGATCTGGCTCGCCAGGCTCGAAAGATAGGTGACCCCTCCCACATCATCAAGCTCGTTCCTTCTCTTGAGCGCATCGGTGACCGTAATCAGGTCTATGGCTTCGCTCTTTTCAAAGAGCTCTATCATCACATTGAAGAGCTTGCGGTGAGACTCCCGGTAAAAGTCCTCCGGCGTGAGAACTTCCAGCGCCTTCAGGAGGGCGTCATTCTCCAGGAGCACGGCGCCGAGAATGGACTGCTCGGCCTCGATATTCTGGGGCGGGAGTCTGTCAAGGGCTAATCCTGAATCGTTCATTCTGCAATTACGTTAATCTGTACCTTGCTCGTCACCTCGGGGTGAATCTTAATGCCGACGGCATAGGAACCGAGCCTCTTGATGGGTTCATCAAGGAGTATCTTTTTCCTCTCGACCTCGAACCCTTCCTTTTTCAGCGCTTCAGCGATATCCATGCTGGTAATGGAGCCGAAAAGCCGCTCCTCTTCCCCTGCCTTGGCGCTCAGGGTGAGGGTCAGACTGGAGAGCCTCTCTGCCAGTCCCCGGGCCTCATTCCTGACCTTCTTAGCCTTTTCCTCTATCTTCTTCTTCTCATGCTCAAGGGCCTTGATATTCTTGATATTCGCCTCAACACCAAGCTTCCTGGGGATGAGATAATTCCTCGCATACCCGTCGGCAACGTTCACCACGTCGCCCATCTTTCCGAGACTTTGCACATTTTCCTGAAGAATAACTTTCATTCAACCAACCTCCTTCTCAATCTTCGAAAATAAGTCAGGGCTCTCACCCCGTATAAAAATCATGAGCAGACCTCTCGACCTGAAATATGGAAGTACATGAACAGTTGCCGGACACATTGCCAACCTCGCTTCCTAGTATAGCACAATTCAGGGTCAATAGCTCACCACTTTGCTGTCCTTTTTTTCGGGTCAAGAGGACGGCGAGAGGGAGGAATGCCGGGAAAAAACAATTGCTTAAGGGGTCTGCTGATTCTCCGCTGCAGGCTGCCGCTGGGAATTGATGAGCCATATTGCCCCGAAATCCCTCTCCTGATAGGCCCTGGCGAGCCCTAACCGCAGGATCTCCAGGAGTGCAATGAAGGTAACGATGAGATACGTCCTTGTCCTGTTACCCTCGAAGAGGTCTTCAAACCGTATGGTGTCCTGGTTCTCGATCTTTTCCATAATGAAACTGATCCTGTCCTTGACCGTTAAGGTCTCCCTGGTGATGCTCACCATCTCCGGGGGAGCTTTATCGAGGATTTTTCTGAATGCCCCCAGGAGATCGAAGAGGCTCAGGTCGAAGAGGTCCAGTTCCCCTGCTTCTTCTCCCTCCGGCGACTCGTCAACAGATTCCCGGTGAAAAATGTTGCCCCATTCTTCCTCCCGCTCCTTGAGGGCAAGGGATGCGTCCTTGAACGCCTTGTATTCTATGAGCCTCTGGACCAGTTCAAACCTTGGGTCTTCCGGTTCCTCTCCCGTCACTTCCTCCACAGGGAGGAGCATCCGGGACTTGATATGGATCAGGGTTGCGGCCATGAGGAGGAATTCCCCTGCGATATCCAGGTTGAGCTCTTTCATCATCTCGATATAATCAAGATACTGGTGGGTGATGAGGGCTATGGGGATGTCATAAATATCGACCTTGTTCTCCTTAATAAGGTGCAGAAGGAGGTCAAGGGGGCCCTCGAAAGCAGGGAGTTTTATGCTATAGACTTCTTCCATATGAGATACCGCCGTTATGATAAACCATGGAATCGACAAAAGTCATCATTCCGGGCGGGATCATCTTTGATCCTTGACCAGAAAACACTTTTTCACCACAGAGGTCACAGAGTTCACGGAGAAAAACTGAAATGCTTTTTCCCTCTTCAATAAACTTTTGTGTCTGCCTCTGTGTACTCTGTGCTCTCTGTGGTTAATTTTCCCCCTGGCAGTCTCGCAGCTTGCAACATTTGCCCATACGTGGTATAAATTAGGCATGCGGTTACGATTTGTCAGGAACAAAACAGCGTTTCTCATACCCTATCTCGCCCTTGTTGTTTTGCTCCCCTGCTCCCGTGGAGACAGGCTCCAGAAATACCACTTTTTCCAGCTTACGGCTTCAGACAACCACTGTCCCTCTCATTCTTATCCCGCTATCGACAACGTTACTGATGGAAGCCATCTCCATGTGCCGCTGCACTTTTATCCTGCGGGAGGGCACCCCAAATCGACCAATTATTTTTCACCGCTCCTCACGCATAGTATCCCTGAACCTGAGCTACATGTCCTGATGCCGTCTTGGCAAACATCTGTGGTTGCCTTTACAGGCGCGGGTCCCCCGAGTTTCTGCTACACAAGAACAGTTTCAGGGCTTTCGCCTCCGGTGAATACTGTTGCGTGAGTTCATCCGGGACAGGTCTTTATTGTTAACCGAAAGCAAGGATTCACAGGAGGTCATAAGATGAAGCGGAGATTTTTTACATTATTGTTCGCTCTGTGTTGCGTGCTGGGCCTGGTAATCGGTTCTTTGCAGGCCGCGGAAAAAAAAGGAGGAGGGAACACCCTCAATGGGACCGTTAAGGATGCATCAGGACAGGCAGTGGAAAAGGCCACTGTCTATTTAATTCCGTCAGCAGACGTGGAAGCAATGGCAAAGACCCCGACTGAGATAAAGAGGGATTCCAAGAACGATGAGCCCCTTGAGGACAACCTTGCTGCAAACAGGGACAAGTATATGAAGTCGTCCACAGACAAGAAGGGGAATTTCAATATTTCCAATGTTGCAGACGGTAACTATTTTATCTATGTTGAGCCGTCTGGCAAAAACCATCTGCCCGGCGGTGACAAGTCAAACAAGGCTATGTCGACAGCAGAGTTTAAAGGGAAGCCGATCAATATCCTGGTCTCAGGGAATACTCCCGGTGATGCCGTGTATGTCGGCACATCGAAATGTCTGACATGTCACAAGGCGTATGAAAGCGAAAAGAAGACGCTGCACAAACTGGGCATCCGGATGGCAGGAAAGGACAGCAAGCTTCAGGATGTATCAAGGTTTCCTAATTTTGACAATGGCCTGAAAAAACTCATGGCAGGAACCAAATTCTATTTCTATAATTTCGACAAGAGCAGGGGGTTCGACAAATATATGATTTCTGACAAAATGCCTTCTGACCCTGCATCTGTGAGCCTCACAGCCACATTCTTCAAGGACACCGATGGCAAGTTGAAATTCAAGACGGAAAACATGAAAGACCTGTCAGACCCTGCAAGGACATACACCGTTGAGATGACTTACGGCGGAGGACTTTACAAGCAGAGATACCTTTACAGGGTGGGCAAGAACCTCTTCCCGTTTGTCCAGTACAATACTGAGGGAAAGGAAGAATATTCCGACAGGTCGAGAAAACCCTGGAGAGATTATCATGCCGACTGGTTCTTTAATGAAGAGACCAAGAAGCTGACAGACCCTCCAAAGGCAAAATCGTTCGATAAGGAATGCGCTTCCTGCCACTACACCGGATACACACTCACCAAGACCGCTGAAGGCGACTACATTGCAGGCGCAGTGAATGACCCGAATGGCGAGTTTGATATTGACGGCGACGGCGTGCCTAATGAGCTGAACATAGGGTGCGAAAACTGCCACGGGCCGGGCTCTGCCCATGTAAAGGCGCCGAAGGAAAAGAAGGCATCTACTATCGTAAGCCCCGGCAAGCTTTCGACAGAGAGGTCCTCTGTTATCTGCGGACAGTGCCACAGCAGGCCGCAAGGGAATCTCAAGAATGACCAGCCTGTTAACAAAGATAACAGGATGATGATTCCAGGCACAAGCAGAAACGATTATTTAACAAATTACACAACAAGGGAAGATGCTGCAAAAGGCGACTATTGGGCTGATGGTATCCACTCAAAATCCCACCACCAACAGTATACAGACTTTGTCAAGTCTAAGAAATACAGAAATGGCAATCAACTCCTTAAGTGCAGCGACTGCCACGACCCTCACGGAATGACTAACTACAAACACCAGATGAGGGCAGAGGTCAGGGATGAGAAAAACTCCCTCTGCACAAGCTGTCATAAAGAAAATTCAGATATTAAGAAACATATGCAGGCAAAGACAGGCGTTTCTGAGATGGGTAAAATAAACTGTATTGACTGCCATGCAACAAAGACCATGCAGACAGGCGCAGGACTCGGCAAGGGTCTTGCGAGGAAGGACGGCAAGAATTACTGGATGAATGATATTACCTCTCACATCTTTGATGTTCCTAAAAAAGATAATGCCGGCGTCAAAGGAGTTGAACCCGGCAAGGCCATGCCCATTCCATACACAAATGCCTGCGGCAAGTGCCACAATGTAGAAGGCCTATAAATACCAAATAGGGGGCGGGTATAACCTGCCCCCTTCCTTAATAAATTTTCTGTCTAATAATTCTTAAATCTCCGCATCCCCTTATGCCTCATAATCCGTACAGACCCGAAGTCTCTCCCTGATAGGCCCTTGCAAACCCAATCTCAAAATCTTGAGAAGCGCACTTCCGGACCATCGTTTTCCATGAGCAGGCCTGCGCCTTCATTTGCCTCTTCCCATCGGATATCCGTCAACAGCGGAGAGTATGCCGTTCAGCAATGCAACAGGTGTCGGAGGACAGCCGGGTATCCGGACATCCACCGGTATGACTTTATCAATGCCGCCGAGGGACGCATAACTCTCCCCGAAGATGCCGCCGTTACATCCGCAATCGCCCACGGCAACAACCAGTTTTGGAGGAGGGGTCGCGTCATATGTCCTGCGAAGCGCCACTTCCATATTCCTGGATACCGGGCCCGTGACCAGGAGCATATCGGCAAACCTCGGTGAGGCAGTGAAATGAACGCCGAACCGCTCGCAGTTGTAAAAAGAGTTGTTCAATGCATGGATCTCAAGCTCACAGCCGTTGCATGAGCCGGCATCAACCTGTCGTATGGTCAGGCTTCTGCTGAAGCGCCTTCTGATCGCCTCTTCCAGCTTTGTCCCCATCGCTTTGATCTCCTCTTCAGCGGCAGGAGGAAGGGGTTCCGTGACTACGCCGGTCCTAAAAATCTGGCGGAGGATGCGTATCATAGATCGTGCCCCGAATATGATTGGTTAAAGCTTTTATTGCAGAGAGGGAAGTCGGGAACAATATTGCCCGGTATCGCCTGCTCAAGCCCAAGCCAGTTGACACTGGAAGGGTCCCTGAGCAGGCATCTATTGACCTCGCCCTTGGGCCCTGCCTGAAGCCAGCAGATGATCTCACCGCGCCAACCCTCGACAGCGGCAAAGCCTGCAGTATCTGGTGACGGCATGCCCATATCCGCGGATACCGGACCGTCAGGGATGTTCTCCAGAATATAACGGATAAGCCGGATTGATTCCCTTATCTCCTCCACCCTTACCCACACCCTCGCGTGAACATCTCCTGATATGAGTACCGGCACATTCACCTCAGTCTCATCATACGGCGGGAAAGGATATTGCAGCCTGCAGTCGAGGTTCAAACCGCTTGCCCTGGCGACAATGCCGACCGCGCAGAGTTCCCTTGCCTTTTCAGGGGCAAGGATACCTGTATCCCTGACCCTGTCTTCAAGGGATGAGCTTTCGTCATAGATCACCACGAGCCGTTCAAATTCCCTGGAGATCAGGTCAAGTTCAGACAGGATATCTTTCTTCCCCTGACCGCCAATATCCACTGTTACGCCGCCGGGGACAACCCGGTCCATGATGAGCCTGTGGCCAAAGAGCTTGTAGTTTGTACGGAGGACCAGTTCCCTGAGTCTTGAAAGTTGATAGAGCATGAAAGCGAAAGCAGCGTCATTACAGATAGCTCCTATATCGCCGAGGTGAATGTGCCGGTACTCA
>JAMCQB010000055.1 GCA_023382175.1 Nitrospirota bacterium | reverse complement strand
CGCCTCAGTAGTAATAGTAAAACCCGCAGGAACAGGGATCTTCAGGTTCGTCATCTCCGCGAGTCCCGCCCCTTTTCCCCCAAGCAGGTCTTTCATCTTACCGTTTCCGTCCGCCTTGCCGCTGCCAAAGAAATAGACGCGCTTCTTCACATTCTTTGCCATCAAAAACCTCCCAAAAAGAATTTGTTCATAACAATCGACGATAGAGCACTATTACACATTTCTTTCAAAGTGATTTTTATCTCCCGACCATATGGGCGATCATGTCTCCGATCTCGGTTGTTGAATAGCCCATTTTGCCGGCAGCGAGACTTTTGATCTTTGTCGTGGTAAGCTCCGTCACAGATTTCTCCACTGCATTGGCAGCCTTGCTTTCTCCGAGGTAATCGAGCATCATCCCCGCGGCGAGGATTGCTGCAAGGGGATTGATCACGTTCTGCCCCTTGTACTTCGGCGCAGACCCTCCCATAGGCTCAAACATCGAAACGCCTTCAGGATTGATATTCCCTCCCGCTGCTATGCCGAGTCCCCCCTGTATCATCGCTCCCAGATCCGTGATGATGTCACCAAAGAGATTGTCGGTCACGATCACGTCAAACCACTCAGGATTCTTCACAAACCACATGGTGATGGCATCCACATGGGCATAATCGGTCTTTATTCCGGGATATGCCTTTCCAACCTCATAAAACGTTCTTTCCCACAGATCGAAGGCATAGGTGAGCACATTGGTCTTTCCGCACAGCGTGAGTTTGTTCGATTTGTTTCTCTTCTTTGTGTATTCAAAGGCATATCTGATGCACCTCTCAACGCCCTTTCTCGTATTCACCGATACCTGGGTCGCTATCTCATCCGGAGTGCCCTTCCGCAAGAACCCCCCTGCGCCGGTATAGAGCCCTTCCGTGTTCTCCCTCACCACCACGAAGTCTATATCCTCAGGCTTCTTGTCCTTCAGCGGGCAGTCCACTCCCGGAAAGAGCTTCACAGGACGGAGGTTGATATACTGGTCCAACTCAAACCTCATCCTGAGGAGTATTTCCTTTTCCAGGATCCCCGGTTTTACGTCCGGGTGGCCGATGGCGCCAAGATAGATGGCATTAAATTTTCTCAGGTCGTCAAAGATGCTTTCGGGAAGGAGTTCCCCGGTCTTTAAGTATCGGTCACCGCCGAAATCAAAATAGGTAGAATCCAGTTTGAAGCCGAATTTACCGGAAGCGGCATCCAATACCTTCATCCCTTCTGCAACAACCTCAGGCCCTGTCCCGTCACCGCCAATAACTGCTACCTTATATGTCTTCGGCATGTAATCCTCCAGTTTTTCGAGCGTTACCATGTCAGGCGTACGTGCAAAATGGCAATTAGTATACCAGAATGAAGAGCCCTGCGGCAAGACCGCAGGGCTCTTCATTCGATGATTTTTTCTTATTCTTATATATATGCTCGTTCACCACATCGGGAGAAGCTAACTCTTTCTAACACCGGTGCACTAAGACCGGGATATGCGAATGTGCGAGAACCTTTGAGGTTACGCTTCCAAGAAGTACACCTGCTACGCCTGTTCTGCCATGTGATCCCATAAAGATGAGGTCGCATCCCTTTTCATCTGCTGTTTTTATTATGCCATCTGCAGGGGTTTCCCCTGTTACATAGAGTGTCTCGCACGCTAAACCTGCCTCTTTTGCCGTCTTTTCAATCATTGAGAGATACTTGTCCGCTAAAGCCCTGTCTAATTCTTCAGCGTGAGCCATAGCTTGTTTGGCCTTTTCTGCTTCATGAGGTCCCCATAGCACTTCCGGCTCATACACACTTAAAATATTAAAGAGAGAAAGTTTTGGCTTTACATAGACCCCTGTCACCCTGGCATTGAGTGCCTTTGCAAGATTGATTCCGCAGGTAATTGCCTTCTCACAAAACTGTGAGCCGTCTGTTGGTAAAAGAATATGTTTATACATGGAACCTCCTTATTTTCTATTAATTGTAGGGGCACATTGCAATGTGCCCCTACATAATTTAAACAATCATCCTCTTCCCAGCCTGCATCTTCTTCCTTAAGATGGCCTTTACCACCTCCATCGAGATAAATACAACAGCGCCAAAGCCAAGAATCATCGCCATATCAGAGGCAGACGGCATTGTTATTCCGAAGGCATCTCTTATAGCAGGGATCTGGATTAAGGCTGCTGTCAATACAATCTGTGACAGAATCGCAATGGTAAGCCACTTATGAGGAGGCGCATTGAAGATGCTGTATCTCATCGAGCGGAAATTGAAGGCGATGATGAGTTCGATGATTATAAAGAGGAAGAATATCTCTGTCCTTGCATGGGCGATATCAGTGAGATCATGGAAGAAGAGGAAGAAAAAGAAAGGGATCTCTATAAGGAGTGCCAGCAGAATGAATGCCTTCATATCCCATGAAAAGACACTCTCCTTCGGGTCCCTCGGCGGTCGTTGCATGATGTCAGGGTCAGGAGGTGCGATACCCAGGGCGAGTGCGGGAAGCCCATCAGTCGCTAAGTTTATGTACAATATCGCTGCAGGCAGAAGAGGTAAATATTCCGGGCCTAAGATCAAGACCACTCCCCCAATAACGACCACCTCTGTGATATTGCCCCTGAGGAGATAGGTGAGATATTTCTTTATATTATCGTATATCCATCTACCACGCTCAATAGCCTTCACGATGGTTGCAAAGTTGTCATCGCTCAGGACCATATCAGCGGCCTCCTTTGTCACCTCTGTGCCTGTTATACCCATTGCCACCCCGATATCTGCGTGTTTCAGTGCCGGTGCGTCATTCACTCCATCGCCGGTCATCGCAACGACTTCTCCTCTCTTCTTCCACGCCTTCACTATCTTCAGCTTATCCATCGGCGATACTCGGGCATAGACAGTGACCTTATCAACAATCCCCTCAAATTCTTCATCAGACATCTTATCCAATTCTTCACCGATAAGCACGATGTCGCCTTCTCTGTAAATACCTATCTCCTTCGCTATGGCCACTGCTGTCAGCTTATGGTCTCCTGTAATCATAATCGGTCTAATACCCACCTGTTTACATACTATCGTAGCTTCAATCGCCTCCTCTCTCGGAGGGTCCATCATACCTGTAAGACCGAGGAAGATCATGTCACCCTCCACTACATCTTCAGAATAGGCGACCCCGTCAGGGAGCTCTCTATAGGCTATTCCCAAAACCCTCAGTGCGCCATGGGCCATATCTTCATTCACCTTCAAAATCTGAGCCTTTTCTGTATCAACTATCTTTTTCATTCCTCCGTCTTCTAAGACATGAGAACACCTCTCAATGACCACCTCAGGAGCCCCTTTCATAAAGGCCACCCTCTTACCATCCTCCATCTTATGAATGGTCGTCATCCTCTTTCTCTCAGAGCTGAAAGGGATTTCTTCAATCCTCGGATTTTCGAGCCTTATTTCATGGACATGGAGGCCTGCCTTTGCTGCTGCCACGACAAAGGCACCCTCTGTCGGGTCTCCTTTCACAAGCCATTTGCCTTCCTTCTCATGAAGGTCTGCATCGTTGCATAAGACACCTGCCCTAAGAAACAATTGGAGGGAGGGGGTTCGTTCGAGAGACAGAGTCTCCCCAACGCTCCTAAACTCTCCCACTGGTGCGTATCCACCACCACTCACCTCTATCATCTTTCCGACCGAGAATATTTTCCTGACGGTCATTTCCCCCTTGGTGAGGGTGCCTGTCTTGTCTGAGCATATCACAGTTGTGCAGCCCAGGGTCTCGACCGCAGACATCTTCCTCACAAGGGCATTTCTCTTAGCCATCTGGTGCATGCCGATGGCAAGTGCGCCTGTGACAATGGCTGCCAGCGAGCTGACAGCAGTGGCCATAGCGAGGGCGATAGCAAACATGACCATCGTTATTATGAAGGGCAGATCAACCCTCCCGCCGCCCATAAGCTCCCTTACTATGCTGATCCCCGCAACGAGAAAGCAGATGCCGAGGGCGATTATACCGAGCCATTTCCCTATCTCTTCTGTCCTCTTCTCGAGGGGTGTCTTTTCTGCCTTTACCGCCAACACCTCTTCGGCAATCTTTCCAAACTCCGTATTCATACCTGTTGACGTGACGGTTGCCTTACCCCTGCCGTAGATAGCTGTAGTCCCTGTGAAGACCATATTCCTTCTATCACCCACAGGCACATCCTCAGGCAATGATTGTATATCTTTGCCTACAGGAAGAGATTCTCCTGTAAGAGGTGCCTCATCGCATCTTAAGGAATGGTTTTCGACCAACCTGGCATCCGCAGGAATCTTATCCCCTGCCTCAAGGAGTAACACATCCCCAGGGACGAGCTCCTTTGAGGGTATCTCCTCCTCCTTCCCTCCCCTGAGGACCGTTATGGTAGGGGAGAGCATTTTCTTCAGTGCCTCAAGCGCCTGCTCTGCTCGATACTCCTGGACGAATCCCAGGACAGCGCAGAAAACAACTATCACCAGTATGAGGCCGGCATCCACAATCTCACCGACAAGGGCTGAGAGGACCGTAGCAATCAAGAGAATGATGATCAGGATATTTTTGAACTGGTTTATGAAAATGGTAAAAGGCGAAACCTTCTCTTCTTTTTTTAGTTCATTATAGCCGTACTTTTCAAGCCTTTTTTTCACTTCATCATCGGTTAACCCGCGATGGATATCAGTATCAAGTTCCTTTAAGGCCTGTGCTGCCTCCATTGAATGCCAGATTCCGTTTGCCATAAAACCTCCTGTCTATGTTATTGAAGATTCCTTGCAGCTTTACTTGTGCTTAACTCCCATGTATCAGCCAGAAATTGAGCACCTTTCCACTCTTTTGCAGAAATGACTTCAAGGGGAGAAGACGATCCGGCAACCTCTATGATTATCCGGGCAACATCTTTCCAACTGAGGTGCTGGGTCGAGAGGTTAAATACCTCCCAAAAGGTCTCTTTTTTTTGAGCAGAAAGTAGTATCGCATGAGTCATGTCATCGAGGTGGAGAAAGCTTCCCCCTGGTATCAGAAATTTCACAATACCCCGCTTCTCACTTATACGGCATTTTTTGTCATCAGCTTCTGTTTCACTGTGGAGATAAGGGGCCAGAAGAAGATGATCAGCGCCACTATCATAATGGGCAGTGCAATGGGGGGCCTGAAAAAGATGAGGGGATTGCCCTGTCCCATGATGAGAGCCTGCCTCATGGCCTGTTCAGCCATGTCACCTAACACCAGCGCCAGCACCATAGGCGCAAGGGGGTAGTCCAGTTTCTTGAACAAGTACCCGAGGATGCCGAAAATGATCATATAATAGACATCGATCATCCTGTTATTGACAGCATAGGCGCCGATGGCGCATACGTAAACGATGATGGGCATGAAGATGGCAAACCTGATCTTGAGAATTGCAGCGAAGAGCGGTGCAAAGGCCATCACAATGAAGAGTCCAATGAAATTGCCCACCCAGCAGCTTGCAATAAGTCCCCAGACAAAATCAGCGTGCTCTTTAAAAAGCATGGGTCCGGGCTGGAGACCGAAGATCATGAGTCCGCCCATGATGACCGCCATAGTGGGCGATCCCGGGATACCCAGGGTGATCATAGGCAATGTGGCTGAAGTCCCGGCGCCATGGGCTGCTGCCTCAGGGGCGATGATACCTGGCGAAGCCCCCTTCCCGAATTCGTCCTTATTCTTGCATGACTGTTTGCAGAACCCGTAGGCCATAAAAGAAGCGGGTGTCGCTCCACCGGGTTTGAGACCCATCCAGCACCCAATCAATGCTCCCATGATGACTGCCTTGGGGTTCTGAAGTATCTCCTTAAGCCCCTCACGCATGTCTTTTAAACCGACTTTCGCTTTAATCCCTTCCACTTTCAGTCCTTCCTCAACGGTGAGAAATATTTCACCCAAACCAAAGAGCCCGATGACCGCCACAATGAAGCTGAATCCCCCCATGAGATCGACGGAGCCAAAGGTCATGCGGAGCTGTCCGCTCACAATGTCCATGCCCACTGCCGCAAGAGTGAACCCAAAAAAAATGGAAGCCACGGTCTTCAGCGGCGATTTGCCGCCCAGTCCGACAAAGGCGCTGAAGGTGAGGATCATGACTGCAAAGATCTCAGCAGGGCCGAACTTCAGGGCGAACTCTGCAATGAGTGGCGCAAAGAAGGTGAGCATAATAACACCGAGAACAGCCCCTGCGCCGTGTGACAAAAAAGCGAGCACAAGGGCCTTTCCCGCTCTTCCGCTTTTTGCCATAGGGTACCCATCAAAGGTGGTGGCCACTGACCAGGGTTCACCAGGTATATTAAAAAGGATTGAGGTAATACTCCCGCCATAAAGCGCACCCCAGTAAATGCTCGACAGGAGAATGACCCCTGTAGTGGCCGGCATGGAAACAACCACAGGTATGAGTATGGCCACGCCGTTTGCTCCGCCCAAACCAGGCAGCACGCCGACAATGATTCCCAGAACAAGTCCGATAACGGCAATCATGATGTTGTAGGACTGCAGTGCAACGCCGAGGCCCATTATCAGATTATTAATATCTTCCATGTACGTTCCTCCCCTTTCGGATAGTCTTTTTTAGAATGGTATCAGCTTTGCTCCCCACAACCCCTGCGGCAGCGGAACGAGGAACAGCTTGTCAAAAGCGATATAGAGCGATATCGGTACGATTAAACTGATGAGGATCGTCGTCACCCACCCAATCTTTCCCACAGCGCGCATGTAAAACGCCAGGTACAGGGCAGCGGCAACATGGAGCCCTACAAGCCCTGTGACCGCAATCATTACCGTTGCCGGGATTAAGACCCAGAGGATCGGCTTTAACGCCCCTTCCGGCATGAGTCGTTCCTCGCCCCCCCCCTTCCTGTACTTCCTCATGACATTAAACAAGACAGTGAGAGAACATATGATCAAACCTGATCCTAAATAGAAAGGGAAAAATCCGGATTCAGGACCGCTCATTCCCCACTTGAAACCAAGCCTCACCGAATCTACGAGAACGAGAATCCCGACGGACATCAACAGCAAGGCAATAAATATATCAGCCTTTCTCATCTAACCTCCCTTTAGACATGCCTGATTAAGAAAACCTTGCAGGGGAGCGGGAGGATAATCCAGCTCCCCTGCTTCAGGGCGCTTTTTTGTACTACTTCTTGAGCAAGCCCCCTTTTGTCATGAGGTCCTTCGTCATTTTCTCTTTGTCCTCAAGCCACTTCACATACTCAGGTCCTGAAAGGAATGCAGCCTTAAGCCCCATGTCGGATATGTACTTCTTCCATTCAGGGGTCTCGGTCACTTTCTTCATCACATTCACATAAAAATCCTGCTGCTCCTTCGTGATTCCGGGAGCTGCAAAGATGCCGCGGAGCATCAAATAGCTCAAATCATTACCAGTAGCCTCTTTCATTGTTGGAATGCCCTTCCAGTCTGGAAGATTGATTCTCTCATGGTCAATGACAGCTAAAGGTCTCAGTCTCCCTGCCTTCCAGTGGCTCACCGCTTCTGCAGGGTTGTTCACGGATGAATTTATATGTTTGCCAACGAGTTCAACCGCAACGTCTCCTCCACCCTTAAATGGGACATAGGAGAACTTTACCCCAAAGGCTTGCTCCATCATGACGGTGATGATCTGGTCTTCCTGTGCCGTCCCTGTTCCCCCCATAATGAACTTCCCTGGTTCTTTTTTTGCTGCATCGAGGTATTCTTTAGCAGTCTTGTAAGGAGACTCCGCATTTACCCAGAGTACAAAATAGTCCAGGGCAAGGCGAGAAATAGGGGTCAGATCCTTCCAGTTGAACGGTACCCCTGTTGCCGCCGGTGTTGTGAACAGATTGTCCAGCGTAATGATGATCACGTGCGGGTCTTTGTTCTTTCCTTTTACATAGAGCATTCCTTCTGCTCCTGCTCCGCCTGACTTGTTTATAACGATGAAGGGTTTTGGTGATAACTTATACTTCTCTATAATCGGGCTGATAAACCTTGCCATTACGTCGGCGCCGCCCCCAGTTCCAGCCGGAATTATAAACTCTACAGGCTTTGTAGGTTCCCAGGCGCCGGCTGTTCCGATTGAAACAATGAACAGCGCAAGACAGCAAACCAGACCCAGAGCGATTTTCAATCCTGAGAATGCTCTTTCCATGACCTTGCCTCCCTTTCTCTCATCTCTTTCCTTAAGAGATGATTAACATTTCGCAGCGCCTGAGAAAATCAAGGCGCTGCATCGTTTTCTGCCAAAGAGTCATTGGGGGGGAGCGAAGCAATCTTTCTTTTTTGCCTTTCGATCGCCGTCGTTCCACGCAATGACATCACCCACAGTCTCCTTCCCATAATACAATAATCAGGCTTTCTTCTTAGGGGTAGGGACAGGAGCCTCAACAGGCTTTGCAGCAGCCTTGACCTTCTGGATCTTCTCATCCACAAAGGCCTGCATCTTGGCAATATGCTCCTCTTTCAGATGCTTGAAGCGTCCCTGGTGTTTCATGTATTCGCCCACCGGCTTATACTTTTTGGGGACATGCGTATACTTGTATTCATTATTCTCCCACTCATAGAGAGACCACATACCCGTCTCGACTGCCAGTTTGCCCATCTCCATGGTCAGCTTCTCGTCAAACTGCCATCCCTTGGGGCACGGGGTCAGCATATGGAGGAAGGTCGGGCCCTCGTAGCTGAGTGCCTTTCTCACCTTGTTCATGAGATCAAGGGGATATGCCACAGAGGTGGTCGCCGCGTACTTCAGCAGCGGATGCCCGCCAATGAAGAGCTGCGGAACGTCCTTGGGGAAAAGGGTCTTGCCTTCGGGTATCTCCTTACCCGGAGGGGTGAACGTAGTATTTGCTCCATAGGGTGTGGTGGGAGATGTCTGGATGCCGGTATTGGCATACGATTCATTATCATAGCAGATGAAGAGGACCTTGTGGCCGCGATACATCATTGCTGACGCGGCCTGGAGACCGATATCTGCCGTACCGCCGTCACCTGCCATCACTATGATATTCGGAAATGGGCCGTTATATTTGCCCTTGCGCGCCAGCACCTTGTAAGCTGCCTCAATGCCTGATGCCACTGCGCCGCCATTGGTGATCTGGGCATGTATCCAGGAGACGGCATAGGGGGTGCAGAGATAACTTGAATTGGCGACATACATACATCCGGTAGGTCCGATGAATATGGTATCCCTTCCCGCAGCCTTCGCCACCAGGCGGTAGTTCAGCGCAGGGCCGCATCCTGCACAGGTTCGGTGCCCCGGCACGTACATCTCTTCCCTGGGCGCACCTTTGAATGATTTTACCGGTTCAAAGTGTTGGAACTTATAGTCAAACGCTTTCATCAATTATCCTCCTTGTAATCAATTGAGTTTTATTCTTCGAAGCCTATCCAGTATACGTACTTTTGGGCCCTCTTCTCCCTGACCATCTGTGAGAGGACCTTTGCCATAAACTCGAAATCCTCCGGCCAGATAGTCTCTCCGCCGAGACCGGCCATGAAAGAGGTCGTAAGGGGTCTCTCGTCCAGATCATAAAGGGAGGCACGGAGCTCATGAATCAGGTTACCGCCCCGCATTGCACCTCCATAAGACGTGCTGGTCTCTATGCTTCCCACTGCCTTGACATGACCGAGGGCTTCTGCAATCTCTCTGGTAGGCCATGGCCTGACCCAGCGGGGGCGTGCCATGCCAGCCTTCAGCCCCTGCTTGCGGAGCGTATCTACCGCCGTCCTGCAGGTATTGGAATGGGCGCCCTGAATGAAAAATGCTATTTCAGCGTCCTCGAGCTTGTACTTCTCAAGGAACGGGTCGTAGTTCCGCCCGAAGATACGGTTGTAATCCTCTGTTGCCTCTTTTATCACCTTCGGAAGGTCCAGGAAGGTCGCCGCCCTCTGGGCATCCATGGGTGCTCCCTGGTCAGGTCTGATCTGCGGACCATGGGAAACAGGGCACGTGGTGCTGATGGGATGGGGAGCGCTGTAAGGTGGCAGGAATTCCTTCACCTGTTTCAGGTCTGCGAGTTTCACCTTGTCCGGAATATGGGATATGAAATACCCATCCTGACACGTCATCTGGGGGAGCATGATACGGGGATCTTCTCCGATGCGGTAGCCCATGAGGGTGTTATCAAATACTTCCTGGGGAGTGGAAGCCCAGCCGAGGATCCACCCCTGATCCCGGGTAGACATCGCATCGGTATGCTCGGAACCGAAATCTCCGGGAGGATCGAGAGTACGGTCGGCAATAGTCATCTGGAGAGGATAACGACCGCCTGCCACGGGGCTGTATAATTCAAAGGCATAGGTAACTCCCACCCCTGCGCTTCCTGTTACGGCGCGGGCGCCGCAGGCAGAAGCGCCGAGAACAACGGAGAGTTGTGCATGCTCCCCCTCACCGTGTACAAACTCTGCGTCCAGTTCGCCATTGGCGACCATCTTGGAAAGCTCCATCATAATCGCTGTATAGGGGCGGATCGGATAGGAGCAGATCACTTCCACTTCTGCAAGCTTTAAAGCCTGGGCAGCTGCAGAGCAGCCCGTCAACATTTTTTCCTGAGCCATTGTATTTTTTCCTCCTCTCTAAAAGGGTTTTTCCAGACGGACCACGCCGTCCGGGAAATCAAGTTCCGGAACTGCTGTCAAGGCGTCGGAAGGGCACTGCTTGATGCAGATCTGACATCCCTTGCAGAAGCCCGCATTCCACTCCATGACATCCTCTTCTTCATTGTAAGACCAGCACGAATCAGGACAAGCAATGTAGCAGGTAAGACAGCGTGTGCATTTCTCATTGTCAATAACAGGACGGACAATCCGCCAGTTCGACGTCATAAATAACTCCTGCACATGTACAGGAGCAGGTGTTACCGCTCCAAAGGGTACCGCTCTTTCATGAGGGACATTGATAGTCCCAAATTCTGGAAGCTTTTTCGACATAGCATCCTCCTTTTGTATTCCAATTTTGCTTAACTGTTTAGAACCTTCTTTATCCCTGTAATGAACCCAGGGACGACTTAAATTTACGGAACTTCTGCAGCTTCACTTCGTTGTAGCCCCTCTCCATTCCTGCGACATCCTTAACGATCTTGGCAAGATTTTCCTTTTTGGCCATGCCCGTGACCCTTGCCATCGCACCGACGATGGGGGCCGCGATGCCGGCTCCGACGCCTACAGCGTCAACACCGCCTTCAGAACCTGAGAAGTCAATCGTGCGGACTCCTGATATTCCGTCTGCGTCCACGGTGGCGATGGCGCCGAGCTCATCAGCGTTGGGAATAAACTGGAGCATATAGTCAATGGGGCGGTTAGTATTGATTATTAAGAGACCGCCTTCCTTCAAACCCTTCAGCACATTAATCCCTTTGACTATGGTAGGTTCAGCCACAACAACCACATCAGGATGGTCGTTGGTGTAAACATACTTGTGCTCGATCTCTTCATCGCTGATCCTGACATATTTACGGGTAGTGACAAGCACGCGGTCCGGCAGGTCTTCATAATTGTCGAATACCTGCACATGTTTGCCTTCCATTGCAACCGCATCGCCAAAGGCGCTTGCAATGTCACGGCCTTCTTTGTCCATGATCACTCCCCGCGTCCATACTGTTATTTCGTGAATTTTGGCCATTAGCATACCTCCTCAGTGTTGACCGGTAATACCGATCGTTTTAACAATTCGAGAACCCCTGTCTTTCGCCTTATACTATTTGCATTTACCACCTCCCCTTTTTTTCTTGAATAAGAGTCCCTCTACACTCTCCAAATGGGTGAGCATTGCCTGCCGGGCGGCAGCACAATCACCGCATTTAATGGCTGAGAGGACTTTCTGATGCCCTTTAAGCGATTCCTGTGCACGGACATCGTTTTGAAGGTAGACTTCACGGGTCTGTTCTAGAAGGTCAACCAGGGCAAGAAGAAGACGTTCCATAACCCGGTTCTTTGCCATTCGGGCAAGACTGCTATGGAATGCGGAATCGGTCCTGATCATATTTAAACCACTTTCAAGAGCTTTTGCCTGCTCCTGCAAGATCTCCTCAAGCTCTTTAATTTCGTCCCGCGTTGCATGTTCTGCTGCAAGTTGCGCCACAGAGGGTTCGACGATCTTGCGGATGAAAAAGATATCGATAAGATCGTCCTTCTCGTGAAAAAGGGCTGCTGCCAGAGGCTGCACAAGGGCCTCCTCACTTGAGGCAAGAACGTACGTGCCATTCCCCTGGCGGCTCTCAACGAGCCTCATGGATTCCAGGGTGCGGA
>JAMCQB010000025.1 GCA_023382175.1 Nitrospirota bacterium | reverse complement strand
CGAAAGGAGGACTTTTGATATGCCAACAATGGAATTTCAGGGAAAGCAGTACGAGATTGATGAGGACGGATATCTTGTAAACCTCGATGACTGGAGCAAGGAGCTTGCAGAGCACATCGCAAAGTTAGAGGAAATTCAGATGACCGAGGCTCATTGGGAAGTGGTGAACTTCCTGAGAGATTATTACCAGAAGTACCAGATTGCGCCGATGATAAAGATCCTGGTAAAGGAGATCGGCAAAGTCATGGGGCCTGAAAAGGGAAACACAAAATATCTTTATGAGCTCTATCCGGGAGGACCTGCAAAGCAGGCATGTAAAATTGCCGGGCTTCCGAAGCCGACAGGGTGCGTATAGGTAACGAAAAAATAAGAAGTAGGAAGTCCTGGCATCTGCCCTTGTCTTTTTCTGTCATAGCGAGCCTCCTTTCTACTTCTTTCCTTTCACTTGAGGGGGGAAGACGGGGTGAGTAGAGACGTACGGGATCTCTTGTCAAGGAAAAAATCCGCTCTTCTGGAACGATGGTTTGATATAGTCCTGGAGACGTATCCATCCGAGTCGTCGGGTTTCCTCAAAAATAAGAAAAGACAGTTCGCAAACCCGGTAGGATATACGATTTCCCAAGGTCTGGAAGACCTTCTGGATGAGCTTCTCCAGGAGCGGGAAATGGATATTGAGAAGGTATCCTCCGTCCTCGACAGCATCATAAGAATCAGGGCAGTTCAGGATGTGACCCCCTCGCAGGCCCTTGCATTCGTATTTCGCCTTAAGAAAGTGTTGAGAGAAGAGGGGGGGACCGCACCTTCCGAAGAAATCGAGGCGCTTGAGTCCAGAATAGACGCGATAGCCCTTATCTCCTTTGATCTCTTTATGAAATGCAGGGAGAAGATTTACGACTTGAAAGCGAATGAACTGAGGAACATGACGTTCAGGCTGTTGCAAAAGGCGAAGCTGGTATGCGAGATCCCCGGTGAGTAACCGGACCGATCGGTGGAAGTGATATAACTTAGAACGTAAAAGAGGTAAGAAAATGGGATCCATATTTGCTTTTTTTGCAGTGATTGCACTGGTTCTGATCGCGTTCGTAGGCGTGAGCGCCGGAAACATGCAGTATCTCTTCGGCGTTGTTATCCCCTATGCGGCAATGATCATTTTCATAACCGGTTTTATCTTCCGCGTACTGAAATGGGGAAGTTCGCCGGTGCCTTTCTGCATACCCACAACCTGCGGACAGCAAAAATCCCTGCCGTGGATTAAACAGAACAAGATTGATAATCCGTCTACCACGATCGGCGTTGTCGTGAGGATGGCGCTGGAGGTGCTTCTCTTCCGCTCACTGTTCAGGAACCTGAAAACCCAGCTGAGTGAGGGCCAGAGGATTGTCTATGGTGAAGCAAAGTGGCTCTGGCTGGCTGGACTGGCTTTTCACTGGTCCTTTCTGATCATTTTAGTGAGGCACCTGAGATTCTTCATCCAGAAGGTGCCCGTTCCCATACAGATGATCGAAGGGCTTGACAGTTTTTTGCAGATCGGCGCGCCGCTTTTGTATATCACTGATGTGGTAATTTTATCGGCCGTAACGTACCTCTTCCTTAGGAGAGTTTTTATGCCCCAGGTGCGCTATATCTCCCTCCCCGCTGACTATTTCCCCCTCTTCCTTATCTTGGGCATAGCCGCCACCGGCGTGCTGATGAGGTATTTTTTCAAGGTCAATGTTACCGGCGTGAAGGAACTGGCCATGGGACTGGTCAGCTTTATTAATCCCGACGCGAAACTCCTTGAGGGCATCGGCGTTATCTTCTATATCCATCTCTTTCTCATAAGCATTTTCTTCGCCTATTTCCCCTTCAGCAAACTCATGCACATGGGCGGGGTCTTCATGAGCCCGACGAGGAACATGGTGAACAACAGTCGCATGAAAAGACATATCAACCCTTGGAATTACCCCGTGAAGGTACATACCTATGACGAGTATGAAGATGACTTCAGGGAAAAGATGAAAGGGGCTGGAATACCAGTGGAAAGGGAGTAACTATGGCAAAATTTACTGCAAAACCGGATGAACTGGCAAAGATAGATTTTAGGCCTCCAAGAACCGGATGGATGGATACCCCGGTCGAGATAAAGGAGCACATGTTCTGTCATGCTGCGAAGCCCAAGGAACTTGAGACCGTGGGATTCCCCAATGCCCATGAATGGAGACCGAATGACGAAGACTGGAAACTGCCTGAAAACTGGGAACGGACGATCCTGGAGGGAATGAAAGATCTTCTGGGAAAATACCGCTCCTTCAGGCTTTTCATGGATATCTGCGTGAGGTGCGGAGCTTGTGCAGACAAATGCCATTTCTACATCGGCACCGGAGACCCGAAGAATATGCCTGTTCTCAGAGCTGAACTCATGCGTTCGGTGTATAGAGGAAACTTCACTCTGGCGGGCAAGATACTGAGGAAGATTGCCGGGGCAAGGGACCTTACGGTGAATGTGCTGAAGGAGTGGTGGTATTACTTTTACCAGTGCACTGAATGCCGCCGCTGTTCCGTGTTCTGTCCCTACGGCATTGATCAGGCCGAAATCACGATGATGGGAAGGGAACTCACCAATTTGCTGGGGCTGAACATAGGATGGATAGCAGGCCCTGTGGCAGCCTGCTACATGAAGGGAAACCATCTCGGACTGGAGCCTCACACTATCACTTCGAGTATGGAATTTTTTGTGGATGATATAGAGACCATTACCGGTATCAGGGTGAACCCCACATTCAACAGGAAGGGCGCCGAGATACTCTTTGTTACCCCTTCCGGCGACCTCTTTGCAAATCCCGGAACCTATACTGCCATGGGATATTTGATGCTTTTCCATGAACTGGGACTTGACTATACCTGGAGCACCTATGCTTCCGAGGGGGGCAACTTCGGTTTCTTTACGACCAATGAGATGGCGAAAAGGCTGAACTCAAAGATATATGCCGAGGCAAAGAGGCTTGGGGTAAAGTGGATCCTGGGAGGCGAGTGCGGCCACATGTGGAGGATAATCCATCAGTACATGGACACCTGGAACGGACCAGCCGATTTCCTTGAAGCACCTGTTTCTCCCATAACCGGTACTAGGTTCGACAATGCGAAGGCCACCAGGATGGTTCACATTGCGGAATTTACCGCGGATCTTATCAGACACGGAAAGCTGAAGCTGGATCCGAGCCGCAACGATCATCTGAAGGTGACGTTCCATGACTCCTGCAACACATCCAGGGGGATGGGATTGCTGGAGGAGCCGAGATACATCATTAAGAATGCCTGTAACCATTTCTACGAGATGCCGGAAGACACTATAAGGGAAAAGACCTTCTGTTGCGGGAGCGGCACGGGATTGAATGCATCGGAAAATATGGAGTTGAGACTCAGGGGAGGATTCCCGAGGGCAAATGCGGTGAAGCACGTCAATGAACATCATGGGGTGAATATGCTCGCCAATGTCTGCGCCATTGACAGGGCTGCCCTTACAACTTCGATGGATTATTGGGTTCCTGGTGTAAGTGTTTGCGGTGTTCATGAGCTGGTCGGCAATGTCCTTGTGATGAAGGGAGAAAAGGAGAGGACTCAGGATTTGCGACTTGAACCTCTTCCCGGGAAGGAGGGCAACGAGTAATGAAACTCTATGGTGGCGGTAAGATCATTACCGGGCTTATCATCTTTTTCTTTCTGGTGACATTTCCCTTTTTCCTTAATATCGGAAAGGTGAATGCCAAGCCGGAACCAAAAATCGATACCCCTGAAATCCAGAAACTGGCGGAGAAGAAATGCATAGAGCCAAAGGCGTTCATGAGGGCGGAACATATGAAATTGCTGAATGACTGGAGAGATTTTGCGGTGCGGAATGGCCAGCGGCTTTACGTGAACTCTGAGGAGAAACAGTTTACCATCAGTCTGCAGAATACCTGCATGCATTGCCATTCGAACAAGAAAAAGTTCTGCGATGAATGCCACAACTATATGGCGGTGAAACCGTACTGCTGGAGTTGCCATATAGCGCCGAAGGAGAAGGAGTCATGAGTATGAACAGAAGACAATTTCTAAAGATAGCAGGGGCTTCGACTCTTCTGGGACTGGGAGGCGCCTCGGCGCTGAACGCACTCCGGGGAGGCGAACTGGAGGCATCCCATGTCTTGACCGACGAGAAAGCCCTGAATGCAAAGCGGTGGGCCATGGTCATCGATGTAAGCAAGTTCAGGACCGAGGAAGATTATAAAAGGCTCACGAAGGCCTGCCACAGTATCCACAATGTCCCCGATTTTGGAAATCCAAAAGATGAGATAAAATGGATATGGACCGATACGTATGAGCATACCTTCCCGAGTCAGCCCAATGAATATATAGAAGAAGGTATCAAAAATAAGCCCTTCGTTCTTCTCTGTAATCACTGTGCAAATCCCCCGTGCGTGAGGGTCTGTCCCACGAAGGCCACCTTCAAGCGGAAAGACGGGATCGTCATGATGGATCAACATCGCTGCATCGGCTGCAGGTTCTGCATGGCTGCTTGCCCCTTCGGGGCAAGGAGCTTTAATTACAAGGATCCCCGATTGGCATTAAAGAAGGAAGAGGAGAACAGGGAATATCCCACAAGGACCATAGGGGTTGTGGAAAAATGCACCTTCTGCTTTGAACGGCTCGCAAAGGGTCTTGTCCCGGCATGTGTGGAGGCATCCCGGGAAGCTGCGAAGGCAGCGGGGGGAGAACCCGGAATGTATTTCGGCGACTTGGATGACCCCGCCTCTGAAGTCAGGAAGATCCTCTCCACACGGTATACCATCAGACGCAAGCCGGAGCTTGGCACAGACCCCAGTGTTTTCTACGTCATAGGAGGTGAAAAAAATGCTTGAAAAGGCGCTAACAGGAAGTCGAAGATACTGGACGTGGGTGTTCTTTCTGCTCGCCATGGTCGGCGTAGGTTTTGTTAACTATCTCTATCAGTTTAAGAATGGGTTGGGAATAACAGGCATGAGCCGGGATGTTTCGTGGGGCCTGTATATAGGACAGTTTACCTTCCTTGTGGGTGTTGCAGCTTCTGCCGTCATGTTGGTCATCCCTTACTACCTCCATGACTTTAAGAAGTTCGGGAAGATTGTTATCCTCGGAGAGTTTCTCGCCGTCGCTGCTGTTACGATGTGCATTTCGTTTATCTTTGTCGATCTCGGGCAGCCGATGAGAGTGTTAAATGTGATACTCCACCCGACACCCAATTCCATTCTTTTCTGGGACATGATCGTTTTGAACGGATACCTGTTCCTCAACATTGTAATTGGCTGGATGACTCTGAGTTCAGATAGAAAAGGGATAAAGCCGCCCGCGTGGATTAAGCCTCTTATTTACCTCTCAATCCCCTGGGCGTTCAGCATTCATACAGTAACAGCGTTCCTGTACGCCGGTCTTCCCGGGAGGCATTTCTGGCTCAGCGCTATCATGGCTGCCCGTTTCCTCGCATCCGCTTTTGCCGGAGGCCCCGCGCTCCTCATCCTTCTTGCGCTGATCGTCAGAAAACTGACCAAATTTGACCCCGGGAAAGAGCCAATTCAGGCAGTGGGCAAGATTGTGACCTATGCCATGATCGCCAACGTATTTTTCCTTGGACTGGAATTCTTTACTGCCTTCTACAGCCAGATTCCGGGTCATATGCATCCGTTCGTTTACCTGTACGCCGGCCTTGAGGGACACGGAAAGCTTGTTCCCCTGATGTGGGCTTCCAGCATCCTTGCTGTGGTCTCTCTTGTTCTCCTGATTTTTCCTTCGCTGCGCAGACAAGAGGGTATTTTGGCGGCTGCCTGTGTTGCCTTGTTCGTTTCATTATGGATAGACAAGGGATTCGGTCTGGTTGTGGGAGGTTTTATCCCTAACCCGTTTGAGGGTATCATGGAGTATTGGCCCACCACGCGTGAGACCTTGATCGCTCTTGGGGTGTGGGCATTGGGCTTTCTGGTACTCACCCTGCTTTACAAGATAACGGTAACGGTGAGGGAAGAGACTGCAGGGATAGAGATAGAGCACTAAAAGCGGACTTTGAGAACTATTGTTCATCGAAAGGGCTTACCCTTGCAGGGGGTGAGTCCTTTCTGTTTTCTGCGCTGGTAAAATCTGGTAAGATGGTGAGAAAGAACGCCCAATGTCACGAGGAGGACGTATGATGCAGATAAAAAAAATTCTTTGGCCTACCGACCTGTCCGAGAACGCAGCCTACGCGCTGCCCTATGTCACTTCACTGAGCGAGAAATACCAGGCTGAGGTACACTTAATCTTTGTGGTTGAAGATGTGCATCAGTTCGACCATTTTTATGGTGACGCCAGCCTGTCATTTCTCAAGGAATTTCAGCAAAGGATTATTCGCAAGGGGGAAGAGTATCTTGATCGCATCTGCGCGCGAACTCTTTCGGGTTGTCCTCTCTACAAGAAACATGTTGTTGTTGGAGATCCCGCCCACGAAATCCTGGAGTATATTTATGAAGGGAAGATGGATCTGGTCGTCATGGCGACCCATGGCCATGGAAAAGAGACGCACGGCGGAGAGATGAGACATTTTCCCTTCGGGAGCGTGAGTGAAAAAGTGATCAGGAATTCTCCGGCGCCGGTACTCGCGGTTAATCCCGATAGAAAGGCGTGAGCCGTCAAAAAGGAATATTCATCGTCGGTTTTGCCTGCGGTCATTTGCCACTCCCCTCGGTGGTGTATCGGCGTAGGCATCCACCCTGAAATTCATTGATTTATGAGAAGGATTTTATTTAAAATAAGAGATAAAAAATTAGGAGGTGATCATAACGTGTACATGGTTGCAGTAAATGCGGCAAAATGCGAGGGCTGCGAGGAGTGCGTGAATGTCTGCCCCCAGGGCGTGTTCCAGATGGCCGAAAGCAAGTCAGACCCTTACCAGACCGCGGAGTGCGTTTTCTGTGAAAGCTGCTTGGGAGTATGTCCTACAAGTGCCATAGTGATAAATGAGATGTAGGATCAGGGGAAAAGAGCAACAAAAAAGGGGATGCGTTTGCATCCCCTTTTTTGTTGCTCAAACAGAAGGGAGAAGTCTTAAAGGATAAACAGTATCGCTTCTCCTATGACTTCTGTATATAGAGTTCCCAGTAACCCTTGTCCTCGAGTTTGACGGACTCAAATTTGAACCCTTGTTTCTCACAATAGCGGGGGATCGAGTCCTCTGCTGAAGCAGGCGCATCACACAGAATCTTGAGTACGCCCCCGCTTGGCAATTTCTCAACAGCCTTTTTTGCTAAAACCAAGGGGTAAGGGCATACTCTCCCAAGGACATCAAGTGTCTCTGTAGGCGTTGAACTGCTCAGTTCTCCCATACATTCCTCCTTAAAAGAATAAAAGATGGTTCGATGAGTCCATCTCCTTCATAATCTCGCTGAATGCTACAATATTTGCCCTGGTCTCGCCCCCTATATCCTCCGCATCCATGATCAGAGCATCTTCGGAAATTCCGAACTTTTCCACGTCCTCTTTGCAGATCAGGACCTTTAAATCAAGGAGGAGAGAGTTTTTTATGTGCTGCTCAAGACTTGTTACGCCATACGTATTCATGGCCTTCTGATTCCTCAAACAGTTTAACACACCGTCGCCGATAAATGCCAGAACCGGTTCCACGTTGTCGCCGTCCTCAAGATATATTTCCACCGTCTGGCTCGCAATGGCGTGGGTTAACGCCAGTCTCGATGCCTCTGTCTTATAGGGAAGGCTTTTTACTACGAATGCGAATTTCTTTGTAGCCATATTAATCACCTCCTATATGAAGGACCTTGTCTGCACTGAAACAGCTTGCAAGATACCAGTCCATACTGTGGCGCTTCCATCCATCCATGGTATCTTCTTTACGGTATCCCCTCGCCTCAGCACATGCCTCACATGCGGTGGCCTGAAAATTCCCTGTCGCAAACAGTTCCTGGAGCTTCTTTTCTAAGGCCGAATAATCCTTAAAAGCCCTTTGGCCCTTTTTCGAGAGCATTGTCGCATTTCCCGAAACCCAAAAATCCACTTTATGCCCCTTTTTTATCGCAGCCTCTGACAACTTTACCGCAAAGTCCAGGGACAAAGAACCTACAAGTGAAGAAAAAACGCCGATCGTCAATTTACCCATGATACCCCCCTATACCCATATTACCTTCTCGTATTCATTGAAAATCAGATCTACGAGGTCATTGTACGTTATTGCCTTGACCCTGCTGTCAATATCGGTTTCCGCAAAGCCCCTTGTCTGTAAATCTTCTGCAAGCGCATAGAGGTGAGGAGACTTCTCCAGTATCGGAGACTGTTTGCCGCCCTCTTTTACTTTTGCATGATAGACCCCGTTGCTGACGAGAATAATGCCAAGTTTATCAGCCTTCAATCTCGATAAGGTGTCGTCCATATTCCTGAAGTCGCTGACAAGCACACCTAATTTCATGAAACACCTCCTAGAAACATAAATTTTGGGAGTTAAATTTTATATCACTTAGAGAGATAAATTGTAAATAAAAAATCCTTTATAAATTCATTAGTATTTGTTATAACTTACAGGCATGAAGCGCGATATCACGATGATAAAGGGCGATCGGGACAGGCCGGTGGCGATTTTTATACACGGACTGGGTATGGACAAACGGATATGGGAATCTCCCAATGAGTCGAGAGTGCTGGGGGGAAAGTTTCCCGTCAACCTGTTTGTGGGTAAAGAACCGAAGCCCGAGATGAGAGGGGGAGATGAGCAGGGAGAGATATCGAGAGGACTTTTCCTGGGTGAGCCTTTGACAAACCTTACCACACTTTTCCATAGCCTCAAAGAACGGGGATGCACGGTTGTTACATGGAGCCAGCAGAGGCCTTCTGCGGAGATCGACAGTGCGGTCTCAGAACTCAAAGATATCGTGGTAATGTTTGGAGATTACAGCAAAGCAGGGATGATTCTCATAGGCCACAGCAGGGGCGGGCTGGTGGCTAGGAAATATCTTGCCGGTGGAGATAAAAGAATTCGATGCCTGGTCACCCTTGCCACACCTCATAAGGGCAGCAGGATGGCTCGATGGGTGGAGTATATGACTCCCCTGACATCCCTCATTCATCACTTTCTCCCGGATTCTGAGAAGGGCACAGTAACCTATGCGGCAAAAAAGACCTTTGATTTTCTGCGGAGCATGGCAGTGAAAGAGTTGCTGCCGGATTCCCGGTTCTTCATATCCCTTGATGATACGGCCCGCAGGGGTGTATATTATCTCTCGGCGGGAGGGAATAATCCAACCCTCTTTTCCGTATACAGAAGGGTGATCGCGCGGACCTGGGACAGTCAGAAAGAGCGCTTTATCGTGAAACCCCGGAGGGTCTTCTCCGTGCCCGATATTCTCGAAAAGGTTATCCCTCCAAGGCTTTTCCCTGATGAGATGAAACAGGGAAAGGGAGATGGGTTTGTATCCACAGAGAGTTCCAGGCTCCCGTGGTCTGATGCACATTATGATTTTGATGTGAACCATGCAGGAATACTTTTTGATGAGCGGGTTAAGCAAGTGGTTGCCGATGCGCTCAATCATCTGTGATTCTTTGCTCCACCCTTGTCATCGGGATTTGTTGAAACGGAGAGCGAGCGAATATAAGAAAGGATAATTCAGTACGTTAAGATACCCTGCGATCTTGCCGCAGGGTTTTTCATAAGCCCCGGGAAGATTTTATCCTCACATGAAAGGAAACATCGTATATAATGAATAACAGGAGGTTTTTTGAGGAGGGGAAAAAAGAGATTAAGGAGGCGGCCGGTAGCTGATGTGGGGAGTGATGCCTGTTTACGACAGTCTGCCTCTTCCCGGCAATTGCTTGACAAACAAGGAGTAATGCTGTAAATGTAATAAGAGATTTGATGGAAACACGGTGTTGCGTGGATGTTCATTTCAGAGGCTGGTTTCCGGCCTGCATGAGGTAATAATGGAGGATGGTCATGGCGAGTAAGAAATTGCAGGATATGCTCAACGATGCGATTGCAAGAGAGATTCAGGTAAGCGTCCAGTATATGTGGCAGCATGTGATGGTGAAAGGTATCAATGCCGAGTCAGTCGGCGGTGTTTTTAAAGGCATTGCAATCACGGAGATGAAGCATGCTGAGGCGATCGCTGAGAGGCTTGACTATCTCGGGGGGATACCAACCACAAAACCGACACCCATAGCCATAGGGAAAACAGCGAGAGAAATGCTCCAGATTAATAAAAAAGCAGAGGAAGATGCGATGAAACTCTATAAAGAGATCATTTCCGTGGCCGCCAAAGAAGGGGATGTTGTGACCAGAAAGCTCTTTGAGTCTATCCTTTCAGATGAAGAAGGTCATCACAATACATTCAGCACCTTGCTGGAAAAGGATTGATCTCAGCTTTCCCGTTACGGCGGTAAGCAGTCGGTCCGCGGATGAAGGGATATACTGACTGCTTATTTCAAAAAAAGAGAGATGAAGGAGTAGGGGATAAAGAGTAATACTTCTCGAAGCGGATTCTACTGACCCGGTATCCTTAAGAGAGAGCATTCACCCTCTGCTGGCTTTCCCTTTTTGATTTTCACGTGCCACTGGAAAGTTAAGCGTGCTATGGTAACGAGGTGTTTCCTATTCCCCAAAATTCAAGAAAGGAGGAGAGAATGAAGGCCGTTGAGCTGAAAAACGGTATCTACTGGGTAGGCGCAATCGATTGGGCGGTGCGGGATTTTCATGGCTATGCAACGCCTCGGGGCACAACCTACAATAATTATCTTGTCATGGACGATGAGATAACCCTGCTCGATACTGTCAAATATGACTTTTCAGATATTACCATCAAGAACATCAGCAGTGTGGTGGATCCTTCAAGGATAAAGAACGTGGTGATCAACCACATCGAGAATGACCATGCCACGAGTCTCGATAGAATCATGGAGATGGCCAAAGATGCCACCATTTATATCACTGAGAAGGGCAAGAAGGGGATCGAGAGGTTTTTTGACACATCAAAATGGAGTATAAAGGTGGTGAAGACGGGGGATACGTTGCGCATAGGGAGAAGGACGCTCCTCTTTATCGAGACCCCCATGGTTCACTGGCCGGATTCCATGATGACGTACATAAAGGAAGAGAAAATCCTCATAAGCCAGGACGGGTTTGGCCAGCATATTGCATCTGCGGTGAGGTTCGATGATGAATTTGTTACCTGCGAATCCATGTCAGAGCTGGAAGACGCAGTGGTCGACTACTATGCCAACATCCTTATGCCCTTTGGTCAGCTGATAAAAAACAAGATTGCGGAGATCCAGAAACTGGGGCTGGAGATAGAGATCATCGCCCCGGACCACGGGATCATCTGGAGGGCAAATCCAGAGAAAGTCATACAGGCGTATCTCGACATGGCAGGCGGTAAGGCAAATCTGAGCGTTCCGATCATATATGACACCATGTGGCAGGGCACCGAAAAGATGTCGTTGCCCATTATGCAGGGGATAAAAGATGAAGGGGTGGAGTGCAAGGTCATCAAACTGAGGGCCACGCCCATGAGTGTCGCCATCAAGGAGTTCTGGAAATCCAGGGGATGCCTTGTCGGAACTCCTACGCTTAACAATATCATGTATCCGACCGTGGCGGAATTCCTTACTCATTTAAGGGGACTCAGGCCGAAAAACCGGATTATGGGCGCCTTTGGGAGCTTCGGCTGGGGCGGTGGCGCAGTGAAGGAGGCTTACGAAGAATTCAAGAAGATGGGACTCGAGATCGTTGAGCCTGGATTGCAGATTCTCTACCGGCCATCGCTGGAAGATGAGGAAAAGTGTTATGACTTCGGAAGGGAATTCGCAAAAAAGGTGAAGGAATATCATTCCCGGTTCTGAGAGGAGTCAATGGACAGAGCTTGAAATTGCTCAATAAGGAGGGATCATGACAAAGTCGGAAAAGAATCTTAAGGAGGCATTTGCCGGGGAATCCCAGGCGAACAGGAAATACCTTGCCTTTGCAAAAAAAGCGGAAGCAGAGGGGTTCAAGCAGGTGGCAAGGCTCTTCAGGGCTGCTGCAGAAGCCGAGACCATTCACGCACACAATCATCTGAAAGAGCTGGGCGGCATAAAGAGCACCAGGGAAAATCTTAAAGAGGCGATTCACGGTGAATCCTTTGAATTCCAGAAGATGTATCCGCAGATGATCGAAGACGCAAATGCGGAGGGGAACAAGGGAGCGCTGAGAACATTTAACTATGCAAATGAGGTCGAGAAGGTCCATGCAGCACTTTATCAAAATCA
>JAMCQB010000050.1 GCA_023382175.1 Nitrospirota bacterium | reverse complement strand
CTTGCCTATCATCAGCGGGGGGAATATGACCGCTTCGGCAGGGCGCCCTTTGAAGCCGGCGGGCCGTGGTATGAAGACGTCAAGACGCCGAGGTATGAGGACATATTCGAATTCGGGATGGGCGATATCTTCGGTGACATCTTTGGAAGAACATCCAGAGCCGAGGGGCAGCATGCAAAGGGTGCGGACATTCTCGCGGGGGTTACCGTTTCCCTTGAGGAGGCCTTCGCAGGCACGCAGAGAACAGTAGCGGCTCACCGTGAATCAGGTTGCCAGACTTGCCGGGGAACCGGGGCAGAATCATTGGAGACTTGCCACAGGTGTAAAGGAAGCGGCATGCTCCAGACGTCAAGGGGCTTTTTCAGGATGCAGCAGGCCTGCCCTGAATGCAGGGGCAGCGGCAAGAAGATCACAAAGGCCTGCAGGACGTGTGGGGGCAGAGGAAAGATCATTTCCACTGATTCGGTAAAGGTGAAGATACCTGCGGGAGTGGATAATGGGTCAAGAGTGAAGGTAAAGGGCATGGGGAATGCCGGTGAAAGGGGTGGCCCTCCCGGAGACCTTCATATAGAAATCACAGTGAAACCCCACCCGATTTTCAGAAGGGAGGGCAATGACCTCTCCATAGAGGTTCCCCTGACCTTCGGGGAGGCGGCCCTTGGAGCAAAGGTAGAGGTGCCGACTATGGACGGTGTTACGATGATGACCATCCCCCCGGGAACCCAGGGGGGGCAGAAGTTCAAACTCACGGGGAAAGGGTTTCCCTCACCCAAAACAGGAATGCGGGGGAATCTGTACGTGAACATAAAGATAGCGGTCCCGAAGGATTTGAGCGGCAGGGCAAAAGAGGCATTAAATGAGATAGAGGCGGCATACAGGGAGAACCCGCGAAAGGGGTTGTTCAACAGATGACAGGCTCAAGGGATAAAAAGCAGCCGGTATTCATGATCAGTGTTGTTTCGCGCATGCTCGGGGTGCATCCCCAGACCCTCAGACTCTATGAGAGGGAGGGGCTGGTCGCGCCCCAGCGGACAAAAAGGACGAGGCTCTATTCCCAGGAAGATGTGGAGAAACTCGCCATGATCCTGAGGCTGACAAGGGAGATGGGGGTGAACAGGGCAGGGGTCGAGGTAATACTGAGGCTGAGACACAGGTTAGAGGTTCTTCAGAAGGAGATGGATGAAATGATGCAGTTCCTGGAGGAGGATCTCAGGAGTGATTTTATGAAGCGGATGAGAAGATTGTTTTTTGAGGAATGACAAAAAGAAAGTTACATTTTACCGCAAAGATCACAGTGGGCGCAGAGAAAAATAATTTCGTTACACGTTACGCGTGACGCGTTACGGGTTACGGCATCCTCTGTGAACTCTGCGTGCTCTGCGATTGATTCTGAAACAAGGAGGAGATTTTATGAGAATGGACAGATTGACGATAAAGAGCCAGGAGGCACTGCAGGAAGCCCAGAGGCTTGCTGAAAGGAAAGGCAACCAGGAACTCCAGCCCGAGCACCTCTTGTGGGCGCTCATGGAAGACGAAGAGGGAATTGCAGTCCAGATCCTGAAGAGACTGGGCGTCGGTGCAAAACAATTGCAGGCAGATCTGGAGAAGGAAATCGACCGCTTGCCCAAGGTCACCGGCGCAACCCCCCTTGGACAGATATATATATCTTCAAGGCTCAAGGAAGTCATGGAAAGGGCCTTCAGGGAAGCGGAGCATCTCACGGACGAGTATGTGAGCATCGAACATCTCCTTGTTGCCCTCATAGCTATCGGGGGACCGTGCACCGAACTCCTTGAAAGGTATGGGGTCACTTCGGACAAGGTCATGACCGCAATGCGCGAGATACGGGGCGCGCAGCGCGTCACCGACCCCAACCCGGAAGACAAGTATCAGGCCCTTGCCCGTTACAGCAAGGACCTTACCGCCCTTGCAAAGAAGGGGAAACTGGACCCTGTGATCGGCAGGGATGACGAGATACGGAGGATCATCCAGGTCCTTTCGAGAAGGACGAAGAACAACCCTGTGCTTATCGGTGAGCCGGGCGTTGGAAAGACAGCCATAGCAGAGGGTCTTGCCCAGAGGATCGTGGCGGGTGATGTCCCGGAGACACTGAAGGACAAACGGGTCGTGGCCCTGGACATGGGCGCCCTGGTGGCAGGCTCCAAATACAGGGGTGAATTCGAAGAGAGGCTCAAGGCTGTTCTCAAGGAGATCGAGCAGGCCGAGGGCAAGATAATACTCTTCATCGATGAACTTCATACCCTGGTGGGCGCAGGGGCTGCAGAGGGCGCAATCGATGCGTCCAACATGCTGAAACCGGCCCTGGCAAGGGGCGATCTGCGGTGTGTAGGCGCAACCACCCTTGATGAATACAGGAAGCATATAGAAAAGGACCCGGCCCTGGAGAGGAGGTTCCAGCCTGTTTATGTAAAGGAACCCACGGTGGAGGACACCATCTCGATCCTCAGGGGTCTGAAGGAAAGATATGAGGTTCACCACGGAGTAAAAATCAAGGATTCCGCCCTTATCTCGGCGGCGGTTCTCTCCAACCGATACATTACGGACAGGTTCCTGCCGGACAAGGCCATAGACCTTGTCGATGAGGCAGCATCAAAACTCAGGATGGAGATAGACTCCATGCCCATCGAGCTGGATGAACTGGAGAGGAAACTCAGACAGCACGAAATAGAAAGACAGGCCCTGATGAAGGACGATTCCAGGGACGCAAAAGAGAAACTGAGCAAGATAGGGAAAGAGATTGCAGAGCTTCAGGAACGGAGGGACGAGTTGAGGGCTCAGTGGCTCAGTGAAAAAGAGATCATTGCCAAAATCAGAGAGATAAAGGAACAGATAGAAAAGGCAAAGATCGAATCCGAAAAAGCGGAGCGCGAAGGAGACCTCTCAAAGGCCGCCGAATTGAGGTACGGCAAGCTCCTGGAACTCCAGAAGGCCCTGGACGCCGAGAACAAAAGGCTCATGGACGCTCAGTCCAGGCGGAAGATGCTCAAGGAAGAGGTGGACGAAGAGGACATTGCCGAGGTTGTCTCGAAATGGACCGGGATCCCTGTTTCGAGAATGCTCGAGGGCGAGGTACAGAAGCTCCTCCACATGGAAGACAGACTGAGGAAGAGGGTCGTTGGCCAGGATGATGCCATCATCGCGGTGGCAAATGCGGTGCGGCGTGCGCGGGCAGGCATACAGGATATAAACAGGCCCATCGGGTCCTTCATATTCCTCGGTCCCACCGGCGTCGGAAAGACGGAACTTGCAAAGGCGCTGGCCGAGTTTCTCTTCGATGACGAAAATGCAATGCTTCGTATCGACATGTCCGAATATCAGGAAAGGCATACTATATCGAGGCTCATCGGGGCTCCGCCCGGCTATGTGGGGTACGAAGAAGGCGGGCAGCTTACTGAAGCAGTAAGGAGAAGACCTTACTCTGTGATCCTCTTTGACGAGGTCGAAAAAGCTCATCCCGAGGTATTCAGCCTTCTCCTGCAGCTCCTGGATGACGGGAGGCTCACCGACGGACACGGAAGGACCGTGGACTTCCGGAATACGGTGGTGATCATGACGTCGAATATCGGGAGCGCCCATATCCAGGAGATCCTCCAGGAACGGGAAAAGCGTCCCGTAGCCTACTGGGGGAAGACCAACGAGGAGGACCTCAGGGAAAGTGTTATGAACGACCTGAAGGCATTCTTCAAGCCGGAATTCCTGAACAGGGTTGATGAGATCATCATCTTCAATCCCCTTTCAAAGGCTCTCCTGAAGCAGATTGTGGACATCCAGGTGAAGAGGATGAAGAAATACCTGCAGGAGAAGGGGATCGACCTGGCGCTCACCGAGGCTGCAAAGGAAAGGCTTGGCAATATCGGGTACGACCCTGTTTACGGCGCGCGGCCATTGAAGCGGGTAATACAGAGAGAGGTACTGAATTCCCTTGCGGTGAAACTCCTTGATGGAACATTCAGGGAAGGGGATGTAGTCGAGGTGGACGTTGAGGACGATGCCCTTACCTTCCGAAAGCTTGTGGAAGCAGAGGTGGAAGCGTAAAACAATCGGTCCTTTGCGGCATTCTGGGTGTTGCCATTGTTGTTGCAGCGGCATATAGCTTCGGAAGGATTCTGAAAAGGGGTGAACGGTGAACGAGCGTGAAAAATTGAGGCATCTGCTCCACCACTGGAGGGAGCATAACCAGGAGCATGCAGAGGTCTATGGGGAGTGGGCAGAAAAGGTTTCCGCATCGGGCAATAGGGAACTGTCAAAGATTCTCAGCAAGCTCCATCATGAAACAGAGAAATTGAATGAACTTTTTGAGAAAGCCTTGAAGCTTGCGTGAACAATCAAAGCGTGACTCTGTGCTACAGCTAAATTGCATGTGAGCAAGGCGAGGTTCGGGGAATCTATGATGTTGGGTTAAATAGCACATCTGGAGCTTTTTCACTCAGCCGCATCCTGGTATCTCGTTCTTTCCCCCAAATGCTTTATAATGTGGAGGGTTAACCTCGTTTTTCTATTGAAAAAATAATTTGGAGTTGATATTCTACTGTGTAAGCGAAGGGCGATTTCTCTGGCCGTGCTCATTTCAGTCCCTTTCCGCTGGGCCGCGTAAAATGGTATGATACTTGCTAGCTTTTTCGTTATGTTTACTCAGCGGGATGATAATGACATAATTGGAGGGCTCTTATGCAGAAGATAATAAATAAGAAGACTGCGTGCAGCAGAAATGTTATACCTTTCCTCATTGCACTTATTTTACTCATATTAGTTGGTCAGGGTTTCGGCATGGGCTTGGGCCCTCTCCCGTCACCCATCCCGACACCTCCTCCGAACCCGTTGACCGTTAATTTTCTTTCTTCCATCCCTACCAATGGTGGTGACCCGATGCGGATCGCTTCCAACGGAACAGGAGTGATCTACGCTGCTGTCCCCTCGTCCGGCAAGGTTCTGAAGTTCATGCAGGACGGAACCCTCGCGGGCTCCATAGACGGGTTCACAAAACCTATCTCTGTAGCCGTTGACAGTTCCGACAGGGTGTATGTCGGGGATAATAAAGACGGCAGCGTCAGTGTGACAAGTCCGGAAAGGAAATTCCTCTTTAGTCTCGGCAAGGGCAAGGGAGAGTTCGGCATGCCCGGGGATATTGCCGTTGCTGCGAACGGCTCTGTATATGTGACCGACAGCAAAAATAACGTGGTCAAGGTATTCGCTTCTGATGGGACCTCTCTGTTCTCCTTCGGCGGTCTCGGCGCGGCTAACGGTCAGATGAACTTTCCTGCAGGGCTTGCGGTGGATGATATCAACAAAGAGGTTTATGTAGTCGACCAGATAAATGCGAGAGTTGAAGTTTTCAGTCTCGGCGGTTCTTTTCTGAGGGCCTTCGGCAGTTTCGGCTCGGGCGATACGCAGTTCACAAGACCCCAGGGAGTTTATGTGGCAAACGGAAAGGTCTTTGTGGCTGATGCTTTCCAGTCCATCGTGAAGGTCTTTGATACAGCCGGTAACGCGGCAGGGTATGTGGGCTGGCCGACCGAGGCCCAAGGCAATTTGAAAGTTCCTATGGATGTAGTGGTGAGCGGAACCAAGGTCTTTGTGTCGAACGCAAATGACGGTAAGATCAAGGTCTTCGACCTTCTTGACCCCCAAGGATTAGTGATAACACCATCGACGGTGTCGTTCAACACCTTTGCAAATACGAACCCGCCGGCACAGACTGTTCAGATAGACGCGCAGGTTGCCGGGACCCCTGTGGCGTGGACGGCGTCCGTGGTGTCTCCCTTCCCTATAGCTCTTAACCTGACTTCAGGGATCACCCTTTCGACGGTAACCGTCAGTGTTGACGCTACCGGTATTGTTCCAGGGTCCTATTCGGGTATGGTAAAATTCAACGCCAACGGCGTGGATTATCCGCTCACCGTAAACCTCAACGTTGCGGCTCCTCCGCAGCAGCTTTTTGTCGCACCCGATAAGATTGACCTGTTCTACCAGCAGAATGGCGCATTGCCTGAAAAGGCGCTCTCCATAACCAGTTCCGGAGGCAGCCTGCAATGGACGGCAGCGACCGGCGCCCCGTGGCTCGGCGTATCGCCGGCATCAGGCACAACCCCCGGCGCAGTGAACGTAAGCCTGAACCAGAATGCGAACAGCCTGGCCGAGGGTATTTACACGGCAACCGTTTCGGTGACCGCTCCCAATGCGCAGGGCAGCCCTGCCAATATCCCGGTAACCCTCAAAGTTGTGGTGGCAGGGACAATCGCTGTAACGACAAACCTTGATGCTGCGACATTCACCATAAGCGGACCTTCGCCCGATACAGGGTCGGGCAAGGCCTGGAAGACCGATGAGGCAAAACCCGGGATCTATACCATTGAATTTGGTTATGTGAAGGGGTACAGGAGACCGGCAATGCGGTCCTTTGAGGTGAAGACGGGGAAATCCGTTACCGTTGATGTCTCGTACGAACCGCTGGCAGTTGCCAATGTCGTTGCAGTTGCCAAGGGCGCCGGACCGAAGAACAATGCCCTCGTAAGGGTGCTGGACCTGACGGGAAATCCTATCAGTGAGTTTAGGGCCTTTACCACAGGAACGGGCGGAGATACCAGCTTCGGTGCGGTGGTGGCGATGGCGGACATTGACGGAGACGGCACAAGCGAGATCATTGCCGCACCCGGTTTGGGACGTAACAACCAGGCGGCGGTAAAGGTGTTCCGCTATGACGGGACCCTGCTCTCATCCGTCGGGCCGTTCGATCGCACAGCGTTTGGGGCAAACATTGCCGTAGGTGACATTCTCGGCAACGGCAGGCATCAGGTTGCCATGAGTATGTTTAAGGTGGACAAGACCGATGAGTACAACACCGTTGTAATCTACGAATTCAGCGGTTACAGCCTTGTGGAAAAATCGAGAATGGATATTGTCAACAACAGCAGTTATCCGGCGAATCTTGCCTTTGGAGACGTGGACGGAGATGGTAAGCTGGAATTGGTCGTATCGAAACAGAACGAGATCAATATATTCGCCTTTAATGAAAGCCTGACACCTGCCCTTGTGGCATCCGGCACGTTGTCCACATCCGCCGCAGGCACTTCCCGGAATCGCGCTCCTTCGCTGATGACCGTTTCGGCGGGCGATATAAACGGGGACGGTGTTGACGAGATAATCCTCGGGTACGTCAACGGCGTGGATTCCTTCATAGGGTTCTATGACGAAAATCTGAAGTCCCTTGGAACCGCAGTACAGGTTTTTGCCAATGGGCAGTCTGCGCCGAGCCTCTCGGCCATGGACGTGAACGGCGAGGGTGTGGCAGAGATTCTTGCTGGGAAGGGCCCATCCCCTCTCAATGCTGCTACGCTGAGGATATATGACGTCAACGGGACTCTGCTGAGAGAAATGAATGCCTTTGATGCTTCCACCAGGTACGGTGTGAATGCAGCCTTGGGTGTAAAGAAATAAGGGGGTTATGATGCTGAAACGCTTTGTAATACTGGGCAGCCTTGTGGGACTCGGTTTCTTGATTTCTTTCGGGATAGCGAGAGCGATTGACCCACCCCATAATTTCTCCGGCGACATATGTGGTAATTGCCACATGCTCCATAACTCGCCCGGCGGGAGCCTTACCAAGAATGCAGACGTGAACAATCTCTGCATAGGCTGTCATTCCTCGTCAGGTACTGCAAGCAATAAGCCGTTTGATCCTGCCGACCAGGCGGGGCCCGGCGTTTCAGGCACTTCTCACAGCTGGACTGGCGCGATGCCTGCAACGTCCAGCCAGAATAACCAGTATGGCCTGAGGGCGTATGCAGACTTGACGAATGCCGAGCTTAAGGCGCGACTGGCGACATTCTGCGTAAAGGACGCCGGCGGAAACTGCGTTACCTATAAGGTGGCATGCCCTGTCTGCCATAATCCCCATTCCCAGTCTGTCACTCCCTGGGATCCGACCTCGCCTCAGACGTACACGTTTGGGGTCACCAATGGCAGACACATGCAGAGAATGGCGAACGACCTGAATCAGATGTGCGAAGACTGCCATTTCTACAGAGTGCAGACCCATACGACAGTGGAAGGTCCGGGCGACGGGATAAAGGTCTTCAGCCACCCTGTGGGGCAAAAGCTGAGCGCCAATTCAAAAGGGTATGACAGGGCCGCTCCCCTCGATGTGAACGGCGCCCCTCAGTCGGGAGCGCGGTTTGCGACGGACGGGACGGGCGAGACCAACCCGACGAATAATCTTGTTTTTGACGGTTCAAGTCCGGATAATATGGTCCGTTGCCTCACCTGCCACAGAGTGCATTACACTGATTCAAACAGTTTATCCATACATCAACCATGAGGAGAATTGCCATGATAAGATATGCCCGTTTCACAAAGAAGTTAATCATAATTCTTCTGCTTATCAGTGTATTTATAACGGCATACGCCTTTGCGGCAGCTCCTCCTCCGACGGTCACTATCTTGAGCCCAAGGCCGGGCACGGCAACAGCGGCCACAATCGTCAGCCTTACGAGTGCCACGGCGTTACCGGCCAATGCCTTCAAAGTGCAGATCCAGGTCTGGAATGATGTGGCGTTGTCACCGGACATCACCAACGTCGCTGTCGGGTATTGTCCAGGTGCTTCCGACCCAAATAACCTGGCTAATTTTACGTGGGCAAACGCGGCCCTTAATGCCGGCTATTCGTGCGGAACAAATTGCGGAATCTACGAAGCGACGGTGAGCGGACTTCCGGCGGGCAGTTACTATCTTTTGGCAAGGGCTGTTTCCACCGCGGACGGCACAGGGTATTCGGGCGACAACCGTACGGGCAACGACGCGAAGTTTACGTACATAACTGTCCGCCTGGCAAACGCAGCAAACAGAGGCACCGGCATGCTCCTGGCGCGGGATTCTTCCAGCGAGCTGTGCCTTGACTGTCACAATATCGTATCCCATTCCAGCCAGACTACGAGCGCGAGTTACGGGAATTGGCAGATCGCGTGCCGTGAATGCCATACCCCGCACAGTACCCGCAACATTTTTTTGATCAAGGAAACGATAACGACGCCGAAAAGCGGGAATAAGACGGTCGCCTTTTACAACACCACCGGCGATGCAGCAAACAGCTATGTTGATTCAGCAGCAGGTGCGGCGACAACCGGCGTATGCCAGGTCTGCCATACCCAGACAGTGAAGCCGGGCACGACAACGGCGAGATGGAGGAACACCGGGAATTCTGACAATCATTATACTCAGGCCGCAGGGACGCAGAGATGTACGGGGTGTCATCCGCACACGGAAGGCTTCAAAGGCTCGTGCACAATGTGCCACGGCAACCCACCTGTGGATGACGCATCGCTCATCGGCAGCACGGCTACGTTCGGGGCTACCGGCAGGGCAGCGCAGACTCCTCCCGGCGCCGGTGTCCATGCCACCCACGTCACGACAAAAGGGTATGTGTGCGACACGTGCCATACCGGGGGAGGAGCTTCGGGAAATCATAACAAGATTACTTCCCCGGCGCTCGTCCAAATAGGATTTAATCTCTTCAGTGGCGCCTATACGGCAGGGAATTACCAGGCTCCCGATTTCACCAATGCGAACTATGACCTTGCAGCAGGGAATGCCGGAACCACTCTTACCGTAGCCGGAACATCCAGGAACTGCTCGAATATCTACTGCCACAGCAAGGGGCAGAGTGCATCGACATTCACCGGTGCGAACGCCCCCAATCTGGGCGCTGTATGGGAGGGCGCCATGAATGCCACCTGCTCTGGCTGCCACGGGAACGATGCCTCTGCCACTTACCAGATAAGTTCAGGTTCCCATACCAAGCACGCTATCACCAATGGCTATGGGTGCACCAAATGCCACAACGCCACGGCATCGGATAACAGGACGATAAGCACACAGGCAAATCACGTGAATAACCTCGTGAACGTTGCTTTTGACGGAACAGCAGCGGTCAGCGGCACTTATAACGGCTCGGCCAGCCCCATGACAAAGAGCCCTGGTTCAGCATATGGTTCCTGCACCAATATCACCTGTCATAATGACGGCAGGTCCGTCTGGAACGGAACAACTGGTGTCGGAAACACCAACAACTGGGGTACGGCAGGCGGCTGTAACAACTGCCACGGCAATACGACCTATACCGATTACCGGCTTGCAGCCCCCCTCTATGCGTCAACATCAACGGTGCCTCCCGGCAAGCCCAATGCCCATGTCAAACATGTTGACGTGAGGACCACGCCGTCCAACGAGCCCCAGTGCAAGCATTGTCACAGTACGGTCACGGCTACGAACACCGCTATTGACGGCACTACACCGGCGAATCATGCAAACAGCGCTTATAACGTGACGGCGGGATCCACGTATTATAACGGCGACAACGTGGGCGGCGGATACACGACAACGGTGACCGCCACCTATGCCTACAACGCCAATCCCACCACGAGCACATGTTCCAACGTCTCATGCCATCCTACCGGAATAGCCGGGACAAAGGCGGCAAGCTCCACGAAGTGGGACACCAACTATAGCTGCACCGACTGCCACAACATTAACATGAACAACACCACTGGATATCACCATGTCATGGATTCGACCGCCATGTCCAACAGGACATATCCGACTGCTGCTCCCACCTCCAGCGCGACCGACGCCAACCGCAAGTGCACCATGTGCCATGTTGACCATGATATTTTCAGCCCCATGCTGAACACGAACTCCTCGGGAAGATCATATAATCTCAGGACCGCTATAGGAACAACACCAACGACAACAACAGGGTATACGAACTCTGACTATGCAACAGGCGGCGGTATCTGCATAAGCTGCCATGCTAATGAACTCACAAAGAACACGACAAACCAGAAAAACGAAACAGGTTCAACCAAGACTGTTCAGGTAACAGATGCCAATTTTTCAGCATCCGCTCACCAGTATGCTATAACCTCTACAATGGCAAATGGCAGTACAATATTCAATGCAAACTGCTCTAAGTGCCATAACTCAAAGAATGGCGAGACAACATCGTTCCAGAGCTCTACAAACAAATTCGGTGCTCATGACAATCCTTTGAGGAGATTGTTTGCATCACTGGGGATAACCTCACCAACAGACCCTGAGGAAGAGGACTTCTGCTACAGGTGCCATAGCAAGACAGGTGATACGAACCCCGGTGGAGGGCCTGCAAAAGGAACTGCAAACAAGGATTATTATGGGATAGCTAATATGTCTAATGCAGCAGAGGATATATTTACTGTCTTTGGAAAGACTTACAAGCACAATGTGGCTGGCTACAGTGGTCTTCACAAGCCTTCATCAACTGATGAGACACTTGCTTATATAAGCGCAAACAAACACATCGAATGCGGAGATTGCCACAACCCGCATGCAGCAGGCGCAACCAAACACACACAGGGAACCAACCTCGTATCTGATGTGTTGAAGGGTGTTACAGGTGCAATCGCAACATTCTCAACTACTAACTGGACAGCGCCGACTTATACTTTCGGCGCGGCAACCAAGGAATACGAGATATGCTTCAAGTGCCATTCCTCTGCAAATACCAATCTTGCTACATGGAATTCAACCTGGACGGATGTAGGTCTTGAATTCAGCCCTGCTAACCAGTCATATCACCCTGTAGCAGGGGCGTTGCCTGCCACTGATCCGGGGGCAAACGGCTCAAGTCAGCTTGCAGCCTCGCAGACTATGGCTGGAGGCTGGGGGCACGGACAGACCATGTATTGTTCCGACTGCCATGGCAATGACACGGCTTCTCCGGCAGCTCAGGGGCCACATGGTTCAGCAAGGCCGTTCATTCTTAAAGGGCCGAACACTTATTGGCCGACTAATGCTTCTGGCGCACTTTATACGCTTGGGAATAATCCGACAAATAACAACCATCTGGCGGGCCTTTTCTGCATGAACTGTCACGTGGTCCAGAGTACGACCGGTGCATCAGTGAACAACGTCCATAACGAACATGATGGTACACAGCTTAGCAATGTTGCATGTATCAGATGTCATATTCTTGTTCCTCATGGCGGGAAGATGTCGAGACTCATTGGGGACAATGACGGAACAATGCCTGCTCGATATGCATATAATGGCACTCTGAGCAACATGTATATCCGAAAATTTACCAAGGCATCAACGCCGACGGGGTACCAAAGGAGTTACTGCTACAGTTCGTCAACAGGCTGTTCCCCTCATAGCATGAGCAGCTATGGTACGGAAAACTGGTAGAGAAAATTTATAATGATTTCAAAAGGCCGAGGGCTTTGCCTCGGCCTTTTTTTTCATGTGCGCCCGTCAGGGCGCACTCACTTGGTGGTGGAAGTCCGCTATGGACCCTGATGACGGGAACCGTTAGCCGAACTGCAAGGGCTGTCGCCGTGAGGCGAGGTCT
>JAMCQB010000029.1 GCA_023382175.1 Nitrospirota bacterium | reverse complement strand
TAAGCTGTCCCGATAAAGCCAAACCCTTCGTGAGAAGGGGACAGAAAGCGGCGGGTCTTAGAGAAGATGGCCGAGCTGCCGAAGGATGAACCTTTGGTAGCTCGGCTTTTTTTATTGGTGGAAAAGAATTGCTTCTCGCAGAGGGGGAACAGACTTTTTCTACGGGATTTGCCCATTTCTTTTGGAAGTCTGGTCGAAGAAAAATTCCAGCGTACTACTCAAGGAGTAGACGAAAGAAAGGAGTCATCATGGGAAAGGTAATGATGATGTATGGCTGATTTTTTTGGATTGCTTCTCCTCGTTTTTGAATATACGAAGAGAAGCCATTCCGGCAAAAACAATTGACAGTTCTTCCGGGCAGGTTCGCCCGGAAAGGAGTATTTGGAGGTTGCAAAATGTGTCACAAGAAAAGGTCAATAGTAGTGGGAGCGATCCTGGCTATTACCATAGGATTGTTTCTCCCTGGTCTGAGCGTTGCCGGTAACATAATCGTAGACAATAAAATATCACCTGCCTGGAATCAGGAAATAAATAGTCCGGTTCGCTTTCAATTTGTGCTAAGCGGTCAGGGCGTCCTGGATAAGGAGACAGGGCTTGCCTGGGAGCAGTCGCCGATGCTGGTCAATTTCAACTGGTATGATGCCCAAACCCATTGCAATACCCTGACCAAGGGTAACCGTATGGGCTGGAGGCTTCCTACGCTCCAGGAGATCGAGAGCCTCATGGACCCTTCAGTGCCTTTTCCGGGCCCTACCCTCCCTCCTGGCCACCCTTTTGTTATTGGGGGGTGGGTCGACTTCTGGTCGGCGACTACCTATAGCGCAGATACTAGCCAGGCGTGGTTCGTGGCCGTTAACGGTTCCGGTGTGGTGGGCCCTGCCGATAAGATTACCATCGTCCTCGGCGCCTGGTGTGTGCGGGGTGGACAGGGTGTCGATCCTCAGTGATTTGGTTATTTGATGATATCCGGTCTGATAATGGATGCATGGAGGACCCCTCCATCGGGAGGAAGATTCAAAAAGGTGGTGGGTCTTATAAATCAAGATGGCCGAGCTGCCGAAGGAATGATACTTCGGTGAGCTCGGCCATCTTATTGGTCAAAGGAGGTGGAGATGATATACGGTTATGTCTATTCAATCTTATTTGAAGCTGCTTCTTAAGAAGAAAGGGGGACATATGAAGAAGATAACTACAGCAATGGTGATCGGAATTTGCCTCACCATGTCAATCATCGCTGGATTTCCTACGTTCGGTGAGGCGGCAACGATTTATGGATGTTATATGCAATCGTCCGGGTCTTTAAGAATAGTGAGTGGACCAGACAATTGCAGAAAACCTGAAACCCCAATCTCATGGAATCAGGCAGGTTTCGACCGTGACAGAGTCTACATAAAGGATTGCCCCAGCACCTCAGTTTGCGCCTGTAACGGCGATGATGTTCTTCTCACCGGCGGAGCCCAATGCCCTACTGCGTACAGCGACCTTTACGGTAATACGTTTACGTATCTCCTGGAGCGATCACATCCACTTGATCTCGATGGTGCTGGATATATCGTATGGCACGCATACTGTGTCGAGTACCAGACATACAGTGGATACATCCCATATTTGGTAATCGCAAACGAATACATTCACCTTAATCCGTTGTTCATAACAGTTACTTGCTATGCACCATAACTCGTATTTGCCGACAAAGCAAAATCGTCTGCAAGGAAGGAATAGAAAGCGGTGGATCCTGAGTTTATCAAAGGATGGCTGCTTGCCCGCCTTAAGTTTGGCGGGATCTGCCGAAGGATGAAACTTCGGTAAGCTCGGCCTTTTTATTGTCGTGAAAGTGGTATTTCTCGTTGAGGAGGGGGAACAGACTTTTCCCAAAGGATTAGTTTTCCTTTAGAAGCAGTCTGAATGGTAGAAAATCCTGACGTGCTACTCAAGAAGTAGACGGAAGAGAGGGGGTTTCATGGGAAAGGCAATCACAATGTGCGGCTGATTGATTTTGGGCGTTTCTCTTCACTCTCTTTGAGGCACGAAGAGAAACCATTCCGGCAGAGAAGATTTACAGTTCTCAATGGCGAGAACGCGTGGAAAGGAGTAATTACATGAAAACGCTAAGAGAAAAGAAGAAATTCCTGATTCTTGGACTGGCCTCAATCCTTTTGGTACTGACAGCCGGCCAGACACTGGCACAGGGTACGTTTACTGCAACCGGCAGCATGACTACGAGCCGTCATCAGTACACGGCAACATTGCTCAGCAGCGGTGAGGTCTTACTCGTGGGGGGACAAAGTGCTTATAATTGTTGCTACTTCCTTACGAGCGCAGAACTCTACGACCCTGTAGCAGGCACCTTCGCCGCTACCGGCAGCATTAGCACCGCTCGCAACGTCCACACGGCGACGTTGCTCAACAACGGTAAGGTGTTGATCGCGGGGGGAGCCGATGCTTCTTGGCCGTATGGGCCACTTGCTACTGCGGAACTTTACGATCCTGATGCCGGTACCTTCACGTTGACTTTTGGCGGCATGACCACACATCGTGCTGGTCACTCGGCAGCACTGTTAGCAAATGGTAAAGTCCTCATAGTGGGAGGGCAGGCAAACTCATTACCCGGTGGCGGACTTGCAAGCGCTGAGATCTATGATCCAGTCACAGACACCTTCTCTCCCACTGGCAGTATGAGCGGGGTGCGCCAACAGCCTACGGCGACATTGCTTGCCAATGGTAAGGTTCTCATCGCTGGGGGTTCTCTTGAAGGCCCGCCTCTTGCCAGTGCTGAGTTGTATGACCCTAACACGGGCACCTTTGCGCCTACCGGCGGCATGAGCACGCCGCGTGCTTATCATACGGCCACACTGCTCAATAATGGTGCGGTGCTTATAGTTGGAGGTTGGGGGGGTGATATTAACCCGCGTCTTGCCAGTGCTGAGCTTTACGACCCGATAAGCGGCACCTTCACACTCACGGGCAGCATGAGCACACCTCGCAACGCCCACACGGCGACGCTCCTGGACAGCGGTGAGGTCCTCATCGCAGGAGGAAATGATGGTTCCTTCACGCTTGCCAGCGCAGAACTCTATGATCCTGCAACAGGTACCTTCACGCTTATCGGCAGCATGACCGCACCCCGCGTATTACACACGGCGACGCTTCTCAACAACGGTGAGGTTCTCTTAGCGGGCGGCGCGATAACCCAGAACAGGACCGTGCTCTCCAGCGCAGAGCTTTATACGCTCAACCAGCCGCCGATGGCCCAATGCCAGGATGTGACGGTGTCAGCAGATTCGAGTTGTATAGCCTCCGCCTCTATCGACAACGGCTCATATGATCCGGATGGAGACCCTATTACTCTCACACAATCACCGGCGGGGCCTTACGGCCTTGGAACCACATCTGTAACTCTGACGGTGACTGATGATGGAGGCGCATCAAGCACATGTACGGGGACAGTCACGGTAGTGGACACTTTGCCGCCAGTCATTAATATAAGCGGATGTACCGGTGAGGTTTACCTCGGCGCGACGGCTTCGGTAACCGTTGACGTCACCGATAGCTGCTCGGGGGTGGCATCACAGAGTGCGCCAAACGGGCCGAACTCTCTCGACACATCAACGGTGGGGACAAAGACCTTTACGGTGACGGCAGTTGATAACGCCGGCAATGGCAGCTCCGCTTCCTGCACTTACAATGTCATCTACGATTTCATGGGTGCCGGAGGCTTCCATCCCCCTATAAACAATCCGCCTGTGTTGAATACTGCGAAGGCGGGGAGCACCACACCGGTGAAATGGCAGTTGCCTGACGGGTACGGAGGATTCATAAGCGACCTCGGCGCGGTGACTTCAATTCAGTTCCAGCAGGTGAACTGCGCGAACGTCTCTACCACCATAACTGATCCAGTAGAGACAACAGCCACCGGAGGCACGGGCCTGCGCTATGACTTTACGGCCAATCAGTATATTTACAACTGGCAGACGTCAAAATCATGGGCAGGGAATTGCTACGTCTTGCTCCTGAGGTTGAATGACGGAAAACAGTATAGTGCTAATTTCTCGCTGAAGTAAGAAAGATTGAACCGAACCTCCGGGCATCTTTCTGAAGTCATCCGGCATAGAGGCGGGGCCACTGAGTTGGCTCCGCCTCGTAAGATTTTCCAGGACGTTCGGAGAAATTTTCCGGAAACAGATATAAGAAAAATGATGTTCCCCAATTAAATATTATTCAGCCCCTATGAGAAGTAACGGATATTGTGAGAAGGATGATAATCGGATTTAGGCCGTCTTCTTCAAATAGTCAACAATATATTTAGCGAACCTTTCAAAATCCTCAAGGTCCTTCTGGAGATGTCTATACACTTCAGTTAAGTCTATTTTTGTATACTCATGAACGAGGATATTCCTGAACCCTGCTACGGGTGAAAATTCGATGGCAAATTCATCCGGGATGATCCCGGCTTCTCCGAGTATATCGATGCTTTCTCTATACTCTTCAGGTTTTCTGAGGCCAAGCTCGGAAATCATCATCTCAGCAACGTCTATCACACATTCAGCAGAAAGATGCAGGTATCTCTCCACAGCGCCTCTCAGTGTCGGGTCTTTTTTCATGTCCTCTATCGTGCGGCTCTGATACCCTTTCAGATAACCCACATACTCTCTGAGACTCTCCAATTTCCTGCTTACTTTTTCTTTCAGGCTCATACGTATTAAAGTCCTCTTGACGCTATTTTTTCCAGAGCCAGTTCCGCATGTCTTTTATCATAGTATCTCCTGTCAAGATACTTCGATAATATCTCCGTCTCTATGTCAATTTTGGCGGCTTTATCGCTGCAATATAGCAACTCTCCATATTTTATGACCTCGAAGGAAAGCTGGACGGGCATATCGTTCAGCACGACAAGGTCAACCCTTTTCCCCATGATTGCTGATAACTCATTTGACAGCCTGAGTCTCGTGTCAAAACGCCCAGATTTGTCCACTCTCTTGTCAATAAACACAGCAACATCAATATCGCTCAAAGGACCTGACTCACCCTTTGCCTCAGAACCAAAAAGATATGCGACTTTAACCGGATGTTTGCCGATTCTGTCCGATAATTTTTTGAGTTCCGTTTCATTCATAGCTAATTATAGCAGAAAATCCTCTAAGGGCGGAAAAGTGTTGAAAAATCCCTGTATTTGCCTTAAAATTCATAAGTGTCCATTCTTGACAGGATAACCGAGAAAAAAAGGGAAAGGCTCGATCAGGTAAAGGGGAAGGTTCCTCTCAGCGACCTCAGGGCGCGGATTGCGGAAGCGGAAAAGCCCCGCGACTTTGGAGGCGCTGTCAGGAGAGAAAAGGGGCGCATCAGGCTCATTGCCGAGATAAAGCAGGCATCACCCTCCAGGGGGGCAATACGAACAGATTTCGACCTGGCCGGCATTGCCCGTATCTATGAGGAGAAACCTGTGGACGCTATCTCAGTGCTCACCGAAGAGGACTTTTTTTGCGGCGACCTGAAGTATATCCCCGCAGTGAAAGGCTTTGTGACGAAGCCGCTCCTCAGGAAGGATTTCATCTTTGACGAGTACCAGATCCATGAATCAAGGGCATGGGGTGCAGACGCCATCCTCCTCATCGCATCGCTTCTAGACAGGGATCAGGCTGAAGAATATCTCGCCCTTTGCAGGGAACTGGGACTCGCCGTTCTTTTCGAGGTGCATAGTTTCGATGAACTGGAGAAAGCGTTGCGCGTGAATGCGGATATCATCGGGATCAACAACAGGGACCTGAAAACCCTCACGGTGGACCTCAACACTACTTTCCTGCTGAGAAGGGAGATCCCCCCTGATAGGATCGTGGTGAGCGAAAGCGGAATAAAGACAAGGGGCGATATGCTGAGGCTCCACAGCGCAGGGGTGGATGCAGTCCTCGTCGGCACATCCCTCATGGAAGCAGAAATCATGGGGAAAAGGGTTGATGAACTCGTGGGATAGTAAGATTCCATTGATTGTGCATTTTGATGGACATTTTGATTTCTTGGTCATTGCGAGGAGCGAAGCGACGAAGCAATCTCGGTGTCACGGTGAGATTGCCACGCTCCCGTTGGTCGCTCGCAATGACATTCGGCGACACTTGCTGCATTCAATGTAGTTTATACGAAGGAGGATAAGATGAAGGAAACAAAGGTAGTGCTCTCTGACAGAGAGATCCCGAAACAGTGGTACAACATCATGGCTGACATGCCGAATCTCCCCAAGCCGCCGCTCCATCCCGGAACCCTTAAACCCGTGGGGCCTGATGACCTTTCGGCCATATTCCCCATGGCCCTCATCGAACAGGAGGTTTCGACCCAGCGCTGGATCGACATCCCTGAGGAGATCCTGGATATCTATACCCTCTGGAGGCCTGCTCCCCTTTACCGGGCACACAGGCTTGAGAAGGCCCTGGGCACTCCGGCGAAGATATATTACAAGTACGAAGGGGTGAGTCCTGCCGGCAGCCATAAACCCAATACCTCCATCCCCCAGGCCTATTATAATAAGGCGGCGGGTATCAAGAGGATCGCCACGGAAACCGGGGCGGGACAGTGGGGCTCTGCCATGGCTCTCGCAGGGTGTCTCTTCGGCCTTGAGGTGACGGTTTACATGGTGAAGGTAAGCTACGACCAGAAACCGTACAGGAGGATCGCCATGGAGACCTGGGGGGCAACGGTTCACCCGAGCCCGTCAACCGTCACGAATTCAGGGAGAAAGATCCTTGAGGCGGACCCCAACAGCCCCGGTAGTCTCGGCATTGCTATCTCAGAGGCAGTGGAAGATGCCGCAACCCACAGTGATACAAACTATGCCCTGGGCTCTGTCTTAAACCATGTCCTTCTCCACCAGACCGTTATCGGGCTGGAGGCGAAAAAGCAGTTTGAAATGATCGGCGATTACCCTGATATTATTATTGGGTGCTGTGGAGGGGGAAGTAATCTGGCTGGGGTGAGCTTTCCATTCCTTCATGATAAGATAAACGGAAAAGACCTGAGGGTAATTGCTGTGGAGCCCACCTCATGTCCTACGCTCACAAAGGGTGAATTCAGGTATGATTTTGGTGATACTGCCGGTCTTACTCCTCTTCTCATGATGTATACGCTGGGTCATGATTTTGTGCCGCCGGGAATACACGCAGGCGGGTTGAGGTATCACGCTGATGCGCCCCTTGTATGTCAGCTCTATCATGATAAGTTGATCGAGGCGGTTTCCTACGGCCAGACCGTGGTCTTTGATGCGGCGATCAGTTTTGCCAAATCCGAGGGCATAATCCCCGCTCCGGAGAGCGCGCACGCCATAAGGGCGGCCATGGATGAGGCCATCAGATGCAAAGAGGAAGGCAAGCAGAGAACGATCTTCTTCAACCTCAGCGGGCATGGCAATTTTGATCTCACTGCCTATGCGGATTTTCTTGCGGGCAAACTTGAGGATTACGCATATCCTGACGAAAAGATAAAGGAAGCCCTGGCAAAATTGCCAACGATTGCGTGACGAAAAGAGACACGGAGACCCGGGGAAATTTTGTTCGCCGTTTCACCCCTTCTCCGTTTCACCGTGTCCTGATTTGGTGAGGTTTCATGGTTAAAGTCAAGATATGCGGCATCACAAACCTGGGTGACGCCCTCGTGGCAGCGGAGTTCGGCGCTGATGCCTTGGGGTTTGTCTTCTTTAAGGGAAGTCCAAGGTACATCCCGCCTGATGAAGCAGGGAAGATCATTCTTGATTTGCCGCCTTTCATCACGGCAGTGGGTGTCTTTGTTGATGAGAAGCCGGAAGAGGTGGAAAGGATCATGAAACACGCGGCCATCGACGTGGCACAGTTCCATGGTCATGAGCCGCCTGAGGCCTGTAGTATCGGCAGGAGTGTCATAAAGGCCATCAGGATAAAGGAGTTGACCGACCTCGATTCCCTGAAACATTACCATGTCTCCGCCTTTCTTCTGGACACCTATACCCCAGAGTCTTTCGGGGGTACAGGCCAGATATTCAACTGGGACATTGCAGTGGACGCAAAGCAGTTCGGCAAGATAGTCCTTGCAGGCGGGCTCAATCCCGACAATATCGAGAAGGCCGTTCGGTGGGTAAGGCCGTATGCAGTGGATGTCAGCAGCGGGGTGGAAGAAGAAAAGGGCAAAAAAGACCACAAGAAGTTGAAGCTCTTCATCGAACGGGCGAAGAGCGTTTTATAAACCTGTTGCCCTTCCGCCGGGTTTGCACTACAATATAATCACTTATCAAGAGAGGACGGATTCATATTTTCTGAAGAGTGTGGAACGAACAGTGAGATACACAGAGGCGATACAGAGCGGCAGCAGGATCATCAATAAGAACTGGCAGCTTGTGCTCATTCAGGTGGGCGCCATGTTTGTGAGTTTTGTCGGATTCTTCATTGTCGTCGGAATTCCCCTGGCAATCGCATTCATCATCTTCGGTCTGGACCTTACCGAACTGTCGCGTTTTGAAGATGTCTTCAGAACATTCAGAGAGCCTTCAGAGATTCTCTCAAAATATTTCGCGCTGGTGATCCTTGTCCTCACCAGTCTTCTCCTCTACATTACGGCTGTGCTGGCCGTGGGCATTTTCTTCTTCGGAGGCTCTATCGGCGTTATAAGCAGGTCCATTACCGGCAGTGCTGAGAAGTTTCAGGCCAGGGTATTCCTCTCCGAGGGGAAGCGATTGTTTTTCCCCTTAATCGGGTTCACGTCGCTGGTGGGACTGATATTCATCCTGGTGGCCTTTGTCCTTGGCCTTTTTGGAGGCTTGATTTCAGCAGTTGTTTCCATTGCAAGGGAGCAGGAGGCGACCCTTGCCCTTTTCCTCGGCGTCTTCTTTTCCCTCATTCTTTTTGTTATCGGACTGACCCTTATTCTGGTCACGCTCTCTGTCACGGCCTATGGGTCGGCTATCATGGCGGTGAGAGGGGAGGGTCCTGTTAAGTCTCTCAAGGAGTCTGTGCGCTATCTCTATGCGCACTCACATGCATTCTACCTCTATTGCCTGGTCTTCTTTGGATACCTCATCGTAAGCTTCCTGGTGGTATCAGTGAGTTATCCTTTAGGAATGATTCCGCTGATAGGGTCCCTGCTGGCCCTTGTGTACCATTTTGGCGCATATGTCATCCAGAGTTATCTTGGACTTGTGATGATCGCAACACTCTTTTGCTACTATTATTTCTCAACAACGGTAGCGCTTGAGGAGGAACAGGGCCCCCCTCCTGCGGTCACTCCTCCGGGAGATTTCGGTGAGAAGACCGATACTTCTGAACCGCAAGCTCCCGGGCAAGGCGGACTTCCTCCGGAGAGAGACCCGAGCAGCGGAATCTGAGCCGGAACGTTTTTTCAAAAGAAATTCGGATGGCTTCTTTGAACTGTTCAGGGTCAAGGTCGGGAAGTACCTCCCTCAAACCGATCATCCCGTCTCTTATGTCCGAAAAAGGGGCGAAGTTGAAAATTTTTCGTGTGCTCTCCTCGTCTATGACATAGGGAATGGAACCCTGCTGAAGGAAGCCGTCCTTCCAGCGTTTCTGTGCCGAACCGATGAGCTTATTGCCTCTGCAGCTGATCTCCCCGTATGATGTGGACTTGAAACAGAGGGGGCTTCGCGTAAGGGTTTTCCCTGATTCCCGCTCTGTCTTCATCGTGATATCTACGCCGAGCATATCCAGAGCAGACTTCAGCGCAGCGCTCAGCTGCCGGTAGGTATCCAGAAGTCCCCTGGAAAAAAATCCTTCATTTCCTGCGGAGAAGCTGAAGGTGAGTTCGTCTCCGTGGAGGATGGCCCTGCCGCCGGTGGGTCTTCTCACCACAGGAATGCTATTGCTGATGCAGTAGGGAAGATTCAGATCGGTGATCTTCTGGAATAAGCCGAGACTTACCGACGCTCTTTCCCAGCCATAGAATCTCAGCGTGGCGGGAGCATTCCCTTTTCGCACTTCCGTGGCAATGGCCTCATCAAGGGCCATATTGTAAGATGCAGCACACGGTCCGGAGTCAACAAGGCGCCACTCTGTCATCGCATATCCACGTCGGGAGGCCGGAGCGTTACTTGCCCTCTAATACTATCCTGTGCCCGGGGAGAGAAAACTCTGTGATTACGCCCTCAAATACCTTTTGCTCGCCAAAAAGGTTTTTAAGAAAGACCTTGCCTTCCTCTGATTTCGCCACATTCACATTTTCGAGATACAGCTCCTCTTTTCCGTCTTTAACGATATATGCGTTTACTTCGCACACGGAATTCCTCCTGATTTTCAGATGAGGGAAAGGCAGTCTTCATGAAAAGCGCGATTACCTTTCCTCTTTTATGAAGTATAAAGAATACATGGAGAGGGTGTCAAACGAAGGAATTTATACCGAAAAATGGACATAGACATCTGTCATTGCGAGCAAAGCAATCCCTCCTTTTTGCATGAGATTGCTTCGCAATGACAAGCAATTCAATGCCTTCATTGTTCTCTGTCAATTTTTCGGATCTATATAAACCCCAGTGCAGATATTCCTTTTGTTCACTATAATAAAAAAAGGGACGATGGCATGTATCTCCTTTTTGACATAGGTGGGACAAAGATGCGGATCGCTTTCTCAGGTGACGGCAGGGATTTTGGAGAACCCATGGTCATCCCCACGCCAGAAGATTTCGATGAGGGCATGAAGCTCTTCAAGCATGCTGCCTTTGAACTCTCAGGGGGAAAGAAAATCAGAGCTGCTGCCGGAGGCATTGCGGGACCCCTCGACCGGGACAAGACAAAACTGGTGAATTCCCCGCATATTCCGGGATGGATCCGGAAACCCCTGAAGGAGGAGTTCCAGAACATTCTCGGTGCACCTGTCTTTCTCGAAAATGATGCCGCCATGGTGGGACTGGGAGAGGCCGTAAAGGGAACAGGCAAGGGGAAAAGGATTGTCGTCTATATGACCGTCAGCACCGGCGTCGGAGGGGCGAGGATCATTGATGGCGAAATTGATGCCAGTGCCATGGGATTTGAGCCGGGCCACCAAATCATTGATGCGGACGGCACCCTCTGTCCTGAATGCAAGAGTATTCCCGGGTATCTTGAACGGTATATCTCAGGGTCTGCCATCGAGATGCGTTATGGAAAGAAGGCATCCGAAATTAACGATCCGGCTGTCTGGGATGAGGTGGCACGCTTCCTTGCCTACGGCCTTAACAACACCATTGTCCATTGGTCCTCTGACATGGTTATCCTGGGAGGATCAGTGATCAATAAAATCCCTATGGACAAAGTCCGCTCCTCCCTTGCAGAAATCTTGAAGATATTCCCTGAACCTCCCCTGATCGAGAACGCTGTCCTCGGCGACTTCGGCGGACTGTATGGGGCATTGCATCTATTAGGGAAAAAGGGTCCGAGGGGTCAAGGAATCAAGTGACTAAAGTGAAATGTTCAAGAAAGACAAAGACTTGAACCCTCGAGTCCTCGAATCCTTGAACCCTGCTTGCAAGCCGGTTATGCTATAATAACATTTTATTACGGTCTCATTCCGGAGGAGAATCATTAAGAAGGTACCTGACAAAAGAGGCTATTTCGGGCAGTACGGCGGCCGGTTTGTCCCCGAAACGCTGATGCCTGCACTTAGGGAGCTTGAGGGCGTTTATCTCAAGTCCAAGACCGACAGGGAGTTTCAGAAAGAACTTGCCCGCCTCCAGATGACGTATGTCGGAAGACCTACCCCGCTGTACTATGCAAAACGCTTTACCGAGCACCTCGGGGGAGCGAAGATATACCTTAAACGGGAGGACCTTGCACATACCGGAGCCCACAAGATCAACAATGCCCTCGGCCAGGCATTGATCGCAAAAAAGATGGGGAAGAAGAGGCTCATTGCAGAGACAGGGGCCGGACAGCACGGAGTTGCCACTGCAACAGGCGCGGCTCTCGTGGGACTGGAATGCGAGATATACATGGGCTCTGTGGATATGAAGAGACAGGCGTTGAATGTCTTCAGGATGAGGCTCCTCGGGGCCAGGGTCACGGAAGTGCCCATAGGCTCAAGGACCCTGAAGGACGCCATAAACGAGGCGCTGAGGGATTGGACTACCAATGTGCAGAGCACCCACTATGTCCTGGGAACAGTGTTCGGACCCCATCCTTTTCCTGTGATGGTCAGGGATTTTCAGGCTGTCATCGGCAGGGAGGCACGGAAACAGATACTCGCTGCAGAGGGAAAGCTACCCGGGCATCTTATAGCGTGCGTCGGCGGCGGAAGCAATGCCATGGGGCTTTTTTATGCTTTTCTGGATGACGGGGTGAAGATGGTCGGGGTTGAGGCCGGCGGCAGAGGGATCGCAGGTGGTGAGCATGCTGCAAGGTTTGCGGGAGGATCCCTTGGGGTTTTCCAGGGGACGAAGACCTATCTCCTTCAGGATGAAGCAGGCAATGTCCTCGGCACCCATTCCGTTTCAGCGGGACTGGACTATGCTGCCGTGGGTCCCGAGCACCCCTACCTGAAGGACCTGGGCCGCGTCGAGTACACCTATGCCACGGATGAAGAGGCGCTGTCTGCTTTCGAGCTTCTCAGCAGGACAGAGGGGATCATCCCTGCCCTCGAATCAGCCCATGCGCTGGCTGAAGCGGTGAAACGTGCGCCGAAGCTGGCACGCAACGAAATCATTGTGGTGAATTTATCAGGTCGCGGTGATAAGGATGTGCACCAGGTGGCACAGATCAGGGGAATAGAATTGTGAGACCGCTATGAACAGGATCGACAAGACATTCAAGAAACTGAGGGCTCAGAATAAAAAGGCATTCATACCCTATGTCATGGCGGGGGACCCTTCCCTTGAAAAGTCGAAGGAGACGGTCCTTTTGTTTGAGAGATCAGGCGCTGATATTGTTGAATTGGGCGTACCCTTTTCTGACCCCCTTGCTGATGGGCCGACCATTCAGAGGGCGGCGGAGAGGGCGCTTCAGGCGGGCGTTACGCTGAGGAAGGTAATCGGTCTTGTAAGGGATATAAGACCGGATTGTCAGATACCCCTTGTCCTCATGACCTACTACAACCCGGTTTTCAAATATGGAGTGGAAGGGTTTGTGAGAGATGCTGTTGATGCGGGAGTGGATGGCGTGATCATCCCTGACCTCCCGCCTGAAGAGGCAGGGGAATTGCGCCGCTACGCGAGTGCAACTCATCTTGCCACCATATTCCTTGTGGCGCCGACGTCGACAGGGGAGAGGATAAAAAAGATCGCCGGTGCATCAACGGGTTTTATCTACTATGTCTCCATAACCGGGATTACGGGATCGAAACTCTCCCTGGACAGTTCGATCCGGGAATCATTGAGCGCCATCCGAGGAATTACGAAGAAACCCGTTGCTGTGGGTTTTGGTGTTTCTACTCCTGAGGAGGCTAAGGCAGTGTCTGAGTCTGCTGATGGAGTGATCATCGGCAGCGCCATTGTGAAAAAGCTCCATGAGTCACCTGAAAACCTTGGGAAACTTATGTCTGAACTGAGGAGGGCAATTTAACGGCAGTGACGAGTGATGAGTGAATAGTGATGAGCAGAAACATCACAACTGTTCACTGATTACTGATCACTGATCACTGATCATGGCGTGGTTTAAGAAGACAAGGGAACAGAAGATCGACAAGAAGGTTAAGATCCCCGAGGGATTGTGGGTCAAGTGCGAGAACTGCAAGGAGATCGTCTATAAGAAGGAGATCGAAAAGAACCTCAAGGTCTGCCCGAAGTGTAACTACCACTTCAGGATCAGCGCCATGGAGCGTCTGGATCTCATTGTGGACGAAGGGAGCTTCGTCGAGATAAATCCGGAGGTGACCTCCGGGGACCCCCTTGGTTTTAAGGACACCATTCCTTACAGGGACAGGGTCAAAGAGTATCAGAAGAGGAGCGGACTCAGGGAGGCGATCATCACAGGGGATGCCCTCATCAACGGATACCCCGTTGTGATCGCGGTTATGGATTTTTCCTTTCACGGGGGGAGCATGGGCTCCGCCGTAGGCGAAAAGATCGTAAGAGCGGCAGAACTGGCAATGGAGAAGAAAATCCCCCTTGTCACCGTTGCATCCTCAGGGGGCGCCAGGATGCAGGAGGGAATCTTTTCCCTCATGCAGATGGCAAAGACCTCTGCTGCCATAGGAAGGCTGAAAGAGGCGGGGATACTCTACATATCCATTCTTTCAGATCCGACCTTCGGAGGGGTTACGGCAAGCTTTGCCATGCTCGGGGACGTCATCATTGCAGAGCCGAAAAGCCTCATAGGCTTTGCAGGGCAAAGGGTGATCGAACAGACGATCAAACAGCAACTGCCCGAAAACTTTCAGAGGGCCGAATTCTTTCTTGAACATGGGATGATCGATATGGTGGTTGACAGGAAAGACCTTAAGGAAACCCTGGGGATGCTTATCGGGCATCTTTCATCCGCTCCACAGTAGCGCCCAGCCCCTTCAGTTTCTCTTCTATCCGTTCGTAGCCCCTGTCCAGGTGATAAAGCCTGTGAATGGTCGTTCTCCCCTCTGCACCCAGACCTGCAACAATGAGGGAAGCGCTGGCTCTGAGGTCCGTGGCCATAACGTCCGCACCGTTCAGTTTCGGTACGCCTCTCACGGTCGCTACTCCCCCTTCGATCTCTATATCAGCGCCCATCCTTCTCAGTTCGGCCACGTGCATGAACCTGTTTTCAAAAATGGTTTCCCGTATGACACTTGTTCCCTCAGCCACGGCCATCAGCGCCATGAACTGAGCCTGCATATCCGTGGGAAATCCCGGGTAGGGCATCGTCTTTATATCCTTTGCGCTGGGCCGGTCTGGACCCGTAACCCGCATCCCGGCGCTCTCAATTTCGATCTCAAGGCCTGCTTCCCTTAATTTCGTAATCAACGCTTCAGAGTGTTCCGGCCTGCATCCTTTGATGAGGATTTCGCCTCCGGTTATTCCCGCTATGGTCATGAAGGTTCCCGTCTCCACCCTGTCCGGTATGACGGAATAGTGCAGCGGCCTGAGCTCATCCACCCCTTCCACCTCGATGGTGCTCTCACCCGCGCCGCTTATCCTGGCGCCCATGGACGAGAGGGCATTGGCGAGATCAACGACTTCGGGTTCCTTTGCGGCATTTTCGATCACTGTAGTGCCCTTCGCAAGGGACGCAGCCATGAGGAGGTTCTCGGTGCCTGTCACCGTGGGCATATCGAGATATATTGCCGAGCCTCTCAACCCCTTTGCGCTGGCATTCACATACCCTCTGTCCAGTTCAATGGTTGCCCCCATCTTCTCCAGACCCATGAGATGAAGGTTGATGGGCCTGGCGCCGATGGCGCATCCTCCCGGCAGAGAGACCCTTGCCTTTCCGGTGCGGGCGAGAAGCGGACCGAGGACCAAAACCGACGCGCGCATGGTCTTCACAAGGTCATAGGGCGCCACATGGTTGTTGATGTGCGCAGTATTGATGACGGCCGTACCCGGTTCATAATGAAAGCCGGCTCCGAGGTTGTCAAGGAGCTTCCCCATGGTCATGACGTCCATCAATTCCGGAACCCTTTGTATGGTACTTTCACCCGAGGCAAGTATGGAGGATACCATGATGGGCAGGGCTGCATTCTTTGCGCCGCTGATGGTCACTTCGCCTTTCAGTCTCTTGCCGCCGTTTATTACCAGTTTGTCCATAGATCCGCTCACCTTAGCACGTCATTCCCGCGAAAGCGGGAATCCAGAAGCAAGAAATATACTGGATTCCGGGTCAAGCCCGGAATGACAACAATCGAGACGATTCCCAATCGCTCATTGAATATGTTGCATTTTTGCTGAGAGGTTGGTTCGCCCGCCTCATAAAATACAGGAATTGTCAAGGGATGGTGGAGCATGCCCCTTTTCAGCTCGCCCGGAGGAACTTATTTCCCGGCAGTCATGGCGGAAATATCCAGTTTCACCATGAGTTCCCTGGGGTTTCGGAAATCCCTCACCCTTGTATCGAGCTCTTTTATCACAAGGTGGGGAGTCCGGGTCTCTATGGAGTAAAGGATATCGCTCAGCGCCCGGGCATCAGGAACAACGGCGTCAATGGTTACCGTAATTGCCTTGAACTTTCCGATATCTTCGGGCTTGCCCACCCGTTCGCTGGATATTGTCCCTCCTCTGCTGATGATAATGCCCTTCACCGTATCCTGAAGGGTTGCTGCAGCCAGGGAAAGGGTTTGCCCTTCGATGAGTTTTGAATTGTCGGCCTTCCGCTCCTCTGTCAGCGCCGCAAACTTCTTCTCCAGGAGAGGTTTTTCAGCAATGAGTTCAATATATTTTTGAAGGGTCTTTGCCCTTATCCTCTGGTCTTCTTTGATGGACTGGATCTCTCCCCGGATCTTTACATACCCATACTGATAGGCAACAAACCCCAGCAGCAGGGCCATCAACGGTATGGTAATGATGAACGTCTTACTTCTTTTCACTTTTCGGTTTCCCCCGCCCGTTTGTCTTTTCCCCTTCGGTCTTTTTCACGCCCTCGATCTCCATCTTGATAGTGAACCTGTCCGCATTCATCCTTGCGTCCCTGAAAGTAGGGGATGCAAATTCCGTTTTTCTGAAATAGGGTGAGGCCTCCAGTTTCGGTATAAGCTCGGTGGCTGACCCTGCATAGCCCTCAATGTCAACCGTTGTCTCGGTTATCCTTGTTCGTGTCAGCCATGCAGTCTTCGGAAGAACGCTCGTGAGTTCCTTGAGAATATTCAATGCCATCGGCCTGTTCCCCTTGAAATTGTTGATGGCCGCAATATCACTCTCCAGCGCAGCGACGTCTTTTTTCAACGCCTCGATCTTCTTGATCTCGTCTTTTCTCATGGCGATCTGCCGATCCATTTCTCTGAGCCTTGTCCCCTCAATTTTGACAGGGGCAACGAGGGAGAGGGCCCACACGGCAACGACTCCAATGGCAAGGATAACGGTAAGGGCAAGGGGAGGCTTTTCCTTTGTCTGCCGGCCCTTGCCCAGCAGATTCAATCCCCCTGCGGGGGGCCAGAGGGATTCGATTACTCCTCCCACCGCTTCATAAGAGATTTCTTTCTTTGAGAGACCCAGGGGGATACCAGTCTCCTCAAGTATCTTGAAGGGAAGGGTCATCCTCAGTTTCATCATTTCCCCGAGGGCTGAGTTCTTGTCTTTCACCGATACGATAACCTGCGGTGATTTTCCCTCCTTCCTGGCACTGTCCAGAAGGGGTTCCATCTCTGCCATTACGGTATCCAGTTTTTCCCTGTCATCGTCAGACCCGAAAGAACCCGCGAAGGCGCCGGTGATAAAACCACCCAGGAATACGGCGCCCTCGTATTCTTTTTCGCTGATCTTGATAAAGACGGAGTCAGCGCATTTGTTTGCATACCGGCAGAGGGCGCCAACGGCGGAAAGATTGACGGTCACCCTGCTGACGTTAAAGCCTTTTTCCCTCAGCGCTTCAAGATACGGCCCTATAAGATCGGTCTTCACCGCCACCACCAGTAACGTGAGTTTCTCACTGTCTTCCCTCACGATCCTGAAATCATAGAATGCCTCCCCAGGACCAAAGGGGGTGAGCCGGTCCATTTCGTAGGAAACCACGTCAGAGAGGTTATCCCTGACCGTGGAGGGAAACTCCGCAATTTTGATAACCGTCCATGCCTTGGGAATGCTCAGCGTCATCTCTGCCTTTGATGCGCCCAGGGTATTGAGCGTCAGCGCCGCAGAGGAAGCCAGGCCCTCAGGGGTCGGATACTTTTCCTCCAGGGGGTACAGCTTGCATCCCTTGAGGGTAATCCGGGACAGTATCCGTGAACCGTAGGCTATGGACAGAAGGCCCCTCTCGATGGCAGCACAAACGTTTTTCGCAGGCGCAAGGGAATCATCAGCGAGACTGAAGGTGAGAACCCTCTGCAGAGGCTTCCCCATTGCCCTCAGCCGTGCCAGGGAGCCGGAGATGACGGCTGTCACTTTCTTCACTGCTATGGTTTCTGTCATCGGGTTACGTTCATCGGGCTTTTATAGTATACATATCTGTATTTGTTATTGCTCTCCATGATGACGGTTGCCGTGACGCGATACCCTTTTGCCTCACTGTCCTTAAAGCCGACGGCGTCGATGGTGAATGCATTGGAAGCGCTGAAACCGACGTATGATGCCATAAGCTTATAACTTTCTCCAAGGACAGCCTGAACATCCTGCAACCCCTGAATCTCCTTTTTCTCCCTGATTTTTATTATTCCGTCCGCTATTTCCGCAGTCATGCCGGGCAGGGCCATTAAGAGCTCCCTGGGAGCCGCATTCAGATTGATTGAGCCCACCCTTGAATTCACCGTGAGGGAACCGATGATCTCTCTCTTTTCTTCAGTCCCGTACAGTATCTCGGGCGTCATGCCCTTCACCATGAGCAGTTCCTCAACCGTATCAAAATCTGCATTCTTTGCCTTGTACGGGTTCGGCAGTGACCTGTAGTAATCGCTCTCGGCTCCATGGAGGCGGTGAAGGTCATCTGCATCTTTCCAGTCCAGGACGGAATCCGCAATGGTATCCGCGTCTTCTGCCTTTACGCCCGCATTTATCAGGAGATTCTTGAATAGTATAGCAGAACTGTCATTGAGTGTGTTGATATCCAGTTTCCCCGATTCATCCATAATCCTGACCGTATACTTTCCGTTACTCAGCTGATCGCTGTAGGGCGTGCCGTCCGCCTTCCATATTTCGCTGTCTCCGGCATTCAGGTTTTGCCTTCTGTAAAGCATCTCCACCATCCCTCTTTCTATCCCTGCCTCTGCAAGGAATTTCTTTTCTATCCCCTCCTTGAAGGATAGCGTGGCATGGGTTTCCGTCCTTGTCATAAAGGAAAAGGAGAGGACGATCACCATGAGGACGGTGAGAACCCACAGCACCATGAGAAGGGCGATCCCTTTTTCCGATGACAGGGGAACGGCCTTTAAAGGACCGCGGAACAGCGGTATGCACACTTTCCTGTTCATCGAATCGTAAAGCCGGGCGCTGCAGAGGGCCTCTGCGCCAGGGATCCCCTCGATCTCATGGGAATGATCAGGGCGAGATCCTTTGTCCCTTCCACAAAATGGACCCTCACTTTTTCAGGAATTGCTGTCTCGTCCGTCCACTGCTGGACCCAGCTCCCCTGCTCTGCTGCAGGTTCTTTGTAAAAATACTCGAAATATATCTCGTCAAAGACGTCCAGGAGTTTTGTCTCGGTCCCGTTGGTCATGCCGATACCGTTCTCGGTCAGATAGAGAACCTGCTTTCCGCGATCATCGGGAACTACCTTGTAAGCGGCCAGAACATAACCCCTCTCTCCTCCCGCAAGGGAATAGTTGGTAGAGAACTGCAGAAATTCCCTGGTTCCCTTAAAGTAATATTTCCGGGAACCGTCTTCGTCGAACGTCAGGGGGATTTCCGACTGGATCTGGGAGTTGATGAGCCACAGAGACGATCTCATCCTCTCAAGGGATTCGATCTTTTTCTCCCCTGCGTCCACGGAACGGAACCCCAGTCGCGTAGCGCCGGCAATGATCAGGACGATAATACCGATGATAGTGATGGATATGACCAGTTCAAGGAGGGTGAAGCCGCTCCCGCTTCGTAACGCGTGGTGCGTGATGCGTGATGCGTTCCTGCCCCCGCGTCTCCGCGTCGGAAAGGATGTTCTCTCTGTCATTTCATCACCGGTCATATTTTCTTTTCCACCATCTTCATTGTTCTCAGGGTGAGTGTTCTCTCTTTTGTTCCCTTTGTCCAGTGTACGGTGAGGGATACATCCAGGAGCATCACCGGCAGATTTTCCGTTCTGTTCCCTAATGCCCTGGTGACCGCGACATCGATTCTGTACCCGTCATCGGTCGTCTCGCTGAGAGAGCGTTCCGTAAGGGCGTCGTCATCCAGCACCTCCCTCATCTTTGCCTCTGCCTTTGCAGCGGCTGCAACATAATTCCCGGATACCGATATGGCTCTCAGATCAGCGGAGAAAAGCTGCAGGATCACCGCGATCGCAATGCCCAAAATGGCTACGGCCACGAGCACCTCAAGAAGGGTGAAGCCGGCGCTGCTTCGTAAAGCGTGACGCGCGACGCGCGACGCGTTCCTAACCCCGCGTCTCCGCGTCACAAATGTTGTTCCGTCTGTTCCTGTCATTTTATCACCACCGCCCCTACTATGGGATCCAGCTGGATAGTCATTGTCCTTTTTTTATTCCACAAAACGATGGCGCCACCGTTCACCGCGCCGGTGGCGCTCGCCGCGATAAGGTACTTGCCTGAGTAGACATCCCCCGAAAAGGGGTCGGTTACCTTTATATTGACGTCCGGAGGTATGCTTCTTAAGGCGCGGCCTTCTACCCCATACTGTTTTGCGTCAAGGTCTATGACGACGGCCTGCCGTTCGCCGTGGATCTGTGCAAGGGTTCTGGCATGTCTTATGGAAGCGGATATCTCCCGGGCGGCTGCATTGAGCCTGCTGGAAGAAAGGGTGTTCGTAAAGAGCACAGCAGAGAGCATGACCATAAGGACGGCGAGGAACAGTACGATGAGCAGCTCCAGAAGGGTGAAGCCCCTGCAGCGTGACACGTGACCTGTGACGCGTGATGGGTTTTTGTCTATTCTCTCGTTACGCGTCACGCATCACCCATTACGTTTCAGTTAGAACGGCAGTTCCGTTATGCTGAAGATGGCCATGAGCATCGAGACCACGATGAAGCCGATGATCAGGCCCATACCGAGAATCATTGCGGGTTCAAGGAAGCTCACAAATCTTTTGACGGCAAGCCTCAGGCCCTTTTCGTACGTGGATGCGACCTTCATCAGCATGGTGTCGAGCTGGCCGGTCTCTTCGCCGACCTTGATCATGGATAAGGCAAGGGGAGGGAAGACGCCGGCATCGGACAAAGGGACCGCGATGCCTTTCCCTTCCTTTGCGCCCTTTGAGACCCTGTCAATAGCGGAAGCGATCACCTGATTGCTGACAACATCCTTTGAGTTGTTCAGGGCCTGCAGGAGGGGAACCCCGCTTTTCAGGAGCGTTCCCAGGGTCCGCGAAAAACGTGCCGTCTCGATCTTTGTTATGACTTCGCCAAGCAGCTTCAGTTTGAAGGAATCCCACTTATATCTGCCCGCAGGAGATTTCACATAACTTCTGAGAATGAACCACGCCCCCATCGCCAGTAATAAAGCGCCCCACCAGAATGTCTTGAGGAAATTGCTGAAAGCCAGAACAATCTGCGTGGGGAGGGGCAATGCACTGCCGAGCTCTGCAAATATCACTGAGAATTTCGGGAGCACATAGGTGAGGAGAATAATGATCGATATCCCCCCGGTTGCGCTCAGTATGGTGGGGTAGATCATTGCGGAAAATATGTGTTCTTTCAGTTCCTTGGAAGTCTCCAGGAACTCATTGAGTTTGTCCAGCACCACATCCAGCACGCCGCCTGCTTCTCCCGCCCGTATCATGTTTACATATATCTTGGGGAAAACCCTCGGATGTCTCAGCAGTGCGTCGGAGAATGCGCTCCCCTCCCGGATCGACTTGAGGATGGAATGGATGATGCCCTTCATCTCCTTGCTTTCAGAGATATCGGAGAGGATGTTCAGGCTCCGGTCGAGGGGTAATCCGGCTCCGAGCAGAGCAGAGAGTTCCGTGGTGAAAGTGAGGAGGTCGCCCTTCGAAGATTTCAGCGTGAACTTCCGCCTGATGCCTTCCCTTGGGGCGGCGATCTTCAGGGGAATGACGCCGGTGTTTCTCAACTTTTCGACAGCAGCCCTTTCGTCCGCCGCATCGACGACGCCTTCCACGATGGTGCCCTCTCTCGTGGTCGCCCGGTAAGAAAAGGTGGCCACTTAAGCCTCCTGGGTAACTCTGAGGACTTCGCTCAGGGTGGTAATGCCTGCCTTTATCTTTTCCGCACCGTTCTCGAGGAGGGTTTTCATGCCGCGCTGCCTCCCCGTCGCCCTCAGCTGGTTTGCATCGGCGTTCTTGAGGATCAGCTTGCGGATTTCGTCATCCACCATGAGCAGTTCGAATATCCCCGACCTGCCGTAATATCCCGTGTAGGCACACTGCTCGCACCCCTTCCCTGCATAGAGGGTGATATCGCTTCCGATGCCGAAGACGGCAAGTTCTTCCTTGTCTGCTGCGGAGCGGTCCACTTCCCTGCAGGAAGGGCAGATCATCCTTACGAGCCGCTGTGCAAGGATGCCGCGAACAGTGGAAGAGAGGAGGAAATTTTCCACTCCCATATCGAGGAGTCGTGTGATGGCGCTGGGCGCGTCGTTCGTATGGAGTGTCGAAAAAACGAGATGCCCGGTCAGAGCGGACTGTATGGCGATCTCTGCTGTTTCAAGATCCCTGACCTCTCCGATCATGATAATATCAGGGTCCTGCCTCACAATATGTCTCAGGGTATTGGCAAAATTCAGCCCTATTTGGGGTTTCACCTGTATCTGGTTCACCCCCTTGAGTTGGTACTCTACGGGGTCCTCCACCGTGATGATCTTTTTATCAGGGGAATTGATCTTGTCCAGCGCGCCGTAAAGGGTTGTGGTTTTCCCGCTTCCCGTAGGGCCGGTGACAAGGATGATGCCGTTCGGTTTTGTGATGAGGTGGTTGAAGCCGGAAAGGGTATCTGCAGGAAATCCGAGCTGCTCGAGGTCTATCACAATGCCCTCCTTGCGGAGGATCCTCATAACCACGCTTTCGCCATAGAGCACAGGGATGGTGGATACCCTTAAGTCTATCTCGCTCTCGCCCACCTTCAGCCTGATGCGGCCGTCCTGGGGCAGTCTCCGTTCGGCGATGTTCAGTTTCGCCATGATCTTTATTCTCGATACAATGGCAGCCTGGAGTTTCTTCGGGGTGGATTCCACATCATGGAGCACGCCGTCAATGCGGTATCTCACCTTCAATTCATCCTCAAAGGGCTCGATGTGAATATCGCTTGCCCTACCCTCCACCGCCCTTGAGATAAGGAGGTTGACGAGTTTTATGATGGGCGCTTCCGAGGCAAGGTCCTTGAGATGGCCGATGTCCTCTTCCTCTTCCCTGATGAATTCCAGGCCCTTTTCGCCGATGTCCTCAATGATCCTGTTTATGTTCTGAGATTCCTGGCCGTAGAACTTGGATATGAACTCATTGAGGACCTCTGCGCCGGCTCCGAAGACCGCCACATCGGCGCCGGTGGCCACTCTGAGGGCGTCAATGGTCTCCTTATCCTCCGGGTTCGCCATCACCACCTTGAGGACATTGTTTTTCAACTCAAGAGGGACCGCCATGTATTCACGGATAAACCGTGATGATATGCCCTCAAGGACAAAGGGGACCTTGGGAAGATCATCCGCAGTAAGATACCGTATTTCTTTGATCAATGTTACACGCTCCTCGGAGACAATGTGGAAATTGTTTTATTATATCATAAACGCTGTTTATCGCTACGTTCCGGCCAATAGCGTCAGTATGCGCCCTCCATCTTCGCGACCACCCGTATCGTCTTGAACAGTATGGCAATGTCAAACCAGAGGGACCAGTTCATCACATACCACGCATCCAGTTTCAGCCGGTACTCGTGGCCGGTGTTGCTCCTTCCCGAAACCTGCCATAGTCCGGTGATGCCGGGCTTGGTACTGCAGATGACCGGGAGCTGTTCCTCAAGAACCTTCTGTTCTCTCAGGAGATACGGTCTCGGGCCGACGAAACTCATCTCCCCTTTAAGCACATTGAATATCTGGGGAAGCTCATCAAGGGATGTCCTCCGGAGGAAACGGCCGATTTTTGTGATCCGTGGGTCGTCCTTCAGCTTCCAGTTCTTCTCCCACTCACTGCGGATCTCGTCGTTGTTTTCGAGGATCTCCCTGAGCCGTTCTTCCGCATCCCGCAGCATGGTTCTGAATTTGTAGCACCGGAAGGTCTTTCCCCCTTTGCCGATTCTGTCGTGGGCATAGATTGCAGGTCCCGGGGTCTCCAGGCGTATCGCCAGACCGATGATTCCGATGAGGGGCAGAAGGAGGGGCATGGCGATGATTCCCAAAGTGACATCGAAGAGTCTCTTGACGAACCTGTTGGGAGCGGATTTGAGGTTGTTCCGTATGTTCATCAGGAATATCTCTTCATAGAAAAGATGAAGGAGTCCTGTATTCAAAAGCGCAATGCCCCTGAGATCAGGAATCAGCATGGTATTGGTGGCATGATTCTGGACGCTGGCGGTTAGGGCAGAGAGTCGTTCCGGGGGAAGGGAGGGCATGGCGATGATGATGGTGACTATTCTGAGATCTCTGATAAACCTGGGAAAGTGTCTGATCCGTCCGAAGACCTTCTTCCCGCTGATGACCTCTCCCCATTTTTTTTCATCATCGTCCAGAAAGCCGATTACCTCATATCCCATGTGTGTCTCTCTCTGGAGACCTTCCATGACCAGCCTCCCTGCGTTCCCCGCTCCCAGTATCAGGGCCCTCTCCCTCCAGATGCCCGTGCGGTAGAGGAGCCGCTTCCCCCAGAGTCTGAAGAGGGGGAAGGTAAAGAGGGACACAGTCCACATCCCCAGGAGGACGAGGCGCGATATCCTGTCCTGCATCTTCCCCAGGGTGACGATGGCCATCACCGTGAGGGTTGCGAGGGAAATGGCCTTCACCATCACCCTCACCTCGTCCCAGAAGGGCTGGCTCCCGTCGTAGAGGCCTTCATAAAGGATGAAGAATATGAAAAGGGCAGGTATCCACCACAGAGAAAGGAAATAGGGGTAGGAGAACTGGTCGAATGCCGGGAGATCCGGTACGAACGAGGACAGAACCTCTGCCCTCAGCGCCCAGGCGACAAAAAGGGAAGCGTAAAACGCAAGGAGGTCTATGATGACAAGGCAGATAATCTTAAAGAACATTCCTAATGCCTTGACGATTTCTTTCATCCTGCAATCAAACCGATCCTGTATCCCGCATATTTTGCCAGGGCTTCCAGAAAAATATACGGTATCCAGGCGTATTGCTGCCGGTTCAGAAGAAAACGAAACTCCTCTTCAAGGAATCTCAACCCTTCCCCCTCGGAACGAGCATACTTCAGTACCCATTTATTGCTCTTCAGGGATGCCCCGATATTATAATACCGCGTAAACAGCCGAAAAAGCGAATAGGTATGGGAATGGATAACCATGGCATGAGGAGCATAGGCAATCCTGTACCCGTTCAGGATAATCTTTGCAGCGAGGAGCATGTCCTCATTTGCCCTCACCCTCTCCGGGAACATCCCGACCTTAAAGAATATCTCCCTCTTGACCGCAGAGCATACATTGCTGAAAAAAAAAGTCTTGATGCCGCAGGCGCTGAGGTCGCTCATCGATTTTATGACTGACGACTCCGGATAGTTGAACTGCCTTGCAAAGATCTCAGGCGGTGATGCGTCGTGCCGGGGGATATGCCTTCCATATGCCCCAGCGATATCATGCTCTGCCAGGGGAGCGGTTAAATTGCCCAGGAACCTGTTATCGAAGGGCAAAGCGTCCTGTGTCATGAAGACGAGGACATCTCCCCCGGCCTCCCCGGCTGCCAAATTTCTCGTCCCGCCGTGGTTGAAAGTCTCTCGCGGAATTATTATCGTTTTCGCGTTGAACCGTTGTGCGATCTCCACTGTGGCATCTTCTGATGAAGAATCAATGACGATGGTCTCGTACGGCTTCACGTGCTGGGTCGAAATTCGTGAGAGAAGGGGTTCTATCTGCGAGCCGGCATTGAGCGTGGGTATAATGAGGGAAATCTTCATGGGATTCTATTGTATCACAACCACAAGTGGAATAAGGGAGAAACGACCGGCCGTGAGACATTGCAATTCATGCTTGATATTATTTAGTATTTAGGGAGTTTAGAAGGGGAAATGAGCCTGAAAACCATTTTGCCAACGCCGGCAAAATGGTCGACGGAAGAAAAGGAGCGTTATGGCAAGTGACCTTATAAATTCCGATATTGAACATATCACATATGGTGATTTCTTGAGGTCACAATTTGGCACCTCAAGTTTAGGGAAAAAATGAAGGCACTTATACCAGTTGAAATGATTGAAAGGAAGATTCTGCTGATTCGGGGAGAAAAGGTGATGTTGGATGCCGATCTTTCCGAGCTTTATGGGGTCACGACAAAGCGTCTGAACGAACAAGTAAAGCGCAACTCAGACAGATTTCCGGCGGATTTCGCTTTTCAGTTAACCTCTGAAGAATGGGAACAGCTGAAGGCGCTAAACAATGAATCGAACCGGTCGCAATTTGCGACCGGTTCCCAGAAGCACCGTGATCCTCGATTCTTGCCGTGGGTTTTCACCGAACACGGTGCTATAATGGCAGCGACTGTCCTGAACAGCAAGCAGGCAGTAGCGATGAGCGTTCATGTTGTCAGAACATTCATTCGTCTTAGGCAGATGCTTGCGACCCACAAAGACCTAGCCCGGAAACTTGCCGACATGGAAAAGAAATATGACTCCCAGTTCAAAGTAGTCTTTGATGCTATACGGCAATTAATGACACCTCCACAGCCGAAACGCAGAAAGATCGGATTTCACAGAGAAGAGGGATGAAGAGGGAGGAATTATGCCGGAAAGAGATTTGGTGCCTATGGGGAGTAAGTCGTTCGAGGATTTAAAAAAAGCAAACGAATATGGTGCGGAATATTGGAGCGCAAGAGACCTTCAGCCGCTTTTGGGCTATACTCAGTGGCGGGGTTTTGAAGATGCCATTAACAGAGCTATAATCTCTTGTAAACAATCAGGGAATAAGCCTGAAAACCATTTTGCCGGCGCCGGCAAAATGGTCAATTACTGTTTAGCCGTGAGAAGGGGCGATAGATGGACGGAGACTCAATAGACATTAAGCAAGCCAGGCTGCAAAGACTGAAAGAGCTTTTCCCCGAGCTCTTTGCAGAGAGCCAGCTGGATTGGGAAAAGCTGAAAGCGGCTTTTGGCGATGACATCAACTTTGCCAATGAGCGCTATGTCCTGAATTGGGCGGGAAAGTCCGATGCCTTTAAGATATTGCAGCAACCCACCACAACCACGTTGAAGCCCGCGCCGGAAGAATCCGTCAACTTTAACTCAACCGAAAACCTCTTTATTGAAGGTGAAAACCTTGAAGTCCTCAAAGTTCTTCAAAAAGCATATTATGGCAAGGTGAAGTGCATCATCATTGACCCGCCATACAATACAGGCAGCGACAGCTTTATTTACCCCGACAAATTCAGCGAGAAAAAGGAAGATTATCTGAAGCGCATCGGCGATAAGGATGAAGAAGGTTACCTCATGAAAGAGGGCCTGTTCCGCAAGAACAGCAAAGACAGCGGTCACTATCACAGCAACTGGCTCAGCATGATGTATCCCCGCCTGTTCCTCGCCAAAAATCTGTTGCGTGATGACGGAGTCATCTTCGTCCACATTGACGATAATGAGGTTCATAATCTTCGTATGGTTATGAATGAGATTTTTGGGGAAGAGAATTTTGTGGCACAGTTCGTTTGGAGGACTGACGGAAACTTTGATAATCAAGCTAAAGTGAAGGTTTGTCACGAATACATTAATGCTTACTGTAAGAATTTGAATTTTTTCCCACCGCCTCCAGTAATTGACCCAAGCATAGATTCGAGCAGTAAACTGTTCAAAGAGGAAATAAGAAACACTATTGTAAAGAATGGTCCTGCAAATCCGGTTAGTAAACTTGTTCTACCTGTTGGATTTCCGACAGATTTCGAAAAAGGGAGGATTGAGAAACGAGATAATGCATGGCCAAGATATTTGAATGATGCAATAGTTGAGGATTTTAGAATCACAAATGAAACAACGATTGAGAGTGGCTGGAGTTCCAAGGACTTAGTGCTTGAATTTATCAAGAGTGGCTTGAAGCCTATCTTTGATGGAAAAGAGCAGGAAACAGCTTTTGTCATTACCAGGACAGGTGCTTTAGAAGTAATAAAGAAAAGAAAAGAAAATCACAGCTATGTCATATCCGTTTTGACCAATCTTGGAAATACACAGACAACAAGCGCGAATCTGAAGAGGGAAAATATCCATTTCGACTATCCAAAACCAGTTCAACTGGAAAAGTATCTGCTCTCAATGAATGAGGGTGAAGAATTTATTGCACTGGATTTCTTCGGTGGCTCAGGGACTCTTGCGCAAGCCGTCTTGGAAATTAATTCGCAGAAATCCAAGTTTGCACCAAAAAGAATTAAGTTTATAGTTGTTCAATTGCCGGAGCATTGTAGTGCAGAAGGCCTCTCTTATAAAGCAGGATGCAAATCAATAGCGGATGTTGCAAAAGAACGTATCCGTAAAGTAATTCAGAAGATTGAGAAAGAGAAATTACAGAAACCTGATTTGTTTGCCGAGGGCAAGCCGGATTTGGGTTTCAAGGTATTCAAGCTTTCGTCCTCCAGTTTCAAAATCTGGAGAGGCAGTGAAATAGACAGCGAAGAAAAACTGGTGGAGCAGCTCGACGCCTTTACTAACCCCATCAAGCCCGGAGCCGAAAAGCAAAATATGCTGTATGAGCTAATGCTCAAAACTGGTTATGAGCTCACCAGTGCTGTCCAGTATGTCATTGCGAGCGGAGCGAAGCATTCTCAAAAAGGCAAAAAGATTGCTTCGGGCTCTACGGACTCGCACAATGACAGTATAGGTTTTTACAGCATCAACAATAACGAACTCATCATTGCCTTGGATGGCATGAATGAAGAACTGATAGAGCAAATCATCGCAGCCAAACCGCAAAAGGTCATCACCCTCGATAGTCTGTTCGCCGGTAACGATCAGTTGAAGACGAACACCGTGTTGCAGGTGCGCGATGCTGGGATAGATTTTAAGACGATATGAGTCATGAGCTTATAGCAAAAGATTCAGCTATTCGAAAAATTCGAATAGCTGCTGATAATAACAAGCACTCTCCGAATAACCTCTGCAATGACGTGACATGACAGAGCAGAAATTGCTTAATAAACTGAACGAGCTCCGCAGCCTGCCAGCCGAAACAGAGGTATTTGAATTCAAAGAGGCTAAGAATGGCTATGATTTCGGCAAGTTGGGTAAGTATTTTTCTGCCTTGTCCAATGAAGCAAATCTCAAGAGCAGTCCTTACGCGTGGCTGATTTTCGGCATTAGAGATAGGGGTAGGACGGTAGTCGGCAGCCGCTTTCGGCCTGACCGCAAAGACCTTGACAGCCTCAAGGGAGAGATAGCCAATAAGACCACTAATCGTATCACTTTTGTCGAAATCCATGAACTGAATTTGCCCGAGGGACGGGTGCTTATGTTCCAAATACCCGCCGCCCCCAAGGGAATCCCCATTGCATTTGATGGCCATTATTACGGGAGGGACGGAGAAGAATTATCGCCATTGAATCTGGAAGAAATCGAGCGAATCAGGACTCATACGGCTACAGACGATTGGAGTGCAGCCATTGTGTATGGAGCGGATATGGAAGACCTTGATCCGTCGGCCATTGCGAAAGCAAGAGAAAACTTCAAGAACAAGTTCCGGGAGCAAGCAGAAGAAGTTGACCTTTGGGATGATATCGCTTTTCTGAACAAAGCCAAAGTAACCATAAAAGGCAAGATTACCCGTGCGGCAATAATCCTGCTGGGGAAAACAGAAGCGGAGCATTTTCTCAGCCCTGCTGAGGCAAAGATACGATGGTTATTGAAAGATGCCAAAGGAAATGATAAGGATTATCGCATTGAAAGCTGTCCGTTGCTGCTTGCAGTCGACAAAATATATGCAAAAATCCGCAATCTTAAATATCGCTATATTAAAGACGGCACTCTTTTCCCTGACGAGATTGACCAGTACGAACCATTTGTAATCCGCGAGGCAATAAACAATTGCATTGCACATCAGGACTACACTAAAGGAGGACGTATCAATGTGGTCGAAATGGAAGATCAACTGATATTTTCAAATCTCGGCAATTTTATCCCGGGTTCGGTAGAGAAAGTAGTTAAGGAGGATGCTCCTGAAGAGCACTACCGAAACAGATTTCTGGCAACGGCTATGTTTAATTTGAAGATGGTTGATACAGCAGGCGGCGGCATAAGAAAAATGTTTAATTATCAGAGGGAGCGTTTTTTCCCAATGCCCGATTATGACTTGTCTGGAGGGAAGGTAAAAGTAACGGTGATCGGCAAGGTGCTGGATATGGATTTTGCAAGGGTACTGGCCCGAAGCAGTGATTTAACGCTGGATGAAATTATCATGCTGGATAAAGTCCAGAAGAAAAAGAAACTTAGCCTAACAGAAGAAGGTCATTTAAGAAGGAAAAAACTGATTGAGGGGAGAAAGCCAAATTATTTTATCTCTGCCAAGGTGGCACAGCAGACCGGGCAGAAGGCTGCTTACACCAGGAACAGGCCTTTTGATAAAACATATTACTTAGACCTGATTGAAAAAGCTATTGGAGAGCATGGATACGTAGAAAGAAAAGATGTGGATGAACTTCTTTGGAAAAAGTTACCAGACTGGATGAGCGACAAACAAAAGAAGATAAAGATAAACAACCTGTTGTCAGAGCTCAGAAGAGGAGGAAAAATTAGTAACAAGGGGTCTTTCAATAAATCCAAGTGGGTTCTAATAGGCCCATGAGCTAAGAAAAATTTTATTAGATGCCTATTAGAAAATAACTTTTGAGAGTTAAATAAGGACAAGGGGTTATAGGCTCTAATATTGTTGATGGAAGCAGTGGGCATTATTAGCGAAGATCATATGTCGAAGAAATTTTCGAAATATGTCCATTTTGGGCATGACTATTTTTATTTGACGGTCATTTGACAGAGCCAAGGCGGATGAACAATTGTCGCTTTGGGCTGATCGTATAACGTGATGATAATAAAGTAAGCTTTACTTAGATAGATGAGTACTTCTTATTTGATGGCTATTTGATAGGAAGTAATACGATGGGAAAATAAGTAACATTGGTTACTCTACTTGGTCGCTTAATCAAAAAAGTCTTAAAAGGATTTAAAAGAGTTCCTAAAAGAGTTTGCTGATTAAAACATGAAAAATCAAATAGATAAGCTTTCTTGTTCGCAAGCTGAAAAAACCACTCATGAAACTTCACTTTGACAGCAACCAGGAATACCAGATAGAGGCCATCAGGGCTGTCACGGACATATTTGAGGGGCAGCCTTTGAGCGGCGGGGATTTTGAATTTTCATTGACCGAAACGGGCGCTATGCTTTCCGAAAACGGGGTGGGTAACAGGCTGACATTGACAGACGAACAGATTTGGGAGAACGTTGGAAGGATACAAGAGCGGAATGACATAAAGAGTGAGAACACGGAGTTGCAAGGGATGCATTTTTCCGTGGAGATGGAGACGGGCACAGGCAAGACTTACGTGTATCTGCGGACCATCTATGAACTGAGCAAGCTTTATGGATTTAAGAAGTTTGTGATTGTGGTTCCGTCAATTGCCATCCGTGAAGGTGTTTTGAAAAACCTGCAAATTACCAACGAACATTTCCAAACCCTCTATGACAAGGTACAGATCAATTTTGATGTGTATGACAGCAAGAAGGTTTCCAATCTAAGGGGCTTTGCTGCCGGGAATGCCATTCAGATATTGGTTATAAATATTGATGCCTTTGCCAAAGACGAAAACATCATCAACAAACCCAACGACAAGCTCACCGGCAAAAGGCCGATTGAATTTCTCCAAAGCTCCAATCCGATTGTGATTGTTGATGAACCTCAGAATATGGAAACGGATATCCGCAAGAAGGCGATTGAAAATCTCAATCCTCTTTGCACCCTGCGCTATTCCGCTACCCACACCAACCTTTACAACCTGGTCTATTCCCTCAACCCGGTGAAGGCGTATGATTTGGGGTTTGTGAAGCAGATCGAAGTCGATTCCGTAGTGAGTGAAAATGCCATGAATGAGGCATTCGTTCAGTTGGAAAGGGTGAGTGCGACAAAAACCAGGATCACCGCCAGGATTAAGATTGATTGCAACACAAACAAAGGAGTGCTGAAGAAATCCGTCACTGTCAAGGCCGGTGATGATATTTTTAAGCTCAGCAACCAGAGAGAGATATACAAGGACGGGTTCATCATCGATGAAATCGACGCGGGCAACGGCGCTATCACTCTCACCAACGGTTTAATGCTTTCAGTAGGCGAAACGCAAGGCGGGATGAATGATGAGGTGATGAAGTTCATGATTCGCAGGACCGTTGAAGAGCACCTCAAAAAGGAGAGAGGTTACAAAAGCAAAGGGATTAAAGTGCTGTCTCTCTTCTTCATCGACAGGGTTAAGAACTATCGGGAGTACGACACAAACGGAAATCCCGTGAAAGGCAAGTTTGCCGGGTGGTTTGAGGAGATATTTCAGCAAGAGGTTGCCAAGCCTGCTTTCAATGACTTGCTTCCCTATACCATTGATATGCTTCACAACGGTTACTTTTCACAGGACAGCAAGGGCAGAGTGAAAGACACGGGAGGTGAAAGCCAGGCGGATGATGACACCTACAAGTTGATAATGCAGGACAAGGAGAAACTGCTTGATCCTGATACTCCGCTTCGTTTTATATTCAGCCACTCCGCATTGCGGGAAGGATGGGACAACCCGAATGTGTTCCAGATATGCACGTTGAACGAGACAAAATCGGAACTCAAGAAGAGGCAGGAAATAGGCAGGGGTTTACGGTTATCAGTAAATCAAAACGGTCAGCGTATCTTTGACCGCAATGTCAATAAGCTGACGGTTGTAGCCAATGAGCGTTATGAAGATTTTGCCAGGGCCTTGCAGAATGAAATACAGGAAGATTGTGGAGTGGATTTTACAGGAAGGGTTAAGAACAGAGGCGACAGGCAAAAGGTCACTCTTCGTAAAGGGTTTGAGGCAGACCCTAAATTCCTGCAGATTTGGGAGAAGATAAGATTCCATACCCGATACCGTGTTGAATACAAAACAGATGAATTGATTATCCGGGCTGCAAAGGCAGTGATGAATATGGCGGAAACCAGAAAGCCGACTGTCAAATCAACCAAGAAAAGGGTCTTCTTTACCAAGGAGGGGATCGACGGCCAGTTGGTAAGTGACAGCCTTGACGACTATGACGAAATCGGGTTTGAAATACCTGATATGCTGGCTTACATTCAATCAAAGACCGAATTAACGCGCCACACCATTTTGGAAATCCTCAAGAAGTCGGCGAGACTGAATGAATTGCTGCTGAATCCCCAGCTCTTTATGGATAATGCGGTCACTGCAATCAAATCGGCGCTGTACGAGTTAATGGTGGACGGAATCAAGTATGAAAAGATCGGCGATAAGATTTATGAAATGAAGTTATTTGAAGATAACGAGCTGGAAATATACCTTGACCAATTCACCTTCGCGGTGAACAACCGGGACAAGACCATTTATGAGAACTTCATCCCGCTTGAGTCGTCGGTGGAAAATCAGTTTGCCAGAGATTGCGAGAGCAGTGAGAATATCGAGTTTTATTTCAAGCTTCCTTTTTGGTTCAGGATAAAGACGCCCATAGGCACCTATAATCCCGACTGGGCGATAGTCTTCAAAGGCGAAAAGAAGATCTATTTCGTCGCGGAGACAAAAGGAAAAGCACAAGAACTGAGACCCAGCGAGCAAATGAAAATCACTTGCGGTGAAGCCCACTTTGCGCAGTTTGAAGATGTATCATTTAAAGGGCCGATATCATCAGTTTCTGAATTGACTGCGTGATAGTTTGTCGGCAGGAAAAGTGCCATAGGTATCGCCACCCTTTGGGGATAAACCCTGCCGGTATGTTATAATTTCCTCTTAGGAACTTGAACCGGTATTCCGGAAGGAGGAATTTCTCTGTCGAACGCTTCTAAACTCCATCTTATCCTCGCGATCCACAATCATCAGCCCGTAGGAAACTTTGATCATGTGCTGGAGGATGCATACAGGAAGGCATACCTGCCTTTCCTTGAGCTTCTCCAGAGACATCCATCCGTGAAAGTTGTGCTCCACTATTCGGGACACCTCCTCTCGTGGATGGAGGAAAACCATCCCGAGGCCATCGATATCCTCAGGGAGTTTGTGGCGGCCCGGAGGATCGAGTTCCTTTCGGGAGGGTTCTATGAGCCCATCCTGTCCGTGCTTCCTGATGTTGACAGGATCATGCAGGTGGAGGCGTTGACGGAATATATTACACGGCTGTTCGGCTGCAGGCCTCAGGGCATGTGGCTTGCGGAAAGGGTCTGGGAGCCGCAGATGCCCCGCTCTTTCTCGGCAGCCGGCATGGAGTATTTTCCCATTGACGACTACCATTTTAAACTGACCGGCCTTGACGATAAGAACCTCACGGGGTATTTCATCACTGAGGAAAACGGATGTTCCATCGATGTCTTTCCGGGAAGCGAAAGGCTCAGGTATTACATACCCTTCAGGGGTATTGACGAATTGCTCTCCTATTTCAGGGAGGTGCATATGGCGGGCGGTTCACCGCTTCTCACCATGGCGGATGACGGAGAAAAGTTCGGTGTATGGCCGAAAACCCATAAACACTGTTATGAGGACGGATGGCTTGAACGGTTTTTCTCTGCCCTTGAAGGGAACGCGCAGTGGATCGAGACCACGACCTTTTCCGAATATCGTTCCGCATTCCGCCCCAGAGGGATCGTGTATCTCCCTACGGCGTCATACAGGGAAATGGGGGAGTGGGTCCTGCCGCCGGACAAGGGGCAGGAATACGAACGCGCACTGAATGAGCTGGAGAAGATCTTCGGCGAGCGTGCCAAGGGCATGGTGCGGGGCGGCATATGGAGATCGTTCTTCTCGAGGTATCCTGAGGCAAATCATCTCCACAAGCGGATGCTGATGGTGAGCGGAAAGGTACATGAAGCGATAGGGAAGTCCAAAGTTCACGGTTCCACGTTCAAAGGAAAAACGAAAAGCCCAAAACGTAAGACCCAAAACGTAATGCTCCATGAATTGTGGAAAGGTCAGTGCAACGACGCATACTGGCACGGGATTTTCGGAGGATTATATCTTCCCCATCTCCGCTCTGCCCTTTACCGGCATCTCATCACAGCGGAATCTCTGGCTGAGGAAGTGCTTTCCCAATGGGAGCCGGCCGCTCCCGGGGGCAGCAGGACAAAGGAAGCCGGAGCCGCATGGAAACGTGAAGGAGACCTCGACTCTGACGGTTTCAGGGATCTGTTCATCAGTACCCCGGATGTGGCCGCATACTTCTCCGAGGGGGGAGGGAGTCTGGTGGAACTCTCCCTGAAGAGCACGCCCATTAATATCCTGGATACTCTCTCTCGAAGGCGCGAGGCGTATCATGCCCGGCTGAAGGAGGCGGTCAGGGATTCAGGTGAGACCAGAACCATACACGAGCAGTTAATCGCCAAGGAGGAAGGACTCTCGGACTATCTTATCTACGATACGTATGCCAGGGCATCGCTCCTCGACCATTTCTTCCACAGCGACATACGCCTAGATTCTCTTATGAAGAATACGTATGAGGAAGCAGGCGATTTCCTCGGCGGGTCGTATACGATGAATGCGCAGAAGAAGGGACCTACTGTGCAGGTCACCCTCTCGCGGGCAGGGATGGTTTCGGGCCATGGGGTAACGATTCAAAAAACGGTGAAATTCATTCATTCCCGCATGAGAGTGGATTATCTCCTTGAGGGCGGTTATTCAGGGATTTTCGGAATAGAGTTTAACATTTCCCTCCTCGGCTCACCTTACGCATCCCTGAGAGTGGAGGATAAGACCCTCCTCATTAAGGACAGGGGGACTCACGACGGTATTGCCGAATTCTCTGTCAGGGACGGGCATCTTGATCTGGAGTTCACGGTTTCCTTTGACGAGGAGACCGCCCTCTGGCATTATCCCGTTGAGACTGTCTCCCTTTCAGAGGAAGGGGTTGAGCGGATTTACCAGGGGACCGCCTTTCTTTTCATAAACAGACTTGATTTTCATGGCCGTAAGAGGTTAGGGTTTAATATAGATTTTAGGGAGGCTAAATGAGGCGGAAGTTCTTCTATGCAATTCTTTTCGGTGTAATCTTTTTATCGGGCGCCGCATTTTCCGACGACGCGATCAATCAGCTCAGGGAAGAGACCCTTTCGTACTTCAAGCCTCTTAAGGGAAAGGTGGTTTCTGTTAAGGGGAATGTCATCACTTCGGATCTCGGCGCCCAATCGGGAATAAAAAAGGGCATGCGAGTTACGATCTTCAGAGAGGGAACGCCTTTCCTTCACCCTGTCACCAAGGAGCCCATGGGCCGGGTCGAAACACCCGGGGGAAAGGCTGAGGTGAAGAATGTGAGCTCTGACGGATCCACTCTGGAGATCCTCAAGGGCAACGCCAGGGAGGGTGATATCCTGAGGGTTTCGGAGATGAAGGCGAGGGTCCTCTTTTATCAGGACAGAAATGTGGACTGGAACCTTGGGGATGCCTATTACCAGGCGTTGAAGGAGAGCGGCAGGCTGGAGTTGATGGATACATCCCTTGATTCTGCCAATGATGCACAGATCATCGCCGAGGCAAAAAGACTTAATGCAGAGGCAGTTCTTATCCTTACGGCACAGGAGTCTGAAAAGGAGATGCTCCTGAGGCAGAGAATCCTCTGGACCGAGGATTCAGCAGGGCTTGATGATCGGGAGGTCAGGGTGGATATGGCCATTGTGAAGGAGCTCAGCGCCGCCCGGAATATGCTTGGGCCGCTGGCTTCAGCAGGAGATGTGCTCCTCTTCTTTGATCTCCCCTTCAGCGCAAGTCTCCTTGCCTCAGGAGATCTGGACGGGGACGGCAACAAGGAGTTGATCATTGGCTCCGGACGTGAACTGCGCGTCTATTCCCTCGGCGCAAGTCTTGTGCCCCTTTACGAACATAAGGGCCCGGGCGGTGATGATTACCTCTGGATCGACACCATGGATGTCAACGGCGACGGGAAGGATGAAATCATCGTGACCGCTATAAGGGGAAGACAGGTAGACACCTCCAGTGATACGATAAACCCGACCATCAAAGATGAGGGGAAAGTGGTCTCCTCTATCTATGAACGCAAAGGTTCTGAATTTTCATTGCTCTGGAAAGGAAACGTCTTTCTGAGGGCACTTCCCCTGTTGGGGCTCATTGGCCAGCATTACGATGAGGCCGAAGGCTTTGGAGGCCCTGTCTTCAAAATGAACTATGCCTCCGGCAGCCTCGCAAAGGGAGACGTGGTAAAGCTTCCCCTGGGGGTGAATATCTATGATTTCACTTACCTGGCCGGACCTGACGGCGCGCGATATACCCTGGCCTATGATAATTCCGGATACCTGAATCTTTATAATGATGATGGGTTGAGGGTGTGGCAGAGCAAGGAAGGCTATCAGGGCTTCCGGAATACTTTCAAGAAAAGCGCACCCACTGTGATGGTCGGCAGGGGTGAATGGTCGGTGAAGGACAGGTTGTTCATCAGGAGCAGGGAGTCCTTTGTGGTGAAGAGGATCCCTCTGGCAAGCATGGCAAGGGGACTGGGCTATAAGAGTTCGCAGTTAAAGACCATCTGGTGGACCGGGCTTTCCATGGAAGAGAATGTGCTGATCGATGGAATATCAGGCGGGATCATGGATTATACCTTTATAGAGGATAAGCTTGTGGTCCTCAGCAAGCCCCTTTTCGGGTTGAAACCGAAGAACATCCTGAAGGGTGAAAGCCCCATGGGAAGTATGCTCTATGTATACTCCCTCAAGGGAAGATAGCGGGGACAGAAGATGCTCTTATCAGGAAGGATACCGGCACATGTGGCCATCATAATGGATGGCAACGGGAGGTGGGCAGAGATGCGGGGCCTGCCGAGGATCGAGGGCCACAAGAGGGGCGCTGAGAGGACAAGGGAGGTTATTACCGCGGCTACCGAGGTGGGGGTCAATACCCTTACCCTCTATGCCTTTTCCCTTGAGAACTGGAAGAGGCCGGATGAAGAGGTATCCATGCTCATGAAGCTCCTGGAGTTCTACCTGAAAAAGGAATTCAGCGAACTGATAAAGAGGGGGATCGTATTCAGGACCATCGGGGAGATCTGGAGGCTGCCGGAAAACATACAGGCGCTCCTGAAGGACGCGGAAGAGAAGTCGCTCCGCAATAAAGGGATGAACCTTGTGCTGGCCCTGAGTTACGGCGGCAGGAATGAGATCATACGGGCGGTGAAGAAGGCGATGAATCTGGGGGTGAAGCCCGGGGATGTCACCGAGGCATATTTCGATTCACTGCTTGATACATCGGGCCTTTCTGCCCCGGACCTTATTATCAGGACCAGCGGTGAGAAGCGGATAAGCAATTTCCTCCTCTGGCAGGCTGCATATGCGGAGCTGCATTTTACCGATACCCTGTGGCCTGATTTCACACGGGAAGAGTTTTTCCTTGCCCTGCATGACTACCAGATGAGGGAGAGGAGATTCGGCACCGTCAACGCAAGGGCAGAACGCTGAGATGCACGCCAAAAGAGTGGTGGTGGCGGTCATCCTCCTTCCCCTTTTCTATTTTGCTGTGATGAAACTGCCGGATGTTTTTTTCTTTGTACTCCTCCTTACCGCATCCATTGTTGCCCAGTGGGAGTTCTATTCCATGTATCGCATAGACGGACTTATGAAGAATTCGGGGATACTCTTCGGCGTCCTTCTGCTTGTTGCCGCATACCTGTCAAGAAATCTTTTCCCCCATGTCCTTATGTTCTCCGTCATGGCTGCTGCTGCCGTCAGGCTCTTCGGCAAGAGGGACCCTGTTTCATCCCTTCGTGATCTTTCGCCTTCCCTTCTGGCACTGCTCTATATCCCGGGACTTCTTGCTTCACAGCTCTCGCTGAGGGGAATGGGCCCCGAATGGATTATTTTTCTCTACGGATGCGTGTGGGCGTCGGACAGTTTTGCGCTCTATGTGGGAAAGACCCTTGGCCGGAGAAAGCTGTACAGGGCGGTAAGCCCGAACAAGACCGTTGCGGGGGGAGCGGGCTCACTCCTGGGCGGAGCCTTTTCCGGCTGGCTCCTGAATCTCCTCCTGGTGCATGCAATGACTCTGTTTGGATCCCTCATGTTCGGCATCATTATAGGGGCGACCACCATAGTGGGGGACCTCGTGGAGTCCATGTTCAAGCGGGATGCCGGCGTTAAAGATTCCAGCGCCATCATTCCTGGACATGGAGGCGTCCTTGATAAAATCGATGGCGCGCTCTTTGCGGGGCCTGTCCTTTATTGGATCTCTCTCGCTGCGGGCCTGGTGAAATGAAAAAAATAGTGATCCTCGGTTCTACCGGTTCCATCGGCAGAATGGCCCTTGACGTGATCTCACGGAGCAGGGACCGGTTCTCCGTGATCGGGCTGGTTGCAGGGAAGAATATCGATCTCCTGGAAAGCCAGGTAAAAACCTTCCAGCCCAAAATCGTGGCGGTGGCAGGCGAGGGCGATGCGCAGAAGCTCAGGAAAAGACTCGGTCCGAGGCCTGAGGTCCTGGCCGGCGGGGAGGGAATAAATGCGGTCGCGGCATATGGCGGAGCTGACTTTGTACTGTCTGCCATGGTCGGGTTCAGCGGGTTGATGCCGACCCTTCATGCCATCAGGGCAGGCAAGGCGATAGGCCTTGCCAACAAGGAAACTCTTGTCATAGCGGGCACCATCGTCATGGAGGAAGCAAAGGGCCACGGGGTTGTGATCCTGCCTGTTGACAGCGAGCACAGTGCGATTTTTCAATGCATTGAAGGTCACGACAGGAGGTATGTGAAGCGGGTGATTCTCACTGCATCAGGCGGTCCCTTCATGGGGAAGACCATCGAGGAATTGAAAGTGGTTACACCCGAAGATGCCCTGAAACACCCGAAGTGGAATATGGGCAAGAAGGTGACCATCGACTCTGCGACGCTGATGAACAAAGGCCTTGAAGTCATTGAGGCTTCCCATCTTTTCGGTCTCGAGGCTGACCGGATCGATGTGCTTGTGCACCCCCAGAGCATCGTGCATTCCATGGTGGAGTTCTCTGACGGAGGCCTGCTGGCCCAGATATCCATGCCCGATATGAGAGGACCCATCGCCTATGCCCTTTCGTATCCCCAGAGATTGGAAAATACGGTGCCGCCCCTGGAGCTTGACACCATCGGGAAACTCACCTTTTACCGGCCTGATTCAGAGAGCTTTCCCTGTCTGGGATTTGCATACGATGCCCTGAGGGAAGGAGGAACGATGCCGGCAGTGCTCAATGCTGCCAATGAAGTGATGGTAAATGCCTTCCTCAAGGGGCGGATATCATTTACGCAGATCCCTGTTATAATTAAGAAGACAATGCATTCCCACAAAACGCAGAAGGCGGCAGAACTGGATGCAGTGATCGAGGCCGACCGGTGGGCGCGGGAAAAGGCCGAGGAATATATAAAAAAACGTAATCCGTAACGCGTTATGCGTAGCCTCCCTATCCCCCCTTTGCTAAAGGGGGGTAATTACCTGTCACGCGTTACGGATTACGCATCACGGTTTTAAGGAGATACAATGACAATTTTTTACGCACTCATACTTCTGGGCATTCTTATCTTTGTGCATGAACTGGGCCATTTTCTCTTTGCAAAGCTGGCGAAGGTGAAGGTCCTGAAGTTTTCCCTGGGATTCGGCCCCAGAGTCGTGGGGAAAAAATACGGGGATACCGAATATTTGATCTCTGCGGTTCCCCTGGGCGGATATGTGAAGATGCTGGGTGAGGAAACCGGGGACGAGATTTCGGCGGAGGACAGGGCAAGGGCGTATAACTTTCAGCCGGTGGGGAAGAGGATCCTCATCGTGCTCTCCGGTCCCGTCTTCAATATTCTTTTTGCCGCTCTTGTATTTGCCCTGATATCCGCTTCAGGCGTTCCCGTTCCCTACCCTGACATTGGAAAGGTTGCGGAAAACTCCCCTGCTGCCAGGGCCGGTCTCATGACGGGTGACCGGGTTATGGCGATCGACGGAAGTGCAGTGAAAAGCTGGGATGAAATAGAGTCGTTCATGAACAAAAACCAGGGGAAAACACTTCTCTTTACGATAAAAAGAGGAGAAGCGGTCAAAGAGCTTTCCGTAACCCCGGAGAAAAAGTCTGAAAAGGACATGTTCGGCGAGAGCAGGGAAGTCTGGAATATCGGCATCTCCCCCCTCCTTTACCCTGACGTCGGGGAAGTGACGAAAGGCTCCCCTGCTGAGAAGGCGGGACTTCAAAAAGGCGACAGGATCGTGGAGATAGAGGGCGCTGCCCTTAAGACGTGGCAGGATATGACCGCAATCATCCATGAGAGTCCCGGAAAACCGCTGAAGTTCAGGATAAAGAGGGGCGACCGTCTTACGGAGGTTACCATAACCCCTGAGAAGAGCGCCTTCACCGGTCCCGGCGGAGAGAAGAAAGAGATCGGCCTCATCGGGGTAAGGCCTCTGGGAAACGATTTCATAAAGAGGTATGGTCCTGTGGAGGCCATCCGCTTTGGAGTGATGAGGACCTGGGATGTTTCGGCGCTCACGGTGGTTTCCATCGTAAAGCTCATCCAGCGCATCATCCCTGCGGAGACCATCGGCGGACCCATACTCATTTTCCAGATGGCAGGGCAGCAGGCTGCCCACGGGCCATTGAGCTTCTTCACGTTCCTGGCGGTTATCAGCATCAATCTCGGCGTACTGAACCTCCTCCCTATCCCGATGCTCGACGGAGGTCATGTGCTGTTCCTCCTGATCGAAGCGGCGCGGAGGAAACCCGTGAGTGAAAAGGTCATCATGATCGCCCAGAGGGCGGGGCTGGCAGTGATCATCACCCTGATGATCTTTGCCTTCTATAACGATATCATGAGGCTCATCACCGGGAAGATGATGCCGTAATGAGGCCTGCAACCATAAAAACACAGGTCTCCTCAGGAGGCGTGATATTCAGGAAGACTCCGGAAAATACCCTGGAGATCGCTCTTGTGGCGGTGAAGGACGGCAAGGTCTGGTCCCTGCCCAAGGGGATCGTAGAAAAGGGTGAGGAAGCCTCGGACACCGCAGTGAGGGAGGTGAGGGAGGAGACAGGGCTTTCCGGCAGGATCGTGGAAAAGATAGGGGATATCTCCTACTGGTACTATATTAAAGAGGATAATGCAAAGTGCAGGAAAACGGTGCACTTCTATCTGATTGAGTACGTGAGCGGCAGCACATCAGACCACAACTGGGAGGTGGACGCTGCAGAATGGTTTCCCCTGGAAGAGGCGCTGAACAGGGTAAGCTATAAGGGTGACAGGGAGATCGTCCGGAAGGCAAAGGAGCTGCTTTTAAAATAGTAACAAGTGACAAGCGACGAGCGACAAGTTGTTAGTCTTCGTTACACGTTACACGTTACGCGTTACGCGTTACTGATATGGGTCGGATACTGGGATGGAATGAACTGAAAGAGGCTGTGGATACTGCAAAGGCCGCCGGCAAAAGGGTAGTCTTTACCAATGGCTGTTTTGATATCATCCACATAGGCCATGTGAGGTATTTGAGGGAAGCAAGAAGCCTGGGTGATGTTCTTGTTGTGGCGCTGAACACGGACTGTTCCGTGTCGAGGATCAAACCGGGAAGACCGGTAACCCCTGAAGGGCAACGGGCAGAAGTGGTTGCGAGCCTCCATATGGTGGATTTCGTCACCATGTTTGGAGAAGATACTCCCTATGAACTGATCAAGCTCCTGAAGCCTGATGTGCTGGTGAAGGGAGGGGACTGGAAAAGGGAGGAGATTGTCGGCTCCGATATTGTTTTCGACACCCGCAGCCTGCCGTACATCAAAGGGGTATCGACCACGGAGATCATAGAGAAGATAAAGAAGCTTGGAGTCTGATTTTCCCTTGAATATAAGGCCAACCGTCGTACTCCCACTGTCCTTGAGATACAGAGAATTGACTTTCATTCTGTGCCATAGTCCCCTTCAAAAAATTTACCATAGTCCGCATCGACAAATGTGAGGTTTGATTGTCTGAGATCGGTGAAACAAGTTTTGTGGTAGTGAGCAAGAAACCCGGGGTAAATTTTTTTCAGGGAGCCATGGCACAGAGAGAACAAAATGATATCAATTTCCGACATTAGGAATTTCTTCAGCATACCGCAAGGCACTGCTCACATTTACAACCTTGCAGGCTCCTCGGTGGCTCTGTTCCTGAGCCTGCAGGAGGAGCCCTTTATTGTGGCTGAGCAGACAGAAGAGGCCGCATCACGTCTCTTTGACGATATCCGGTTTTTCCTGACCATGTTCGGTAGTGCTCAAAGAAAAATACACTTCCTTCCTGAACCCAATGGGCCTGAAGTTTCCGGGAGAAGGGCTCAGGTTGTCCATGAGGTCACGGAAAAAGATTCCATCGTAACCTCTGCCAACGGCATGAACGCGCCGGTATGGCTTCCGGAAGAACTGAGAAGGAACTCCCTCGTGTTTGAAACGGGAAAGGAAATGGAGCGGGACGTCGTGGAGAAGCGTCTTAGAACCCTCGGATACCGGAGAGTCTCCATTGTGCTCGAAAAGGGCGAATACAGCACAAAGGGGTGGCTGCTGGACGTCTTCCCGTCAACCACGGAATACCCCCTGAGAATAGAATTTTTCGGGGATGAGATCGAACAGATAAAGTCCTTTGACATAGACACCCAGCGCTCTATCGGCAAGGTCGAACATATTCTCGTTCTTCCCGCCTCGCCTCCCTCCAGAGAAACGAGGATAACGTCTCTCGTCAATGCCGCGCAGTTTTTTGTAGATCATCACCCTCCCCTTTCACCCCCCCATCCCCCCCTTGCTAAGGGGGGGCAAGGAGGGGTTAGAGAGGAACAAGAAGGATTTGATGATCCATCTTCTGTCCCGGACAATTCCGTTCACCTCTCAAGGTTTGACATTAAGGGCGAAGGGTACGACGCAGGGCTTCTCTCGCTGAGGGGGCTGGGGATATACCCTGATGAGAGGAGATCCCTCGACGATATCCCCCATGCGGTATCGTCCCTCAGCAGGGACAACCGGGTGATCATTGTTTCCTCTTCAGAGGGCCAGGCTGAGAGGGTGAAGGATATTCTCTTTGATGGCGGCGTTATTGCGCCCGTAATCGACAGCGGAGAACTCGTGACATACGAAGGCGTTGTTGCCATAACAAAGGGGAAGCTCTCATCAGGCTTTTTCCTCCCCGGCCTTCTGGTTCTCACGGAAAAAGAGATCTTCGGCGAAAGGCCCCTGTACAGGCCGCTGAAGAAATCAAAGGTATCCCATCTGCTCACTTCCATGGAGGACATCGCCCCGGGTGATTTCGTGGTTCACAGGGACCACGGCATAGGAAGATTCATCGGCATCAGGAAGGAGGAAACACACGACCTGGAAGGGGACCTCATGGTCCTTGAATATGCCGGCGGTGACAGGCTCTATATCCCCCTTTACAACATCGACAGGATAAAGAAATACAGCGCAGAGGAGGGGATGTCTCATTCCCTCGACCGTCTTGGCGGAAAGACATGGCAGAGGAGGAGGGAAAAAGTCAGGAGGGCCGTCAAGGAGATGGCAGAAAAGCTCCTCAGACTCTATGCGGAAAGGGAAGTGACGAACAGTTTCTCCTTCAGCCTCGATACAGAACTTCACAGGGAGTTCCATGAATTCTTTCCCTATGAAGAGACGCCTGACCAGATAAAGGCCGTAGAAGAGATCAGCCGTGACATGGAGTCGGAAAGGCCCATGGAGAGGCTTTTATGCGGTGATGTGGGGTACGGGAAGACTGAGGTAGCCATGAGGGCAGCATTCAAGGCTGTGTATGACGGCAAACAGGTTGCGGTCCTGGTGCCTACCACCATTTTGTGCGAGCAGCATTATCTCACGTTCAAAAGCAGGTTTTCGGGATTTCCGGTAAGAATAGATTACCTGAGCAGGTTCAAATCAAAGAAGGAGCAGGAGCTCACCATAAGGTCACTGGCAAAGGGCGAGATCGATATCATCATCGGCACCCACGGCCTTCTCCGGAAGGATATCTCCTTCAGCGATCTCGGCCTTCTGATCATTGATGAGGAGCACAGGTTCGGCGTTGCCCAGAAGGAGAAGATCAAGGAACTGAAAAAAGGTGTGGATGTCCTGAGCATGACCGCCACTCCCATCCCGCGGACGCTCCACATGGCCCTTTCGGGGATCAGGGGAATGAGCATCATCGAGACGCCTCCTGAAGAGAGGCTTGCGGTGAGGAGCGTTGTGGTGGTTTTTGATCAAGGTCTGATAAAGGAGGCCATAGAAAGGGAACTCCAGCGGAGCGGCCAGGTCCTCTTTGTGCATAACACAGTATATGACATCGAAAAGATGGCTGATCTGCTGAAGCGGCTCCTGCCGGATGCACGTTTTGCCGTTGGCCATGGCCAGATGGCGGAGAAAAGGCTCGAAGAGGTTATGCTGAAGTTCATCAAAAGGGAGATCGATGTGCTGGTTTCCACGACCATCATCGGTTCCGGCATTGATATCCCCACCGCCAATACCATCATCATAGACCGGGCCGACAAGATAGGGCTCTCAGACCTCTATCAACTCAGGGGGAGGGTCGGAAGGAGCAATGTGAGGGCGTATGCATATTTCCTTGTGCCGGGGATGGATAGTATCACCGAGGAAGCGAAAAAGAGGCTCCAGGCGATCAGGGAGATGAGCTATCTCGGGGCCGGGTTCAGGCTGGCCATGAAAGATCTGGAGATGAGGGGTGCCGGGAACCTCCTGGGCGCTGAACAGTCAGGACACATCCATGCCGTGGGATTCGACATGTATGTGGAGATGCTCGAAAATGCCGTTGCAGAGCTGAAGGGCCTGGAGGTGAAAGAGGAGATAGAACCGTCCATCACCCTGAAGGTGGCGGCCCTCATTCCGGAAAGCTATATTGAAGACATGACCGTCCGGTTAAGTGTGTACAGGCGGATAGCCAATGCAAAGAACATGGAGGATCTTGAAGATATGGAATCAGAGATGAAGGACCGCTTTGGGGTTCTGCCGGATGAGGTCGGAAACCTCCTTGAAATCATGAGGCTGAAGGTCATGGCGAGGAAGCTTCTCATTACCAGAATTTCCGAGACTGATGGAAAGGCAAGGTTTGTCTTTGCAGAAGGAACACCTGTGAGACCTGATCAGATATTCGGGCTCCAGAAGACCTTCCAGGGGATTCGATTCCACAAGGACGGGTTTGAATTCAGTTTCAAGGGACTTCCCGGGGACGAGTCCTATAAGGCAATCCATCGGGCAATGTCGGCCCTGAACGCCTGAAGATTCCTCTTTACTTGTTCACGACTTTCTGATAATTTTAGTAAACGATATGAAAAGACAGAAATTCGTCTGCGAACTGGTTGTTTTAACCTTCATGCCCCTTCTGTTCCTGGGGGCCTGTGCCACCACGTCCAGTGAGGATAAGGTCCAAAAGGCATCAGCCCACTACCAGTTGGGCATATCCTATCTCAATGACAATAATATCCAGCCGGCCTTTGTGGAGTTCCAGAAAGCCCTGGAACTTAACCCCAATGACAAGGAGGTCCTCAACGGCATCGGTGTCATCTACCTTCTGAAACTCGAGGACTATCCCAAGGCCATAGACTATTTCCAGAGGTCCCTCACGGTGGACAAAAACTTCTCGGAGGCATCAAACAATCTCGGGGTCGCCTATGAAAAGCTCGGGAAGTACGATGAGGCCGTGAGTTCCTATAAGGCTGCCATTGCGAATCCCCTTTACCGGAACACAGACAAGGCATTCAACAATCTGGGGAGGGCATACTACAGGATAAAGAGATATGATGATGCAATAGATGCCTATCGGGAGGCGATAAAGAGAAATTCCGATTTTCATCTGCCCTATTACGGGCTTGCCCTCTGTTTCAACGCCCTGGGAAGATACGGGGATGCCGCCACCGCCCTGAAAAAGGCTGTGGATATGTACCCTGCCTACCGGGGGAACAGGGAAAAGGCCATAAACGATATGAGGGAAAAGAAGCTGCTTCTTAAAGGCGACGAAGAAAAGGATATGGAAGACCTGTTAGAGATAATGAATTATTAATAACAGGTTGAGGCTGAGGTTAAGATTAAGACTGAAACGAAGACTTAACTCAGATAAGATTCTCAACCTTAACCTTGACCTTAACCTCTGATTTCTTTTATTTATGCTTCCTGTTGACGTTGATACATTAATAAAAGAGGCTGAAGAGGCAAAGAAGCATGCCATTGCGCCCTATTCCGGCTTCACTGTCGGCGCTGCCCTTGTGACTGATGGCGGCAGAATATATCGTGGATGCAACATCGAAAACCCTTCCCTGATGCTCAGTTTCTGCGCCGAGAGGTCCGCCCTCATAAAGGCATTGACAGAAGGTGAAAGGGATTTTAAGGCTATGGGCATTGTATCAGGTGACGGAAGATACTGCTTCCCCTGCGGAGGGTGCAGGCAGATGCTTGCCGAATTCGCCCCTGATATAGAAATATATCTGGTATCTGATAAGGGTATCAAAAAATATTCGGTTCAGGAACTCCTTCCCTATACGTTCAAGCGGTAAAAGATCGGGATAAAATCCCGATATCCCCCCTTGACAGATAACGAAAGAGGTTGCTATAAATATATACCTTTCCGGTGGGGGGCCGGATCAGGAAAGCTACCGTTGAATCACCTTCAGCAATCGCATCATGCCGGATTGGAAGACAGCCGGGAGGCTTGACGGGGAGAGGTTGGAGAAGAAATCCGTTCTGCTCGTTGAAGACGACTCCGTAGTGAGGGACATGATAAGGGGAACCCTTGAACGGGAATATGGCGTCCTGGAGGCGTCGAAGTGTTCCGAGGCGGTCAGTCATCTCAAGAATCCCATAGATCTCGCCCTCCTCGATTATGACCTGCCGGACGGTGACGGCTTCGAGGTGCTGAAAGCAATAAGAGAATTAAACCAGGCTATCCCCGTAATACTGATAACTGCATACGGTCACGAAGAACTCGTGATAAAGGCGTTCAGGTCAGGCGTTGTAGACTACATAAAAAAACCGATATGTTTTAAATACCTCCTGGGTAAGGTGTCGGAGATACTTCGGGGAAGCAGGTTTACAGAGGAACCACTTACCTTGGAAAAGAGGGATGAATTCGTAATGGACGGAGTTGCCCTCTATATAAAAGAACATTATATGAGGGAACTGACGCGGGAGAAAATAACCCGAATGACACAGATGAACAGAAATAAGTTCACCAGGGCATTCAAAGACCGTTTCGGAATCTCTTTCAAGACTTATTTAAGGGACGTCAGGGTCGAGAACGCTGCCAGACTTCTCAAGAATCCCGATTTAAGCATCCAGGAGATATCGAATCTTGTGGGCTACGAGAGTGTTACCCATTTTGAGCGGGTGTTTAAGGAAGAATGCGGGATGTCTCCCCGTAAGTACAGAAACAGATTGAAACGACAAGACGAGGAGACTTCCCTGCAATCGTAAATTAACACTTCTCCCGTTTGTCCCACCAAGTCTTTGCAATAACAGCGAAGCAGTCTCTCATACTGGACCGCCTGTGACAAAATGTTGAATAAAAGTGACAAAATGTTTAGACATTTTTCGAAACACTGTGATACGGTATCACTGACATAACATGGATCTCTTCAAAAGGGGGAAATTATGGAGAAGATTTTTGGGCTATTCAGTGTCATAGTTATTACAATTATCTCCTTATCACTAAGTGTCTTTGCCGACGAAAAGGTCTTTTTCTATCATACCGACCCGGCAGGGACGCCGCTGGCGATGACCGATGCGAATGGCACCGTGGTCTGGAGGGCTGATTATAAGCCGTTCGGCGAAGAACAATCAATAACAGGCACGCTTGAGAATAACGAGAAGTTCGTCGGCAAGGAGAAGGACAAAGAGACAGGGTGTAACGTCTCACATTATTCTGACCCCAAATTCTCACAATAATCTGACCCTCTCATAATAGACTGACCGGAAGTTTTTGCACTTCCGGTCATGATCTGTCAGATGACCTCGGTGGA
>JAMCQB010000046.1 GCA_023382175.1 Nitrospirota bacterium | reverse complement strand
ATATATGAAGAAGCTCAGGACCATAGTGCGCTACCTCGGAGTCTGCGACGGCAACATGGAACAGGGCTCCCTCCGCTGTGACGCCAATGTCTCCATACGTGCTGTGGGCAGCAAGGAACTCGGGGTAAAGGTGGAGATGAAGAATATCAACTCCTTCAGGTTCGTGGAAAAAGCCCTGGAATATGAGATAAAACGCCAGACCCGAACCCTTGAAGAAGGGGGAAAGATCATGCAGGAGACAAGGCTCTGGGACCCTTCCACAGGAACGACCCAGTCCATGAGGTCCAAGGAAGAGGCCCATGACTACCGCTACTTCCCTGAGCCTGACCTGGTGCCGATCATGGCATCTGAAGACTGGATCAAGGAGATAAAGGCGTCGCTCCCTGAATTGCCTGATGCAAAGAGGGAGAGGTTAATCACCGAATATGGATTGCCCGAATACGACGCAGATCTCCTGACCTCGGAGAGGGCAACCGCTGATTGGTTTGAGAAGGCGGTGAAGGCCGGCGGCCAGCCAAAGGCGGTGTCGAACTGGATGATGGGAGACCTGTCGAAGCTCCTGAATGAAGAGAACAGGACCCTGGAAGAATCTCTTCTGAGGCCTGAACAGCTCGCTGAGATGATCAGGCTCGTCGATGACGGGACCATCAGCGGAAAGATCGCAAAGACCGTATTTGAGGAGATGTTCAGAACCGGAAAAAGCGCCGGGGAGATTGTCAAGGAGAAAGACCTCACTCAGATAAGCGATACGGCGGCTATAGAGAAAGCTATTGACGAGGTTATTGCAAAGAGCCCGAAGGAAGCGGAGCGGTTCAGGGGAGGGGATGAAAAAATCATGGGCTTCTTTGTGGGTCAGGTGATGAAGGCCACCAGGGGAAAGGCAAACCCCCAGATGGTGAATGAGCTTCTCAGGAAAAAGCTTGCCGGTTGGTCCGAAACAAGTTCGGGATAACATTGCAGAGACATCTTTATTCCTTTGCCTTCCAGACGACGTATGCTCTCTGAGCCACGGTGATATGGGTGAGAACGAACATTACCCAGAGTACAGAAGTAAACCATCCAGTGAGCGCGGCAACGATGAGGAGGATGATCCTTTCGGGTCTTTCCATGATCCCCACATGGCTGTTGATGCCGAGGCCCTCTCCCCGCGCCCGCGCATAACTTACAAGGAGCGCGCCTACCATAGTGCCGATGCTCAGGAATGCGCCGGTATGGTCTCCCTTGCCGGCAAGATACCATGCTATGGAGAGGAAGAGAAAGGCATCGGAATATCTGTCCAGGAGGGAGTCGAGGAATGCGCCGAAGCTGGTTGCCCTGCTGTTGACCCTGGCGAGGATTCCATCGCACATATCACAAAGCCCACCGAGGAGGATCAGTAATCCCCCAAGCCTGGGATTTGCAGGGATAATGAAAGCGGCGATGGTGGTGATCACAAAACCTGCAACAGTGAGGATATTGGGATTGAACGTGAACTTTCTTACTACAGGAGTGAGGGGTTTATCGAGAAAATGGCCTAATCGGGCGCTCAGCAACCCTCATCTCTCCCTTTTTCCTGCAATGAACTCTTCCACCATGTCCCGTGCCTCTTCGTCGGAGAACTGCTCTATGGGGTGTTTCATGAAATATGATGAGGGAGATATGAGCACGCCTCCCACCTTTCTGTCCTGGGCGATCTTGCAGCACCTGATGGCATCGATCACCACCCCTGCGCTGTTGGGAGAATCTTCCACAGAAAGCCTCAGCTCAATATTGATCGGTATCTGGCCGAACCCCCTCCCTTCCATTCTCAGAAAACATACCTTGTTGTCATAGAGCCATGGGATATAATCGGAGGGGCCGATATGGACGTTTTCCTTATCAAGAGGTTTATGAAGCTGTGACTGCACTGCCTCTGTCTTTGATATCTTCTTGGACTTCAGCCTGCCGTTATTGAGCATATTAAGAAAATCCGTGTTTCCCCCCACGTTGAGCTGATACGTGCTGTCCAGCTTCACCCCCCTGTCCTCAAAGAGCTTGGTCAGGGTCCTGTGGATGATGGTTGCGCCGATCTGACTCTTGACATCATCCCCTATGATCGGGAGCCGCTTCTCGGCAAAACGCTTTGCCCACGTCGTATCAGAAGCGATAAAGACAGGAACGCAGTTAATGAACCCGACCCCCGCCTTCAGGCAGGCCTCAGCATAGAATGCCGTGGCCCTTTCAGAACCCACAGGCATGTAACTTACCAGCATGTCCGCTCCGGACCGCTTCAGAAGCTCAGGGATAGAAGAGGGCTTACGGTCAGCGATGATAAATCTCCGGTCGTCGGGATAATCCTTCATGTGGGGCGCTACGCCGTCAAGCGCCTCTCCCATCTGTACCTTTACCGGATAATCGGAGATCCGGGAGTTGAATATCTTTGTGCAGTTCGGTTTCGCGAAGACCGCTTCCTTCAGAGGCCTGCCGACCTTTCTCCTGTCGATATCGATGGCAGCAACGAACTCAATATCAGAGGGCCTGTATCCTCCCACGTCATAATGCATCAGGCCGAGGGCCTTGTCAGAATGCCCTTTCCCCAGTCTCCGGTAATACTCCACCCCCTGAATTAATGAACTTGCACAGTTTCCGATCCCTGCGATGGCTACGCGTATCTTTCCCACATGCCTCCCTTTTAGCAATGAATTAACCCTTTCCAGGCACACACGCCGCTACCGTGACCGGCAGATGTTACCCCTGCGCCGTTACCTCTATTTGTTTGTTCATGGTATCTCCCTTCTTCGGGAGAACAATCTTCAGTATCCCGTCTTTCAGCGACGCAGTGATAGTGTCCTGATCCACTGAGCCCGGAAGAAGAAAAGACCGCTGGAACCTTCCGTATGCGCGCTCAAGCCTGTGATACCCCTCCATGACGGTGCGGCGGAGCTTTCTTTCTCCTTCTATGGTGAGGGTATTGCCCCTCACCCGTATATCGATATCAGAACGTTTCACCTCAGGAACTTCGGCCCTCACCAGGAACTCCGTCTCCGTTTCACAGATATCCACTGCAGGAGACCATGTCCCTCCGGAAACCGGGTCGTGCGCACCCGAACCCGCGGCGCTCTCGAACAGCCTGTTCACCCTCTCCTGCATCGAGAAGAGGTCTTTGAAGGGGTCCCAGCTATTCATGCTCCCCGCAGAGCCCCTCCTCAGTGGCAAGTTCCTTGTCTCCGCACAGCGTCTCCCAGAAATTGAGCGGCGTTGCGCCGCCATCCGGAATTGCCGTTCCATGCGACCGTCTGGCCTGTCCCCTCCTCTGGTAGAGAAGGATGATGAGGTCCTCAAGCTTAATGTCAAACTCCTTGAGCAGTCCTTCCATGGATTCCTCACAGTACGCTACAAACCTTTTCCATATGCGAAGGACCGTATCCTTGTCCAACCCTGCGGTAGCAGCAGTCTCTCTGAAACTCATCCCCTCAAGGAGATACATGATAACCTCCCGGATCTTGCTTTCCTTTGTGTGGAGACCGAAAAAGAAAGTATTCCGTCTTTCGGAGAATTTGAAATTGCAGGTTCTGCATTTCAGCAGGCGCCTGTTGTCCCTGCCGTATTTGTTGTAAAGGATGATATTGCCCATCCCTTTTTTGCCGTAATCAGGACAGGCCTCATTGGGACAGAAGAAACCCGCTGTTTCCGCTGAAAATACCATGCAGATTTTATATATTAACGGAGCGTATTCTGTCAAGATATTTTATCAATGAAATGGGGACACTCTTCAAAAGCGTATAGCGTGGAGGTATAGGGGGGTATAGGGCACGGAGTTTTCACTGTTACACGCTGCTCGCTAAACGCTGAACGCTACTGTTAAGACTGAACCACCTTCGTCCTCATTGGCTTTGCAGCGGTATACTGGATATGGGTGTCCAGCATCCCTGATAATTCGGAGAGTATCATCCGGGAGAGTTTTATCCTGCCTATCTTCGCAATATCCCAGCGCCTCAGGGTGTCGTAACTCTTGATCACTCCGGGGGAAAGCCTCATGGGCGCATCCATCCCCTTGGCGCAGAGGCCGCATATTATGGAGCCGTGGGAAATATAAAAATTGTATCCCGATTTGCCGCACCGCGCACAGCCTTCGAGCCGGGGCCCGTATCCCACCATATCAAGGAACCTGATCTTGTAGAGGAGGACGGTAAGGACGCTGCTGTCATCCTCCGGGCTGTCACCCTCGATCATGTCCAGAATGGAAAGGAACAGATGAAAGATATCCCTGTGCGCCTCCCGCTCGGGAAGGAGATTCAAGGTGAGCTCGACCATCTCCGTCACCCTGAAAAAGCAGTCCATCCTGTCCCGGATGGCCTGAAAGGGCTTGATGATATCTGACTGGGTGAGGCGCGGAAGATTGGCGTCCTCCCTTCCCCAGAATGCAAGCTTCGAATAGGTGAGGGGCTCGAGACTGCTGCCGAATCTGCTTCTTGTCTTCCGGGGACTCTTTGCAAAGGCCTTTATCATGCCGTAATCGAGGGTAAGGGTCGTCACAATAAGGTCAGCTTCGGAAAATGGTGTGGTCCTGAGGACTATAGCTTCAGATCGGCGAAGCATTACATGACATTGCCGAAGTCTTCCGGTTTCAGGTTCTTAAGCCACTCTTCCAGTTCATCCGTGCTCTTCTTCTCCAGGATTCCTTCTTCTACAAAAATGGGCGCGCTGACCCTGAGGGCAACCGCTACGGCGTCACTGGGCCGGGAATCCACCGTAACTTCCTTTTTGCCGTCAGCCAGGTGGAGGAGGGCATAGTAGGTATTGTCAAGAATCTCGGTGATCACCACACTGGTGAGCTTCACCTTGAGGCCGCTGAGGACGTTCTTGACGAGATCATGGGTGAGGGGTCTCGGCGTCATAACACCTCCAAGGGCAAGGGCTATGGAATCGGCCTCGGGCTTCCCTATCCATATGGGAAGGGTACTGTTGCCTTCTATTTCCTTCAGGAGGAGAATATACATACTGCTCCTGGGATCAAACAGCAAGCCTTCAACTTTCATCCTCACAAGCATCTACTGAAACCCCAGTTCCCTCAGAACTCTCTTGTCACTGCGCCAGTCTTCCTTCACCTTCACCCACAATTTCATAAAAATCTTCCTGCCGAGGAACTTCTCGATGTCCACCCTTGCAGCAGAACCTATCTCTTTAAGTCTTATCCCGCCTTTACCTATTATAATACCTTTCTGCCCTTCCCTTTCAACATAAATATTCGCATCAAGGAACAACATGCCGTCCTCCCGTTCAGTCCACTGAACGATCTCCACGGCAATGGAATGGGGCACTTCTTCCTCAGTCGCGGTCATTGCTTTTTCCCTGATGATCTCTGCGACCACAAACCGCTCATACTGATCCGTGAGTATATCGTCGGGATAATATTTCGGACCGACAGGGAGTCTCCTTGTAATCCTGTCCAGAAGGAGGTTCACGTCATCAGGATTCAGTGCGGACAGGGGGAATATCTCCTCAAAGGGAAAGAGGTTCTGATACTCGTCGATTACCGGGAGAAGTTCAGCCTTCTTTACGAGATCTACCTTGTTGATCAAAAGCATCACCGGGCGATCCTTTGCTGTTTCCCTGAGGAGGTCGATGATGAGCCGGTCGGCAATTCCGGGATGCCGGGGTTCGACCATAAAGAACACAAGGTCCACATCCTTCAGCGCTTCCTTTGCCTCCTTTACCATGTACTCTCCCAGGGTATGATGGGGCCTGTGAATACCCGGTGTATCGATAAAGACGATCTGGCTGTCCGGAGTTGTTCTGATCCCGATGATCCTCTTCCGAGTGGTCTGGGGTCTTGGTGTCACAATGGAGATCTTTTCTCCAAGGATGGAGTTCAGGAGCGTTGACTTCCCTACGTTTGGCCTGCCAATGATAGCGACATATCCGGAACGAAATTCCCGTCCGGGTTCTTCACTCTTCACTTTTCGCTCGTCACTTCAGTTTTCCCACAGCGTTCCTTATCCTCTCCACGCCTTTTTTCAGGTTCTCCATGGAGGTGGCATAAGAAAGCCGTATGCAGTTGTCATCGCCGAAGGCGTCACCGGGAACAAGGGCCACATTGGCATCTTCCAGCAGGAAGAGGGCAAGGTCAGAGGATGAAAATACCGGTTTGCCGTTCACCTTCCCGAAGAGTCCTGAGATGTTCGGGAACGCATAGAACGCCCCGGTGGGCGTAATACAGCTCACATCGGGAATAGCATTCAACTCTGAAACAAGGAACCGCCGCCGCCTGTCAAACTCGCTTCTCATGGTCTGAACAAAGTCCTGGGGGCCGGTCAGGGCCTCGATGGCAGCCTTCTGTGCAATGGAGTTCGGGTTTGACGTGGACTGGCTCTGGATATTGGTCATGGCCTTGATGATCTCCTTGGGGCCCGCGGTGAAACCCATTCTCCAGCCGGTCATGGCATGGGATTTTGAAAGACCATTTACCACAAGGGTCCTCTTTTTAATTTCGCTGCCCAGAGAAGCGATGCTCACATGTTCGGCGCCGTCATAGACAAGCTTTTCATAAATCTCGTCCGAGATCACGTAGAGCTTGTGCCTCAGAACAACCTCGGCAATCCGCTCTAGCGCCTTCCGGTCATAGGTCAGGCCGGTAGGGTTCGACGGCGAGTTCAGAATGATGGCCTTTGTCTTTTTTGTGATCCTGGCTTCCAGTGCTTCCGGCTTAAGCATGAAAACGTCGCTCTCGTACGTCTTCACAATCACAGGCCGTGCGTCATTCAGAATGACCTGGTCAGGATAGGAAACCCAGTACGGAGACGGGATGATCACCTCATCCCCGGGGCCATACAGAGCCTGGGCAATATTGTAGAGGCTGTGTTTCGCCCCGCAGGAAACGATGATCTCTTCCCTTGCGTATTCGAGACCGTTGTCCTTCCTGAACTTCTCGATAATCGCGTCCTTAAGGCCGTCAATGCCTCCCACCGGTGTATATTTTGTAAAGCCGTCCCTGATCGCCTTAATGGCGGCTTCCTTTATATTTTCCGGGGTATCGAAGTCGGGCTCGCCCACCCCGAAGTTGACCACATCAACCCCTGATGCCTTCATCGCCTTTGCCTTTGCATCCATTGCAAGCGTTGGTGATGGCTTTATATTCTTTGCCCTTTCAGAAAGCATACATCCCTCCTGTCTGGTTTTCGGTTATTGTAAACCATTTGCCCGATTTAATAAAGCAGCGCCCTTGCAACAGAATGTCTAAATGCATATACTGAAGAAAGTTGTTCAGTCGGACGAATGAAAGGAAACAGACCATGAAATGTCCTCACTGCGGCGCTGACCTGAAGGGGAAGGACGTCTGCAGCAGATGTGGAAGGAAGATCGAGCCGGCCCCGGAGCTAGAGGTCGAGTACAAAGACTTCAAAGTATCCGAATACCTGGAAATCAGACAGAAGGAACACAAGACGTCTTCAGGAACTGAGACCGGCGCCCAGGAGGGTAAACAACAGGGGATTCCCTACAGGGTCTCCCGTAAGATGCCGGTAATGGATGAAAAGACAGAAGAAAACACCCGGGGAAGAACACCTGCGGAAGGAGACCTGGTGAGAAAAATGCCGGCGTCGGGTTCACCCAAAGGGAAGAGATCTTCTTGTTTTACGCTCGCGATAATCCTCCTGCTTCTCGCTGCACTGGCAGGCGCCCTTTACCTTTGGCGGTTTCTGGCGCGGTGATAATGACGCGGTTCTCCTCTCACTGTCATTCACGGCGACTTATATTCTGAAGGTTCTCAATAACTTAATTGCGGCATTCCCCGTAGTCCACCACTCTTACTCCCAGTTCATCCAGAAGCTCCATAAGATATTCCAGTCTGTCCAGGGAGAAAGAGCCCACGGGCAGCGCATCATTTATCTCGTCAACGGTAAGGACTCCTTGTTTCACGCCCTTCCCCAGGATCGCTTCGAATACATCCTTTTCTTTCATCTCTCGCCTCCTCATCCCTGCTCTTTCCCCGAGGGAAAACAGGGAGAAACGATTATTTTGCTCTCTCCTTCGGTGCATTGTCAGAAAATACCTTAAATGCCTTTTTACCACAGAGGTCACAGAGGACACCGAGAAAGATTTTTTTGTCTTAATTTTCTACGAACTCTGTGTTCTCTGTGGCTAAATTTTCATCCTCCTTTGTGAGCTTAAGCTCATGTCAATTCCCGTGAAAACATACCTGCCATGACAGAAATCATAAGGGACAGCCCCGGGATGATGGCCTTGTTGCAACAATGTCCAGGAGCTTCTTAGACCCTTCCTGAGATAATCCGAAGCTGTCCAGCTCCGCCTGTAACGTCTCCGGCGTTCCATGTCCATCGAGATACCCGTTAATGCGAGCCGCCGCAGTGGAAGAAATAAATCCCCTTTCATTTGCATACATGACCCTGAACTCCCGCATAAGGTCAGGCTCATGTCTCAGCCGATATTTTTGGTGATAGTCTTCCGCAAGGTAAAATCCCGTGAAGGGGATGATCTCTGTGAAAATCTTGCTGTTCCTTCTGGCAGCCTCCCTGTCCCGTGTTTCCATAGCCAGCCTTTTCTGCTCCTCGCTGTGATAAAAAATCGCTGACATGTATTGCCGTGACCACGACCGGCTCGTCGGAATATGATTCTTCCAGAAGATATCCAGCAACCGGGCATAGGAGACGCGTGCAGGATCATAGTCGACCTGAACCGTTTCCGTATGATCGCCAAGATTGTGATAGGTGGGGTTTTTTGCAGTCCCGCCTGCATATCCCACACGGGTCCGGATCACTCCGGGGATGAGCCCGAACCGGGCGTCAGGACTCCAGAATCAGCCCAGAGCAAAGGTCGCTGTTTCGACCTTTGCCGGCGCAGCCGCGTCTATGGGAGGGCCAGCGGCGCCGAGTATCGTGCTGCTTTTCCACCTATCCGCCGCTGACATATTCATGATTCTCCTTTCCTTCGCTGTTGCAAAATAGAGTACTATACCCAAAAGCCCCAAAAGACATGCGCCCACTGCTGTGGTTCTTATGATCGGGGCAACTGCGCTCATGCGTCCTGTCATCCTTCAGCCTTCTCTTTCTCTAAGAAATACGATAAAGTAAAGGTGTGAAGAAAATATGAAGAGCGCGGAGGGAGAGAAGAGATGGTCTCCCGGATAAAAAAAGATTTGCAGAAATGTGCGAATCCGGAAAAGGCAGAGATCCTTTCAAGCTTTTTCAAGACCAAAAAGGGCCAGTACGGCGAAGGGGACATATTCCTCGGGATCACCGTTCCTGAGCAGCGCAAGATCGCAAAAAAGTATTCCGGCCTCCCTCTGAGCGGGCTCCCCACGCTTCTTTCGAGCCGTATCCACGAGCACAGACTGGTGGCCCTCCTCATCCTGATAGAGAAGTACAGGAAAGGGGACGACGGAAGCAAAGGGGAAATCTTCGATTTTTACCTGCGACACACAAAGCACATAAACAACTGGGACCTGGTGGACCTGTCCGCAGGGCATATCCTGGGCCATTATCTCCTTAATAAAGACAGGGCGCTCTTATACAGACTGGCGCGATCAGGGAACTTATGGGAACGAAGGATGGCGATCATGGCGACGTTTGCATTCATCAGGAACAGTGAGTTTGACGATACCTTCAGGATCGCAGGGATGCTTCTGTCCGATGCCCACGACCTCATACATAAGGCAGTGGGGTGGATGCTGCGGGAGATCGGCAAGCGGAACCGGAAAAAAGAAGAAGCATTCTTAAGGATACATTACCGGAAAATGCCAAGGACAATGCTCAGATACGCCATCGAGAGATTCGATCAGGAGAAGAGAAAATCCTATTTAAAGAGATAGCTTCAGAAATCCCTTTTCATCCCCGTGCCCCTTCGAGATTATGGCGATTGAAATACGGAAAAGACACCCATCGCAGTTCAGGCCTCCCGTTAGGGAAACCGTTCTTGATCGTTGGCTCCTGAGCAAACGCCACAAAAGGAAATAGAACTACTAAGGCTGTCACAACGAGCAAGCGTAACATCTTATCTCCTAAAATCTCTTGAACCTGTCTCCCTGCACACCGCAGATAGGACATCTATCCGGGGCCTTACCAACAACTGTATGGCCACAGACAGGACAGATATTGACCTCGCCCATCTCCAGATCCTTTCCGGTTTTCACCGCATCTCTGGCTTCATTGTAAAGTGCTGCATGTATCTTCTCTGCTTCAAGGGCGTAATGCATGGATTTTATCGCCCTCTGTTCATCCTGCAGCTCTGCCACTGCTTTATATGAAGGGTACATCTCATTCACCTCATAGGTCTCTCCAGCAATGGCGACATCGAGGTTATCAACTGTTAGATTGAGACCATTTAACGCATTTAGATGATTTGACGCATGAACCCTTTCAGCAAAGGCTATGGCTCTGAAAAGTCTCGCTATTTCTTTAAAGCCTTCTTCCTCTGCCTTGTCAGCGAATACGATATATTTCATGTATGCCTGACTTTCGCCAGAAAAGGCAGACTTGAGATTTTCCTTTGTCATCAGATGCATAAATAACCTCCCTCTGTATATCAGAGTTAATGCAGGAATCTTCGCATAGATTTGCTCAGAACTTGTTTGTCTATAATTCTTTTAAATCACATTCCTGTTAACTCATTAACCTCTTTTTTACCCTCTTCCAATTCTCTCTCCTGTTCTCTGCTGGGGTCAAGTGGGCAAGGAGTGCTGTTATACCTTCATCAAAGAGGGATTCGTCACTGTCTAAACCCTCTTCTTGAATTCATGTTCAGGCCAGAAACCCTGTTCGGCCATGGCATTGATTATATTCTTCCTGCTGATTATCCCTACGAGCTTTTTATTCTCAACAACTGGGAGGATGGAGAACCTCAAAGAATACATAATCTCTACGATATCCTCTATAGGAGTATCAGTTGTTACAGTGACAGGGGTGCTGCAGACTTCATGCTCTGCATGGCCGCAACTCATAACGGATTCTGCACTGAATTCATGGATGGTTCTTCCTTCTTTAAGGGCATCCAGAATATCATATTCCGAGACAACACCTATAACCTCAAGGTTATCATTCACCACGGGCAGGGCAGGGTAAGGACACATCAGCTTTTTCAAAAGTTCAAGGCCCTTCTCCTTTGCTGGTAAACTAACCCTGGGATGCATTATATCCTTTGCAACCACACAAGACATCTTTTCCTCCTTTCAGGCCTAATGTCTCATTAAAGATTTGTAAAATATCTTTCTAAAAAGAGTATCATATTCTGAAACAATGTCAAGACCAATCCCCATCTATTCCTCTCTTAGCAGGAAGCTGTCTACTTTTGTTGTTGCCTCTCCAAGTCCGCCAACAAAATTTGCATAAACCCCAACAAATCCTCTCTGAATTTTATCAACAATGAAGGGCCCTCCTTTGAGTTCTTTTAAGTCCCAATATGCCGTAGCCCTTCCATCTTTAACTTTTACAGCCATTTTGTGCCAACCGGATTCCTTAGGGATGCCACCAGGCACCTCTCTTTCATCCCAGAATTTGAGGTAAACGGGAAAATTACGTGTTTCATTCCCCACATAAGCGAGGTTCACCGTCGGGTCGTTAGTTTTGAAATCGCATACCAGTCTGTAAAAATTTCCTCCTATGGGATCAATAAGAAAGGCTATCCCTGATAGCGGGCCTTTGCCTCCTTCGGTCACCGGACAGTAAACCATGGACTCAAAATAGAAATTGTCCATCTGTCTCGTCACGGCATAACTAAGACTGGCAAAGCCACCTGCATTTCTGTTTTTCAGCAGGCCGATACCGTTATCCCCGTCAGGGGCTTTACTGTCCCGTGCCCCTTCGAGATTATCGCGATTGAAATACGGAAAGGACACCCATCGCAGTTCAGGCCTCCCGTTAGGGAAGTTGTCCTTGATTAGGGGGCTTTCGGCAGAGGCCGCAAGAGGAAACAGCATGACCAGAACAGTGACGAATAGATGTTGTAGCATTCGCTCCTTCCTAAAATCTCTTGAACCTGTCTCCTTGAACCCCGCATATAGGACATCTCCCAGGGGCCTTGCCAACAACTGTATGACCACAAACAGGACATATGTTAATCTCGCTAACCTCCAGATCCTTCCCAGATTTCACGGCGTCCTTTGCCTCGCCATATAAGACAGAGTGTATCTTCTCAGCCTCAAGGGCATAGTGCATGGATTTCACTGCCTTTTTCTCATCCTGTAATTCTGCCACAGCCTTGTAGGCTGGATACATCTCGTTCACCTCAAAGGTCTCCCCATCAATGGCAACGTCGAGATTGTCCATTGTGAGATTGCTTCCGTTTAATGCGTTGAGGTGGTTTGATGCATGAACTCTTTCTGCGAAGGCTATGGCTCTGAAAAGCCTTGCGATATTTTTAAAACCTTCCTCCTCAGCCTTATCAGCAAAAATAATATATTTCATGTATGCCTGGCTCTCGCCTGAAAAGGCGGACTTCAGGTTTTCCTTTGTCATCGGATGCATAACTAACCTCCTTTATTTTCCTATTATCTCTTTGACCTCTTTTTTTCCTTCCTCCATTTCTTTTTCCTGCTCTTTATCTTCTTTGAGCAGGAGTGCCTGGAATTCTCCCACGTGAGTCTTTTCTTCTTTTGCTATGTCAAGAAGAATCTTTCTTATGTTTTCGTTTGTGGTCATGGGGGCCATCTGCT
>JAMCQB010000162.1 GCA_023382175.1 Nitrospirota bacterium | reverse complement strand
CTTCCGGTCCATAAACCCTCAGGGGGGTCTCCCTCCTCAGGAGCGCCCTGAGAAGGGTATCAAATCCTATGAAATGATCGATATGCATGTGTGTCACGAAGACAGCGGTTATCTTCAGGAGGTCGCCGGACGACAGGCGGTCTATCCGGCCCGCATCAAAAAGAAATGCGCGCCTCTCCCGGAGCATCCTCACAAAAAGAGAGGGGTCTTCAAACCGGCTGTTTATCAATCGGTGATGGAACGTAGGTTTCATATCCGCTCCTAAGAGATTATATCGTATTGTGATATAATAATGAACGTTTAATGACGAATTCTTTTTTATTTTAGACACATTACTCTGCACGCGAGGTAGAGAGGACGGGAGGATATATGCCGGAACTGAGAAAGGACCCCATTTCCGGGGGTTGGGTCATTATCGCAGTGGAGAGGGGAAAGAGGCCGACGGACTTTGCCTCCCCTCCCGTGCAAAGGAGAAAGGGCGGCTTCTGTCCCTTCTGTCCCGGCAATGAATATACGACCCCCTCAGAGATCATGGCCTTCAGGCCTTCCTCCACCCAAATGAACACCGCCGGCTGGACGCTTCGGGTGATGCCCAATAAATTTCCTGCGCTCCAGATATACGGAGGCCTTAACAGGTCGGGGGAGGGCATGTTCGACAAGATGAACGGGATAGGCGCCCATGAGGTTATTATCGAGACCCCGGACCATCTCCTTTCCCTGGCTACCATGCCCCCGAAGGCTGTTGAGGATGTGCTCTGGGCATATTATCAGAGGCTCAGCGATCTGAAGAAGGACTCACGCTTCAAGTATGTCCTCATATTCAAGAACGAAGGCGATGCAGCGGGCGCATCCCTTGAGCATTCCCATTCTCAACTCATCGCCCTTCCCATAGTTCCGAAACTGGTCAGGGAGGAAGTGGATTCCTGCCGCCACTATTTCGAGTTCAAGGAACGCTGCATCTTCTGCGATGTGATAAATCAGGAGATGGAGGACGGCAAGAGGGTGATCTACGAAAACTCCGGATACATCGCCATTGCCCCGTACGCTCCCCGGTCGCCCTTCGAGACCTGGATTCTTCCCAAGAAACACGAGTCCGTGTTTTATCCTCCCAATAAGAGCTTCTCTTCCTTAGCCGATGTCCTGCAGAGGGCGCTGAAACAGATGGACAGGATACTGGATACGCCGCCCTATAATTTTATCATCCATACATCGCCATTCACCGAGGAGATCAATGAGTACTACCACTGGCACATTGAGTTGATGCCGAAGCTCACCAATATCGCTGGGTTTGAGTGGGGGTCAGGATTCTATATAAACCCCACGCCCCCGGAAGAGGCTGCGCGGTTTATGAGGGAGGCAAAGATTTAAGGGCGCCAATGAAGGTACTTCTTGCAGCATCAGAGGCCATGCCGTACGTCAAGACCGGCGGTCTTGCAGATGTGAGCGGCGCGCTCCTTCAGGAATACAGGGAGCTGAACACGGAGGTTTGCCTGATGCTCCCCCTCTACAAGATCGTGAGGGAACGCTTCGACCTGAAAGATACGGGACTCAGGGTGAGGATACCGGTTGGGGCGAAATGGTTTGAAGGTCGCATATTCTCCCATGGTTCTGCTTTTTTTGTGGGATGCAATGAGTTTTTTCACAGAGACGATCTCTACGGAACGCCGGAAGGGGATTATCCTGACAATGCGGAGCGGTTCACCTTTTTTTGCCGGGCTGTCCTTGAAGGATGCAAGCTGCTGGGTCTTCAGCCCGACGTCATACACTGCAATGACTGGCAGACCGGTCTCATCCCTCTCTATCTCAAAACGGTTTACCATACCGATTTTTTCAGAAATACAGCGACGCTCATGACTATCCATAACCTTGGATACCAGGGGCTCTTTGATGTCTCCTGCTTCCCTCTCACCGGACTTTCGCGGGATTGGTTCAATCCCGAGGGTGTGGAATTTTACGGGAAGGTAAACTTTCTCAAGGCGGGCCTCATTGCCTCCGATATCATAACTACGGTCAGTGACACCTATGCGAAGGAAATCCTCACGGCTGAACACGGCTTCGGGCTGGACGGTGTTTTGAGAAAACGGTCTTCTGACCTCTACGGCGTGATTAACGGCATTGACAGTGAAGAGTGGAACCCGAAGAAGGATCCGTTTATCCCTGCACGATATGACTCCTCCGACCTCTTGGGGAAGGCAGCATGCAGGAAACACCTTATCGGTGAGTGTTCGTTGAATGCAGGGGGAAAAAATGCTCCCCTCGTTTCGCTGGTCGGGAGGCTGTCTTCGCAGAAGGGTATCGACATCTTCCTGGAGGCAGCGGAGGAGATTGTCTCCATGGGGGCAAGACTTGTCATTCTCGGCAAGGGCGATGAACACTATCAAGACCTTGTCCATGGTCTCGGGGAACGGCATAAGGGCAGACTGTTTGTGAAAATAGGTTATGATGACTCCTTCGCCCATCGCATTTATGCAGGGAGCGACATCTTTCTCATGCCTTCGCTTTACGAGCCGTGCGGGTTGGGCCAGCTTATCGCCATGAGGTATGGCGCCGTGCCTGTGGCAAGGAAGACGGGCGGGCTTGCGGACACCATTAGCGACTACGAGCCGCTCAGGGGACAGGGCACGGGGTTTCTGTTCCATGAATATAAGGCGTCCTCCCTGACGGAGTGCCTGAAGCGCGCGTTCTGCGTTTATTCTGACACGAAGAAATGGAAAAAAATAATCACCAGCGACATGGGAATGGATTTCTCCTGGAGAGCGTCTGCCATGAAATATCTCACTCTTTACAAAAAGGCAAGTGAAGGGAAGCAGCCGGTACGAGGAAAAGCATGACTATCAAGTCAAAGTTAAACATCTTTATCATCGCCTTTCTTATCCTCATAGCCGCATTCATCGCGGGCAGTTTCCTTATTTTCAAAAGCATGAGCAGTAATTTTGAGGTCCTGAGAACATCTTCCGAGGTTTATAATCTCCATGAGGATCTGAAGATGTCCATCATCGATTTTGTGATGGCTGCCGATGGATGGGCGGTTACCGGTAATAGTAAATTCAAGAGGATCTACAAGGAACGCCTTGGGAATGTATATAAGAACTTCGGAAACCTCACGAAATCAGCAGCGGACACTGAAGGGCTTAAGTCCATTGGAAAGGATTTTGAGGAATTGAGGGGTCTTGCAAATGCGGTGATCTCTACGGACCTGCCCGCAGACACCCGGAACATTTTCACGCTTCTGCGCAGGCTTGAGGAAAAGGAGGGGGATATCCGTGCAAAACTGGACGACCTTCACATCAAATCTGTACGGGCATTTACCGCTGCCATTGACCAGGGGGAAAAGATCAAGCGGGAGATGGCCTACTATCTTGCAGGCCTCTTTGCGTCGAGCTCCCTGGCCTTTCTCCTTCTCGCGCTTTTTATGAGGAGGATGATCGCGGTGCCGTTCATCGACATCTTAACCGCCACAGACAGGATAATCTCCGGGGACCTCGACTACCGGATAAGCTCAAGGAGAAAGGACGAGTTTGGTATTATCGCGCAGCGGTTCGACAAGATGGTGGAAGAGCTGCAGATGGCGAACGAGAAGAATGTGGAACTCTATCTCTCCACAAAAAATCAGTTGCAGAAGTTGAGGGCGATGTATGAACTTGCGAAGGCCATCACCTCAACCCTGGATCTGGACGAACTCCTGAGGAAAATGGCTGAAGAAGCAACCCGCTTTCTCAATGCCAGGGGATGTATTATCCGTCTGCTTGAGGATGATAAACTGGTGATCAAGGCATCCTACGGTCTTCAGAAAGAGATCGAGAAAATGATGACCCTTGCCGTTGGTGAAGGACTTCCCGGGAAGGTAGCAGAGGAGGGGAGACCCATCCTCGTGGAGGACCTCTCCAAAATGCCTGCTGACTGGCAGATCCCGCATCTGGATGCGCGGTCCGTGATCAACGTGCCGTTGATGGTTGGTGAAAAAGTCATCGGAACCCTCGGTCTCTATGACAAGAAGACCCGGGATGATGTGATTATCCCTTTTTCGGGTGACGACCTCAGTACCGCTGAAGGGTTCGCATCGCTCTCTGCCATCGCCATTGAGAAGGCGAAGATGTTCGAATGGGAACTCCAGAGGGAAAAAGAGGCCGTTGAAGCGAAAAAGAGGCTCGATGTCCTTTTTGACAGCGTCCAGGGAGGCATCATGACCATTGGGAAGGAGTTTACCATTCTCTCCGCGAACAAATACGTCGAGACGTGGTTGGGCCTGCCTGTGGAGGAGATCATCGGAAAGAGCTGCCTTGATATTTTTCACGGCAACAAGGGTATCTGCCCCCACTGTGTTGCCCAGGTCACCTGCGACACAGGAGAGATTAACGTGATCACCCAGGTGAGCGGGCTCAACTATGCAGAACTCACCTCGTATCCCATAAAGGATGAGAACGGCAATGTGCAAGAATGTGTGGTATTCATCCTCGACATCACAGATCGCGTACTTTATCAGGAAGAGATGCTTGCGCTCTATCGCGAGGTGACGCAGACGAAGGAATATCTCGAAAGTCTGATCGACAACTCCGCTGATGCCATTGTCACCTCCGACCTTAACGGGGTTGTCACCTCGTGGAACCAGGGCGCGGGGAGGATCTACGGCTATACGGAAGAAGAAGCCATCGGCACGTTTCTTCCCTTTGTGCCGGATTTCCTGAAGGAGACGGAGAGGGAGTTCACTGAAAGGGTCAGGAACGGCGAGGTCCTGAAGGATATCGAGACGGTGCGCCGGCGGCGAGACGGGAAAATCATCGAGGTGAGCCTCACCCTTTCCCCTATAAAGGATGCTTCGGGCGGGATCATCGGCGTGAGCGGGATATCCCGGGACATATCGGAGAAAAAGGCGGTGGAGAAGGAGCTTATCAAGAGAAACCAGGAACTTTCGAGGCTTTTCTTCATTAGTTCCGCCATGAGGAGCACGCTCGATCTCGACCGCCTCCTGAGAATGATATTAACCGCGGTGACCATGGGCGACGGTCTCGGATTTAACCGCGCGGTGCTGTTCCTTATGGACGAAGAAAGGAATGTGTTAAAGGGCGCCATGGGTGTCGGGCCTTCCAGCTATGAAGAGGCAGGTATGGTATGGGAGAAGCTGTCCATGGAGAAGAAGACCCTTAATGACGTAATGCAGGAGATTGAGGCGGGCCCCAAGAAGCTGGACACCTTTCTTGACCGGCTGAGCCTCGGCCTCGAGATATCCCTGGACAGCGAATCGGTCTTTGCCGCCTCGGTGAGAGAGAAGAAGCCCTTGAATGTCCCTGACGCGAGGAATGAACCTCTCTCTGACCCGTTGCTCATCCAGCAGCTCGGAACAGAGGCGTATGCTGTGGTCCCCCTCATCTCCAGGGACAAGGTGATCGGGGTATTGTTTGTGGATAATTTATTCAACAAGAAGTCCATTACCGAGGAAGACATGCGGTTCCTCACCGCCTTTTCGAACCAGATGGCTGCCGCTATCGAGAGCGCAAAGCTCTTTGAACAGGTCTCCTTCGCTGAGGCGGAGCTTGAGAACATCTTCAAATCCATATCGGACATGGTGTATTTTACGGACATGGATTACACTATACGGAGTGTCAACAAGGCTGTTTCTGAAAGGCTTGGCTTACGGGAGGAGGAGATTGTCGGCAGGAAATGCTATGACGTCTTTCACTCAATGAACGAGCCGTGGAAGGCGTGTCCCCATCATAAGACCGTGGCGACAAAGAAGTCGTATATCGAGGAGGTGGAAGACCCCAGGACCAGCGAGACCTTTCTCACTTCCACGTCCCCCATTTTTGATATCTCGGGCAATTTTCTCGGTGCAGTGCATATCGTCAGGGACATCACCGAACTGAAACATATCAGGGAGAGACTGGCTACGGCAGAGCGAATGGCAGCGCTGGGTGAGGTGGCTGCAAAGGTCGCCCACGAGATACGCAACCCCCTTGTCTCCATCGGGGGATTTGCCCAGAGGCTCGAGAACAAACTGGAGGGAAACCTTAAAGAGTATGCGACGATCATAGCGAGGGAAGTAAAGAGGCTGGAAGACATTCTCAGGGATATCCTCGGTTTTGTGAGAGAGGTGAGGCTGTCCATAACCTCCGTTGATATCAACAGCCTCATCAGGAATGTGCTCTCCCTTGTGGACTCTGAGGTCGCCGAGCGGGGGATAGGGGTCGAGACCGGTTTCGGTGAAGTGCCTGAAGTCCTGCTCGATGGGGACAGGATCAAAGAGGCCTTCCTGAATATCGTGAACAATTCGATCCAGGCCGTGGGCGCCCACGGGAAGATCACGATAAAGACGTATCCCCGGGATGGGAATGTTGTGGTAGAGCTGTCCGACACGGGAGCCGGGATCGCGGAAAAGGATCTGCCGTTCATCTTTGATCCTTTTTACACTACAAAACCGGCCGGTACGGGTCTCGGACTCGCGATTACCCGCAGGATTATCGAAGAACATAAAGGGAGGATAGAAGTGAAGAGCAAGCCAGGAGAGGGGACAACGATCAAGGTTTTTTTATCCGTGGGAAAGGAGGAGAGATGAAGATATTAATCGTGGATGACGACCAGCATATCCGGCGCCTTTACAAGGAAGAGCTTGAGGAGGAGGGATATGAAGTGGTCGTTGCTGCAACAGGCACGGAGGCGCTGGAATTGTTCGAGAGGGAGAGCCCGGATCTGGTAACCCTGGATATTCTCATGCCGGACATAGACGGCATAAAACTCCTGAGACAGATGAAGGAAAAGAGACCCCGGGTCCCCATCATCATGTCCACGGCGTACGACTATCGGGATGATTTTGCGGTCTGGGCGTCTGAGGCATATATTGTGAAGTCAGCGGAGCTGGGCGATCTCAAAGAAACAATAAAGAAGCTTCTCGGCAAACAATGACGCCTCACGGGAATAGAATGGACAGGGAATCCCGCGGGAACGAGGTCTCCTCGCTTATTCTGAAGGCAGAGACTCCTGTCTACGGCGGCTATGTGCTGGGCAGGGACGGGAGGATTATCTTCATCAGAGGCGCCATCCCGGGAGAGCTTGTGGAGGTCTCTGTTGAAGAGCGGAAAAGGGATTACTCCGTAGCCTCGGTCCGGAATGTTATTGAGCCCTCTCCGTCAAGGAGGGAGCCGCCCTGCCGCATCTTCGGGATATGCGGGGGCTGTCAGTTACAGTTTATGGAGTACGATAAACAGGTCTCCATGAAGGAAGAGATACTCCTTGATGCCATGAGAAGGATAGGGGATGCGGAGGTCACGCTTATGCCCTCTCTGGCCGCTCAAGAGTTTGGATACCGCCACAGGGGGCAATTTAAGGTGTCCGCTGAAGGCGCTGTCGGTTTTTACCGGGAGGGGACAAGGGAGGTGATCCCTGTTGAACATTGCCCCATCATGGCGCCCGAAATAAACGGGATGCTGCGGACATTGGGAAACGCAGACCTGAGGGGCGTTAAGGAAATATCCATGTCGTCAGGAGACACCCTCGCGATTCTGGTGAAAGGTGCAATGGCGGATGAGGCTGCCCAGGCTCTCTTTGACAGCGGACTTTCCGGGATCGCCTTTGAAGACGGTGATTCCCTCGGGAAAGATTATATCACCATGGATCTCAACGGACTGAAGTATTCGGTTACCCCGTGGAGTTTTTTTCAGAGCCACTGGTCCCTCAACCGCGTTGTAGTGGAAACCGTTGTGCGGGAACTTTCTCCCCTTGAGAATAAGAGGATCCTGGATCTCTATGCGGGAGCAGGGAACTTTTCCCTTCCCCTGTCATTGCAGGCGATGGAAATAGTGGCGGTTGAAGAGAATTCCTCTGCCGTTGAAGACGGCCGCAGGAATGTGATGCTCAACGGCGTCAGGAACTGTACGTTTGTCAATTTGTCGGTGGAGAAAATTCTTGAGAGCAGGAAGAAACACCAGGTGGAGAAACTCTTTGGAGAATCTCATTATGATAGTGTTGTTCTTGACCCTCCGCGGGCAGGACTTACCTCAGAGTGTTTGAGAAGAATCATGGAGACCGGAAGTGAGAGGATCGTGTATATCTCCTGTAATCCCGCAACCCTTGCGAGGGATGTGAAGAAAATGAGGGAGAAGTACGAAGTGGAGTCCATCCGCATGGTGGATTTCTTTCCGAACACCTATCATATAGAGGCGCTGGTATTCCTCCGCAGGAAAGGCACGGCATGATTGACATCGTGTTCGCCTCCAATGAGGCGTCAAGGAATGCGCATCGGGAGCTCTACCACTTCAGGGAGCAATCCTATATCATCGTTACGGATAACCTCATCGAGACCATTACTGCATTCAAGGGAGATCTTAACAAGCTTCACATATCTTCAAACTGGGCCGATATTATAAAACTCGCCGTATGGAAGTCTGCACCCGGGGTGGGAGATGTTTTTTTCCTCCTCAGGAACATGGGGATTACGTCTGAAGAGCTACTCCCTTTCAGAGATGCCGAAATTGCCGACCTTTTCCCGTGGCTCTATTACGGCAAACGGTTCGACGTGCTGAGAAAGATATGTTTCGCGGCCAGGACGAATGTGGAAAAACATATCAGGAATAAGGAAGCGCGTATTCACTGTCATCTCACGTCTGAGGACACGAACCGCATTGTTGCCAGCAGCCTCTGAAAGTGCTGATATATTGTCAGGCAGGATGCCTGACCCAGTGGCGGCTTCGTGGGAGATGAGAAAAAAGAACGTATGAAGCAAAAGATATATCTTGAGAGCACTCCTTTGCCCGATGCCTTGAATGTGTGGCTCGCAAGGCTGCGCGGGGAAAGGCTTCTGCAGCCCCTCTCCGGAGAAAACATAGCGGTCATCGACTCGATCGGCAGAGTCTCTGCAACAGCAGTGGCCGCAAAGATATCGTCCCCTTTTTATCACTCGGCAGCAATGGATGGTTTTGCGGTGAAGTTTGCCGAAACCTTTGGCGCTTCTGAAACAGCGCCTTTGCGGCTTAAGGTGGGAGCGCAGGCGATCCCTGTGGACACGGGTGATCCCGTACCCGAGGGGTTCAATGCAGTGATCATGATTGAAGAGGTGAATGTTATAAAAGCAGTGGGCAAGGAGCAGGGAGCAGAGGGTGAATACCTCGAGATCATAGAGCCTGCAACGCCGTGGCAGCACGTGAGAGCCATTGGTGAAGATATTGTCGCCACAGAACTTATCATCCCTGAAAATCAGAGGATAAGGCCAGTGGACATCGGTGCGTTGCTCGCGGGCGGGCATACAGAGATTATGGTCAGGAAAAGACCGCGTGTTTTCATTCTTCCCACCGGGGATGAACTAGTGGAGCCGGGAACCGAACTGAAGGTGGGCTCCATTATCGAGTATAACTCAAGGGTTCTGGGAGGCCTTGTGAAGGAGTGGGGCGGAGAGCCGCTAAGGTCCCCTATCATCCCCGATGATGTCAGGGAACTTAAAAGAGCGATCAGGGATGCCTGCGATCGTGCTGATATGGTGGTGGTGAATGCCGGCTCATCAGCCGGTTCAGAGGATTTCACCAGCCGGGCCATCAGTGAGCTGGGGGAAGTATTCGTCCACGGTGTGGGAATAAAACCGGGAAAGCCCCTCATTCTCGGAATGGTAAAAGGGAAACCCGTGCTCGGGATACCGGGCTATCCTGTATCCGCATTTATCACGTTTCATCTTTTTGCAAAACCTCTTCTCCACATCTGGCAGGGTATCGAGATGACGCAGCCGGAAACCATTAACGCTACGCTCTCCCGCCAGCTGTCCTCGTCCCTGGGACAAGAAGAATTTGTGAGGGTGAAGGTCGGTCAGGTGGGAGATAAGACCATCGCGACCCCCATGACGAGGGGGGCCGGGGTGGTCATGTCTCTGGTAAGGGCTGACGGTATTGTGCGGATTCCTGCCCTGTCCGAAGGGATCGGCGCAGGCGCCCAGGTGGAGGTGGAACTCCTCAGACACAGGGATGAGATCAGGAACACCATCGTCTGCATCGGCAGTCATGACAATACTCTGGACATCCTTGCGAACATGCTTAAAAAGAGAGATCCCCGCCTCTCTCTGTCCTCGGCCCATGTGGGCTCCATGGGGGGATTAATCGCACTGAAAAAAGGCGAGGCTCACATGGCAGGGACTCACCTTCTGGATGAAGAATCGGGATTGTATAATGTTCCCTTTATCAAAAAGCTCCTGCAGGAGAAAAGGGTTGTCCTCATGAACCTTGTGTACCGGGAACAGGGCCTTGTGGTGAAAAGGGGGAATCCCAAAAGTATCAGGGGCTTTGAAGACCTTCTGAGGAACGATGTGGTCTTTATCAACAGGCAGTCCGGTTCCGGCACAAGACTCCTGACGGATAAGCATCTCAGAGAAATGGGCGCAGACTCTTCTCAAATCCGGGGGTATGACAGAGAGGAATATACCCATATGGGAGTCGCCTCAGCAGTGCTGACCGGCATTGCGGATACAGGGCTTGCCATCCTTGCGGCTGCACATGCATTGGGTCTCGATTTCATTCCGGTGGCAAAGGAACGCTATGACATGGCCATTCCCCGGGAGTTCATAGAGTCGGAGAAGATGACTGCGCTTTTGCAGATCATCAGGGAAGATGATGAATTCAGAAACGTTGTGTCGGGACTGGGAGGGTACGATATCAGTGATATGGGCAAGGTGATGTACGAGGGATGAATTCCCTGGTATCCCTTAAGAGCGGGGAGGGGGAGAACTTATGGTGAGACTGAAGACATGACCTCCCGCGGTCCTTTCCCTCTCTGCAGTTCTTCCCGTAGCATCTCCACTTCCTCTTTCAGTTCAAGGATCCGGATTCTTTCCTTTATTTCGTTCTCTGTCTTCTCCGTTATGTCGTGAAGGGTTTCGACAACCTGGACTACCGTTCCGTTTTTATCCTTTAAAGGATATGTCTTGAGAGCGATATAGTGTTCATTGCCCTTTTCATCGACATACGTATGGATTGCCTCTGCCGGAAGACCTGTTTTAAAAGTATCCTGCACCGGGCACCCTTCACCCCTTTCGGAACAGGGCTTGGAAGAGCGGCGGAACGCCTCGTAACAATGCCTTCCCGTCGCTTCATCAAGCTTCAGATGTTCCCGGCTGAGATAGTTTTTGTTCGCCATGACTACATTCATGTCCCGGTCCACAATGATGACCCCGCCGCTGAAGGCATCCAGAATGGAACGGAGAAAATCCCGCTGATCCTTTAGTCCGGCCTCTTTTCTTGAGAGGTCAGTAACGTCTCTGAAAATCTCGACCATCTGAGTGATTTCACCCTTTTCATCGAAGACAGGTGCGGCATTTACCTCAACAATTCTCTCTTTTCCGTCTGGTGTATTATGGGTGTAGGTCGTGGTAAATGACTTGCCTGAAGAGAAGACTTCACGGTGAAGACATTTCTCAGCGCACGGGAGGAGACTATGGCGGAAAGCCATGTGGCACGGAATTCCCGTCATATCATCTCCGAACAGGCCGCAGCTTTTGAGAAGGGTTGTATTGGCGAAGACTACCTTCATGGTGCGGTCCACCACAAGGATACCGTCTTCAATGAAATCACAGGGCAGTTTCTTTTCTATTATATTTTCTCCGTTCTTAGTCACTGCGTCTGATAGTGCAAAAAGAGTGCCAGCATCCGAAATAAGAAAGAAGTGCATGGAATGGGGAATGAGTTTATAAAAGGAATCTTTTAGAAATTATGAACGGGCCGAGCTTGGAAAAAAGGGGGAGGTGATGAAACGGAATATTTCTTAACACAAAGAACAGGAGACAGAGAGCAGAGGCAGAAGCACGTCATGCGGGGCTCAGCCCTGCTCCTTGAGATTGACCTGTTTGTCCAGTTCATCTTCAAACAATCTCTTTGCGCCGATGAAGCGCTTGATGTAATAGGGGGTGTCAAGGCTGTCTATGGAGACTTTCCTGCTTTTTGATGAAGCATGGATGAAAAGGTTATTCCCGAGGTAGATGCCGACATGGGAAGGGAAGGAGGCATAGGTGCGGAAGAAAACGAGGTCGCCGATGGAGAGTTCTTCCTTGCTGACAGGTTCACCAATATGGAACTGCTCCCGGGCGGTCCTCGGAAGCGATATGTCGAGAAAACCGAATACTTTCTGTACGTACCCCGAACAATCGATGCCCATGAAGGTGCTCCCTCCGAAGCGATAGGGGATATTAAGCATTTTCCTGGCAAAAAGAATCAACCGTTCCTTCATGCCGACGGAATCCAGTTCAGGAGATTCAGCAAGGGTCTTGATATCTTCGGAAAGCCTTGCCGCGGAGAGTATGGGATAATTCCTCATATCATGCTGTTCTGTCCAGGGCTCAAGGATCAGCTTCTGACCTGGTTTCAGGTCATCTGATTCCAGTTCGTTCAAGTCCTGAAGTTCTTCAGCGCTTATGTTAAATTTTTTCGCTATCTTCCATATATTGTCGCCTTTTTTTACCGTATATGCCTTCGGGCCGGTCCTCTTTACAACGAGTTGCTGGCCGGATTTGAGTTTTGTCGTCTTGGCGAAGTTATTCAGCTCTCTAAGGTCTTTCACCGAGAGGGAATATTTCCTGGCAAGGGACGCAAGGGTATCCCCTTTCCTTACGGTGTGGTAAGGGGTTTCCTGCGCAGCAGCAGAAGGGGGCTCCGATGTCACGGTCCTGGACACAGCGCGACCGGTGTTTGCTTTCTCGGTTTTGACTGACTCTGTTGCCTCATTCCCGGGGACCTGTTTTTCCTCGGCGGTTTCTCTCGATGGTATCGTTAATTTGGCGCCGGGCTTGAGTTTGATGGAA
>JAMCQB010000003.1 GCA_023382175.1 Nitrospirota bacterium | reverse complement strand
GAAGAGCGGCATTGACCGTGATCTTCCCCACGAGATTTACCTCGCTTGCAGGAACCGGCTCCGGGCCCCTGCTCATGGGGGTCGGACCGAAAAAAATCGCGAGGGCATTTCCCGGAGGCCAGTATCCGATATCTCCCACAGCAACCTTTGTTGTGGCGCTCTCGTCAAGAGGCATTTCCACCGGCATCTCGAAATAAAACTCATCTCCCCATTCATTGGGCCTCGTTTCGATGGGAAGGACAGACGCAATGGCCTTTGCACATGCCGTATCAAAGAGTTCGGCATCCAGTGTAACATCGGCTATGGTTATTTTTATACGTGCCGGCATTTTCCCTTCCCCCTTTCATTCCGTAACACTCTTTATCCCTTCCCTTATCACCTTCAGGAGCTGTTCCAGGTTCTCAAGGCTGATAGAGAGGGGCGGCATGACCACGACAACATTTCCCAGTGGCCTGATAAAAACGCCATGCTCTCTTGCATAATAGGCAACACGCCATCCCATCTTTTCTTCCCAGGGATAGGGCTCTTTCGTTGACTTGTCCTTCACCAGCTCTATTCCGGCTATTAATCCCTTGTTTCTCACATCTCCCACGTGGCCGAGTTCTGCAATATCCTTCAGAAAAGCTTCGAGCATCCCGATCTTTGGCCCTAGCCCCTCAAGGGTCTTCTCCTTTTCGAAGATATCGAGGCAGGCGAGGGCTGCTGCGCAGCCGAGGGGATTTCCTGTGTAGGAATGGCCGTGAAAGAAGGTCTTCAGGTCTTTGAATTCTCCGAGAAAGGCTTTATAGATCTCCTCCGTCGCCATCGTTGCCGCCAGGGGAAGGTAGCCTCCGGTTATCCCTTTCGAAAGGCAGATGATATTCGGCACGACTCCTTCATGCTCACAGGCGAACATGATACCGGTCCTGCCGAAACCTGTTGCGACCTCGTCAGCGATCATCAGCACATCGTATTTCGTGCATAATTCCCTTACGCCTTTGAGATACCCTGGGGGAGCGACAATCATTCCGCCTGCAGCCTGAACAAGGGGCTCGATGATCACTGCCGCTATCCTCTCACTGTTTTCCTTCAGTATCTCCTCCATGGCATTCAGACATGCGAATGCGCAGTCAGGATATGTCCTGTGCAGCTCGCAGCGGTAACAGTAAGGTGACGGGGCTTTATAGGTCTTAAAGAGAAAGGGTTCATAGGTGCGGTGGAAGATATCGATGCCTCCAACGCTCACCGCGCCGAGGGTGTCACCGTGATAGCCGTTCTTAAGGGAAAGAAAAGAGACCTTGCCGCCTATGCCTTTATGGATCCAGTACTGAAAGGCCATCTTCAGGGCAACTTCGACAGCGGTAGAGCCGTTGTCGGAATAAAAGACCTTGCTCGGGGGCAAGGGGTGATCAGAACCCCCCTCTTGCCCCCCCTTGGTAAGGGGGGGATGGGGGGGTGACTGTTCAACCAATTTGACAAGTCTCTCCGCCAGTTGTATGGCAGGGACACTGCTCAGTCCAAGCATGGTGCTGTGAGCGATACGATCCAGTTGCTGTTTGACCGCGTCGTCAATCTCTTCCTTCCTGTGACCGTGGATGTTCACCCATAAGGAGGAGACGCCGTCCAGATACCAATTGCCATAAATATCCTTGAGAAAACAGTCCCTCCCTTCAGAGATGATGACGGGCTTTTCCTCAAGCCAGTCCTTCATCTGTGTGAAGGGATGCCAGATATACTTCCTGTCCAGTTCTTCTAAATGTCTGTTTTCATCTGCGGTTCCCATAGACAATCCAAAGAGGAAAGAATACATTATAATATCACAAAAGGTGAAATGCCATGGCGCTTTGAGGAAATCATGAAACTCAGATCCAGAATATATCTCTTTGTAGCGTCTTTCCTGGTCGTCCTTCTCGTCGGGGCGCTCTCAGAAAGGAACTGAATTTCTCAAGCGTGATCCTGAAAAACCCTTATCTGCTGATCGAAACGGACCGGCGCGGCAACTATATTAATCCCTTTGCAACGGAAAGGGGCAAACCTTCCGCTGTTTTGCCCCGGATCACTATCGACCGCTTCACGGTCCATAATGGCTCTATGGATTACAGTGATGCAAAGGTTTCCCGTCCTCCCCTTGTGACAGGGCTGAAGAACATTGACCTCGAGGTGAGCGATATAAGACTTCCTCTGAACGGGACAGAATCTCCCTTCGTCCTGGAAGCAGCAGTAATGGGGAGCAAGAGCACCGGCATCATCAAGAGCCGGGGCAAAATAAACCTGAAGACCTCGGACCTGCAATGTGCCGTTGACATAAGAGGACTGGACCTCACAGGGTTCAAGGCCTACTTCCAGAGAAAAGGCGATGCAAATATTACAGGAGGCACCCTCGACCTTGACATGAAGGCGAATATCTCCGGGGGGATGATCAAGGCCCCGGGCAGGGCGGTGCTGAAGAACCTCGAATTCCAATCCACAGGGGGCCTTAAAGACACATTCCTGGGGGTACCCCGTTCAGCAGTGATGACCTTTCTAAAAAACAGAAACGGTGAGATCGCCATCGATTTTGTCCTTGAAGGGAATCTCAAAAATCCCCGGTTTAACCTCAGGGAGAGTTTCATCCAGAAATTCACTGTCGGACTCGCTGAAACGCTGGGACTTTCGGTAACAAGAATCGGAGAGTCGATTATCGTAGAAGGAGCAAGACAGATAGGAAAAGGAGCGGAGGGGATAGGCGAAGAGATCCAAAAGATATTTAAATAGTTAGAGGTACTTTCTTGCCATCTCGATGAACCCGAAGATCTTGAGGTCAATGAAATTCCCCTCTTCTGAAAGACGGGAGAGTGTCTCATATACTTTCTCCGTCGGCACTTTCAGGACCTCTATGTCTTCAGTTTCGTCCCTCTGTCCTATGCCTTTGAATACCAGCCCCTTTGCGAGATATACCGTCAGAATCTCCCGTGATGACCCGCTGGAAAGGGGGCCCTTTGCAAGGAAGATCATCTCTTTCGCCTCATACCCTGTCTCTTCAAGGAGTTCCCTGGAGGCAGCCTCTTCGATCCTTTCGTCCCTGTCATTCAGTCCTGCAGGAAATTCGACCACATAGTTGTCCACCGGAGGTCTGTACTGCCTTATAAGGATCATCTCCCCTTTATCAGTGACCGGCACCACCGCCACAATACCCTCGCAGTTCACCCGTTCCACTGCCTCCCACTGTCTCAGAACACCTTCTGAATCACTGTAGGTAAGCTTCAGGCACCTGAGAAAGCGGCCTTCATGGAGATCCTCTTTGCCCACGATCTCATATTTTTTCATCTTCTCCATATGCTCCTCTGTTTCACAACCCCGTTCCACCGCTGGCACAACATTAGGAAACCTACCGCAGTATACTTCAGGGAGTGGAGCTGTAGGGTCAAAAATATTGCGGTGAATTTATAAAGCGCTTCCTTGAATAACAGACCCTATGACTTAAATCATAGAAAACTTGCGCTGTTTTTTCAATAATGGTAATAGCCTGGCTTTGCTGGGCAAATTGAGGGAGGTGTTTATGAGTAACAAGGCAGCGAGAAATCTCTTCATCATCGGCAGCCTCTTCTTCTTCGTAATCTTTCTTGTTCTCACCTTTGATACCATGGGGAAACTGGACAAGAGGGCTCCGGTGATTACAGAAGAAGTGAATGCCGGCAAAATGACGTGGCATAAGTATGACTGTATCGGATGCCACACCATATTCGGGAACGGGTCATACTTCGCCCCTGACCTGACAAAGACCGCAGAGAACAAACCAAAGGGGTACCTCAAGCAATTTTTGATGGATCCTAAAGCCGTGAACGCAAAGGCAGCAATGCCGAAATTCGGTATCAGCGCCCAGGAGGCGGATCACCTGATCGCCTTTCTTGAGTGGACATCCAAGGTCGATACCAATGGCTGGCCGCCAAAGCCCATCCTCGCCGCTGCGGCGGGTGTGGGAGGAAAGGAACTCTCTGCCGGACAGCGGGTGTATCAGGCACAGGGATGCACCAACTGCCATATGATCAACGGCATCGGGGGAACCACCGGGCCTGATCTCACGAAGGTGGGAAGCAGGAGGGACAGGAAATGGCTCCACGAGCATTTTGAAGAACCACAAAAAGTCGTGCCGAATTCCGCGATGCCGGGCTACAAACATCTGGGTGACCAGGCATTGAACGACTTAACCGAATACATGCTTACCCTTAAATAGGAGGTGGGGGAGAATGACTATAAAATATGAAAGCCAGAAAATCGCGCAGCATTTCTACACCTTTGCTGTGCTCCTCTTTCTTGTGCAGGTACTGGTGGGAATAATCGCAGCCATACAGTTCATAAAGCCTGATGTCTTTATCCTGAACTTCAACATCATCAGGTCCCTGCATATCAACGCCCTCGTGGTATGGTTGCTCGTGGGGTTCATGGGTGTTACGTACTATGTCATTTCTGATGAATCAGATACAGAGTTATGGAGCCTTCCCCTTGCAAAGTTTCAGTTCTGGGCAACGGTCGTGACCATAACCCTGGTGGTACTCGGATACATCTGGATGGGGATAAGTCCCCAGGCGAACAGTCCTATCAATGGAATAAATCCCCTGAATGAAGGACGGGAGTATATCGAGGCTCCCCGCTGGGCGGATTATCTCATTGTGGTCTCGGTGCTCCTCTTTCTCCTGAACTGTTTTATGACTGTTCTCAAGACAAAAAAGTGGACCGGCATTCAGGGCGTTCTCCTCGGTGGCCTCGTATTCCTGGCCCTGATGTATCTGCCGGGACTCTTCTACACAAAGAGCATGGTGAAGGACCAGTTCTGGTGGTGGTGGGTCGTGCACCTCTGGGTGGAAGGCTCATGGGAGATCATTGCGGGAGCGCTCCTTGCGTTCATGCTCATGAAGACCACCGGCGCAAAGCGGGAAGTGCTTGAGAAGTGGATGTATATCGAGGTGGGTCTTGTCCTCTTCACCGGAATCCTCGGCACGGGACACCACTATTACTGGATCGGGACACCGAAGTACTGGCTCTGGGTCGGAGGAATATTCAGCTCCCTTGAACCCATTCCTTTGCTCCTCATGGTCTGGGATGCCTTCAGGACAACCCGTGAGGCAAGAAACGTGACCAACAGGCCGGGGCTTTTCTATACTGTTGCCCATGCCATATTCAATTTTGTCGGCGCGGGGCTGTGGGGGATCATCCATACCCTTCCCCAGGTGAATAAATGGACCCATGGGACGCAGGTCACCACTGCACATGGACATCTTGCGTTCTATGGCGCATACGTGCTTCTTGTCATATCCATGATCTATGTAACATTACCTTCGATAAGGGGCGTGAAGGAGTACAACCCTTCGAGGGCGTATCTGTCATTCTGGTGGATGACCATATCCATGGTATTCATCGTCCTGACCATAACAGGCGCAGGAATGGTCCAGACCTACATGGAGAGGCTCATGGGGCTTGACTATGTTGCGGTGAAGACAACGTACAACCTCTGGTTCTGGATACTGAGGGCGATCTTTGGCGTGGGCTTCCTCATTGGCGTCGGGATCTTTGTTGTGGATTTCTTCAAACTGGGCAAAGAGCCGATGCCTGTGGTGAGTCCGGCTCCTGAAAAGGCGTAATATCATCCCCCCCGCCCCCCTTAATCCCTCTGTATCCCCCCTTACCAAGGGGGGAATGAGGGGGGTGGGGGGGATTATGGACTCTGTCCCCCTTGTGAAAACCTCCCTTATAAAACTATAATTTTGTTTATGAACAGATGGCTTTTTAATGTATATGTCCTTGTCTTTATATTATTTCTCACCCCATCCATCTCCTCTGCAACAACGGAATATGCCCGCCAGACAGGGATGGAATGCAAGGAATGTCATGTGGCCGCCATAGGGGGCGGTCCCCTCACAAAGGAAGGGGAGAAGTTTCTCACAGAGATGAAGGTCAAGGGTCTCTACAGGCCCTTATCAAATACGCAGAAAGTCGTGAGGTTCTTCATCGGATATATCCATCTTCTCACGGCTATTGTCTGGTTCGGCACGATCTTCTATGTCCATATCCTCCTTAAGCCTGCATACGCCGCAAGGGGGCTTCCCAAGGGCGAGCTCTTCCTGGGCTGGATCTCCATCGCAATTCTCACGGTTACCGGGATTCTCCTTACCATTGCACGGATCCCGTCGTGGAAGGTTCTTTTCACTACACGGTTCGGGATCCTCCTGAGCATCAAGATATTCCTCTTTCTCATCATGGTCTCCACAGCAGTCATCGTGACATTTGTCATTGGACCCAAGCTGAAGAAAAAACTGAAGGCACGGTGGGAAGGTGATATCAGCAAAGGGAAGCAGGATTTGACCTCTGAAGAGTTGCACAGTTTCGACGGCAAGGAAGGAAGGCCCGCCTTCGTTGCATACAAGGGGAAAATATACGATGTCACCACCAGCAAGCTCTGGAAAGACGGTTCCCACGCGAGAAAACACCATGCAGGCCGCGACCTTACCGATGCCCTCAAGACCGCTCCCCACGCTGAAGACAAGCTACTCTCCATGCCCGAGGTCGGAAAATTAATCGGGGCAGGGCAAAAGATACCGAAACCCCTTCCCGAGCGGGTCTTTTATGTTTTCGCCTACCTTAACCTCGCCTTTGTCTTCCTCATCACCTTCGTCATCGCCCTCTGGCGATGGAGCTAGCACACCAGCAGTGTCTTTCCCGGAAATTTTCTTTATTCCTTTTCGATGATTTCAAAATTCTTAATGAACTGGGCTACCTGCACGCCAAGGTAGACGCATTTGATCCCGTTCATGCATTCATCAGCGTCCTTTTTCTCAAGATGTGTCGTGAGTTCATGGCTGCCCTTTTTGAACTTGACGACATAGGCATTCTTTTGCGCATCAAAATCGAGACTCGCCGAGATGCTATGTTTTTCGATCTCTGGGTACATCTCCATAATCTTGTCCTTCAATGCCACATTTGTGTAACCCATATACCTGCCCTCCTCCTTCTACGCTTTCGAAGCGATATATCATTGCAAATTCTCCCATAATACTTATACCAAAAATTCTTCCCCTCTTCTATATCCTGAAGCTTTTCCCATATGATCTAAATCATATATTCGGCATTCCCCTTCGGGTATGCTTGAATTAAATATTTTTCTCCCATGCTGCCTGTCGCCCCCTCCTATAAGACAGGCAGCATCCCCCCTTATGATTTATCTCATACCGGGTATCCCCGTCCTCCTGTTATAAATACTGTAGAGATCATGTCAAACGAAAAGGGGTATGCCATGAATGGACGTTCTCAAGGGGAGGGGGCAATGATTCATGCTCAGTCTTCAGGCGCCGCTCATCTGAACCGTTACCGGCGGATAACACAGCTGGCATTTATACTTTTTGTATTCCTCATCCCCGTGCTGGACATCTTCCGTTTTGACTCAGCCACAGGGGAGCTCATCGTTTTGGGCCATGTCTGGAGCCTCGGTCTGAAACAGGGGTTCTATGCCGATCAGAGCATATCAGGGGCAGCCCATGTTGCCCTGCACTTTTTCCTGAAGGCGATACTGCCCTGGGTAGTGGTCCTTTCTGTATTCCCCCTGCTCGGTTATTTCTTTGGCAGGTTCTTCTGCGGATGGCTCTGCCCTGAAGGGGCGCTCTTTGAGTGGGCCGATTATCTGACCCTGAAACTCCTCGGTAGGAGAAGCCTCTACGGCGCGAAAGGGAATGACCCCGATCTCAGGAAAAGCCACAGGGCGCTCTATGGCCTCATTACCCTTCTCAGTGCTGTCATAATCCCCGTGTGCAGCGGAATCGCCCTCACCGGCTTTGTGATCGCACCGAAAACCATCTGGAATCAGATCATGAACGGGGATTTCACCTTTGGGGTGAAGGCCGGGATCATCGGGGTTTCGATTTACATGCTCATCGGTTCGATTTTTGTGAGACATACGTTCTGCAAGTATGTCTGTGCAGCGGGGTTGATGCAGATGCTCTTCGGATGGATCAGCCCGGTTTCCGTACGGCTGAAGATGGACACCGCGCGGCTGGGGGAGTGCACCGACTGCAAGAGATGTGAGAAGGCATGCTTCATGAACGTGCTGCCGAGGAAAAACAAGAGAGATATCTCCTGCGTGAACTGCGGTGCGTGCATCGATGCATGCAATAAAGAACTGGAGGGAAGAGGACTTTTTCATTACAGTATCGGTGACAGCACCTGTCTTGCCCCTGCGGAGAACTGCGCTCATACTACCACAAAGGCGCTCTCTCAGGCTAAATAGCCCTGATTTTCTTTAATGCATAGAGAAAATTTTCGACGAGGAGGGGGTTAAAGTCCTTTCCCGTTGCCTCTTTCATAAACTGTATTACTGTTGTGCTTTCCACTGCCATCCGGTAGGGTCTCTCCGTTCTCAGGGCATCAAAAAAGTCCGCTATGGCCACCATCTGGCTCATGATGTGTTGCCGTCTTCCCCGTCGTTTTGTGTCGGGGTATCCACTCCCGTCAAATTTCATGTGGTGCTCGAAGGCCGTGATGAGGGCGAGCTTGGGGACGTCCGAAAGGGTGGCAAGGTACCGTGCGCCGAAGACCGGATGTCTCTGGATGGCGTTCCATTCCTCGAGATCCAGCTTTGTTTCCTTCTCCAGGACCTCCTTGGAGACGAACATCTTTCCCACATCATGGAGAAGCCCAGCGAGGCCGACATCGTGAAGGTTCTCGCCTTTCATCCCCAGGGCCTCTGCCTGAAATATGGTCAGTACCGAGACGTTCGTGGCATGGACATAGGTGTATTCGCTGTACGATTTCACCGGGCTGACGATGCGAAGGACATTGGTTTCCCTTTTCAGAGTGGTGATGAAGCCTGCAACCGCATCCTCCAGGCTCACCATGTCCAGCCTTTTGAATTTGGCAATCCCCTGATAAATACCTTTGACCTTCGTGATATTTTCGTTCAGGAGTGCACCCACGTCAGCACCTTCGGAACTGAACCTCACTTCCACCATGCCGACAGATATGCGAGGGCTGGAGGCGACCCTTTCGGTAGAGGCAACGCCGGCGATGAACTTCTTGAACTCTTCGAACCCTACCCCTTTCCGTATAATGATCTTTTCAATCCCCTTCCTTTTGAGTTTCCTTTTAAAGCTGCTGATATGGGCGCCCTTGTCAGTGATGGGGTTATCATTGAAAACAAGGCTGTCCCCCAGGAGGGTAAGGGTCAAGGTATCGTTAGAATAAAGTCCCTCCATCACTCTCAGGGCTTTTTCGGAGAACTCGCCCACGAGAGGGTGCTCTTCGGAATAGAGTGAGCAGTTCGAAAGTGCGGTTATTATATGAGAGATGAGTTCAGTGACGTTTCCCTGGGACATTGCGGTTTCCTTTGTGTTTAAGGAGTTTTTCACTTATTGCCTTGATCTCCTTTTCCTTTGACGTGAGACCCTGCTCAAGGAGGGACTTCACCGCTGCCGGCGGGTAATTGGAGAGGCTTTTGAATATCTCGACCTTAAGTTCTTCCATGGCGGATTTATACAGCATGGTTTTGGACTGGTACAGTCTTGTGAGGGTATCCAGCGCCCTGGGGTCGCCGATATCCCCCAGCGCTTTTACCACCGAAATTTTATAATACCATTCTGTGCCGAAGAGACCCTTCTTTTCAAGGATTTCCAGGAGATAGGGCACCGCCTCCTTAACTCTGTACATACCGATAAGCCTCACCACCTGATCACGAAGTTCAAGATCCCTGGATTGCAGATAAAGCCTGACATAGGGAAAGGCGCCGGGAACGTTGAAATGCAGGAGGGTCTTCACCGCCTCGACGCTTATCCTTTTATCCCCGTGTTTCGCAAAGGGTTTGACCTGGTTGACATATTTCACGCCGCCGCACTCCCTGATAAGGTATATCATGTTTCTCACCACATACCATCGCTCGTCATTAAGCCTTCTCACCGCCTCAGGGAGGATATCCGTCCTGAACCCCGTGAGCACGGAAAGAAGAAATTTTCTTATGGACGGGTCCTTCTCTTCCGCCAGGGCATCAAAGAGCGAATCCGCGAGATGTCGTTTCAGCGCGCCCGCGAGTCTCACCACTCCCTCCCTCTCAAGCCTTCCCCAGAGCTTGAAGGCATCGATCATTTTTGCTATGGATTCTCTGGAATAAAAAAAGAAATCGAGCATGCCGGCTGCCTCTTCCCGGTATTTTCCGGCAAGGGCGTGGGAATAAAGGGTGTTGTAGATATCGGATATCTCAAGGAATCTCCCTGTCTCAAGAAAATCTCTCACCAGTTCCGCAAGCTTTGCGAGGAGGGCAAGATAGTCATCCCTGCCTGTGGTGTCCGATTCGAGGAGTTCGAGCATCACCTCAGACGCAACCCTGTCAAGGATTTCGTCCTTACACTCCTTTCTCACCTGTTCAAAGACAGGGGACTTTCTGCCTTCGAAGCCCCTGAGCATCCTTTCCAGTTCTGCCTGGTATTCCGCCGCAACAAAGGTCTTGAAATGATCTTCACTGAAAAGTCCCATAATGCGCTCGTCGATCTCCACATCATCCACAAGCCCCTTCTTGTTCACGATCAGGTCAAAGAAGCCCTCCCCCTTTTTTGCCTTGTTGAGCTTATCGATGAGGTTCCTCAGACTATCGGGGACGAGGGAAGAATGCTCGCTGAACACGGTCATCACCTTCTCGATGTCATCATGGGTAAGCTCGCCGAAGAGCCGTTCAGCCTCGCCGGCGTCGAGGGAGGGACCGCTGAACGCCCTCTTGAGGAACTGCTGTTTGATCTTCGGACTGAGATTCTGGACCATGGAGATGAACCGGGTGAAGAGTTCCCTGTTGATCCCTGAATCTTCCTTTTTCCTCAGGTAGGTCGTGATCACCCTGTCGTACGTCACCTCAGGGGCGTCTTCGGACATTTGATCGTTGACGAGATCGGCGATGTCCTCCGGAGCCACATTAAGGAGGACTCCTTCTGCATCCGAATCTGCAAGTCTTCCCTCAAGAAGACCGTATATATAATCTTCCCATATCTTTGTCTCGGCGCCGTCCTGCCGAAGCGCGTCCTCCACAAACCCGAACTTCGATATGTCCAGGGGGGTCAGCACAATGTGTTTGAGGCCATTTTTCTGCGCCAGCTCCGCGAGGGCCTTGCCGGTGGGGATGTCCTTTGTCGTGATCAGCTCATGCAGGCCGAAAAGCTCCTCCCTCTCCAGTCCTGTATAAAAGGTGATGGCTGCAATTCCCTTGCTGTGGACACTCAGGGCAAACTCCTTAAAGACAGGGTTTCTCCTGTCTAGGGTGTATTCATCGATGACCAGGGTGTCCTTTGCAATGCCGATGGTGATACTGGTCCTGAGATCAAAGAGCTTTCTAAGAAACTCAAAGGCCTTTTCTATGGATTCCCTGGCAATGGGATGCTCCCGGGGATACAGGCCAACGCTTCTTCTTGATATGTTAAGCTCGATAACTGCGTCAGAAAGAAGCTTTGCATCAATGGGAAGCTTTTCTCGTTTTTTCTCTTCCATGGTGCTCGGGTCAGGGACTCCGCTAAAGTACCGGACTTCTATATAATATACTCATAAGACGGCAAGAATGAAACGACTCTTTCGGGCCCAAAGGGTTAGCGGGGGCAAACGGCCGCGGGAGTCGGCAGGAGACAGTCGAGCGTCCCAGGGAGAACAGGAGTGACCGCTGCGCTGGAAGATTTCATAAGGGAAGCCGATACCATGAAAGAGCTTGTCAGCCCTCGAAACAGGCTTGTCATGGCTGTCGGCTCCTCTGACAGCGGAAAAACAACTCTCGTGGAGTGCCTTGTGGATTTCTTTTCGGGCCATGCCGAAACCGGGGTCGTGGATCTTGATATGGGACAGTCCCATATAGGCCCTCCCACCACCATTGCATGGGGAAGGATCAAAGAAAGGTTTGACGGATGGGACAGGGTCAAGATGGAGGATTATTATTTCACCGGTACCACCACCCCTGTGGACAGCCTTCTGCCCACTGTTGTGGGAGCAAGACTTATGACGGACAACGCCCTCACTTCCTGCAGGAAAGTCGTTGTGGACACCACGGGTCTCATCTCGGAACCCGCGGGCCGTGTTCTAAAGCAGCTCAAGATTGACCTCCTTTGCCCTGACATCATCCTGGCGCTGGAACGTTCCCATGAGCTGGCGCATATCCTCGATGCCTTTCGGTTCCAGAAACGCCCGAAGATTTTCAGACTTCCCGTGCCGGAGGAGGTGAAGACCAAGACCGCAGCGAGAAGAGGTCAGTACCGGTTTGAGAAGATGAAAAAATACTTTGCTCACTCGCACACGCTTGAGATGTCCATCCGGGATACCGGCATACGATTTACCCGCGAACCGCTGCATTTCAGTCACAGCGCCCTGAAGAGCAGGATCGTCTCCTTCAGGGATGAGAAGAACATTGACATCGGCCTCGGGTTCATTGAGGAAATAGAACCGAAAGACAAAATGCTCCTGATCCGCACACCAATGAGCAATGTCAAATTCGCCTCCCTTGTTATCGGAAGAGCCGAAATGGATATGGCAAATTCCCTGCTTGTGGATAAGCGCTGATTTCGATAAACCCTTACGCCTGCTTCTCATGAAGGCCAAGCAGGAGAGGAATTCTTGTCCGCCCCGGTCTCCTCGGCGACTCGCCGGGGCGCGCGGATTCGCTGAGGAGAATACGACACCTTGTGAAAGAGACGCTTGGGAAGATCTGGAACAAACTTATTCATGAAGGTCCAATATACATTTGTCGATAGGGGGTAGGAAAGGCTTTCGCCTCCCCTCCCTCCGAACCGTACAGGCGGATTTCCCGCATACGGCTCTCCAGTCAGTGGTTTCCACATCGGGATTGACGAGCTTGTTCATGGGCTGCGGATAG
>JAMCQB010000061.1 GCA_023382175.1 Nitrospirota bacterium | reverse complement strand
GTAACCTGATGAGTTGAGAAACCAGGGATATTGGATTTCTGATGAAGTGGTGAATATAGCCAGACATCTTGCAGGTGAAAAATAGAGAATGGTGATCCTCGGCCTTAACGCCTACCACGGCGACTCTTCAGCCTGTATTGTCGTTGACGGTCAACTGATCGCTGCCGCTGAAGAGGAGCGGTTTACAAGAATTAAGCACTGGGCCGGGTTGCCGACAGAGGCCATCAAGTACTGTTTGGACGAGGCGAAGACCAAAATTGAGGACATAGACCACATTGCGGTTAATCGAGATCCAAAAGCCAACTTCCTCAGAAAGGCTTTTTTTGCATTCTCCAAACGCCCCTCTCTTGATCTGGTTAAAGATCGTCTCAAGAACGCATCAAAGATCCGCGATATTAAATCACTCCTCAGCAGTGAATTCAACACTCAAAACTCAAAACTCAAAACTGTAATTCATAACGTAGAGCATCATATAGCGCATCTTGCAAGTTCTCTCTTCGTCTCTCCCTTTGAAGAGGCAGCAGTGGTTTCGGTTGACGGCTTCGGTGATTTTGTGGGCGCCATGTGGGGAGAGGGCAGGGGCGGCAACATAGATGTCAAACATCGGACCTTTTTCCCCCATAAAATGCCGAAAAAAGGGGACGGTTCTATTTATCACACGAATTTCTCAATCCCCGCAGGGAGAATGAGGTGGTTTTCTATACGGAGTAGTCCCGATATTTTTTCCTCATTCGAGTACGCCTCGACATTTCTTGAATTGGATGTGGTGAGCGCTGTAACCGGGAGTGAACCACCTTCATGCAGAATTTTGTTTTGAAACCGTCATATTTTCCACCCCCTTTTGATACGCGGGAAACAGGATGTGGTAGAATAGTTAGAAAAAGGGGGTGGAAAATATGACGGTTTTGAATATAAAAGGTTTAGAGAAAATCTTTGAGAAAAATCTGAGTGATGAATATCTTGAGAAGGGTATTTCCAAGATCATCTCTTATGAGATTGCAAAGACAACTAAAGAACTGGAGGAATTAAAAGAAGAACTTAAGGTTTACGAAGAACGGTTTAAAATGAGTTCTGAAGATTTTTTCAGCAAATTCAGCAATGGAGAATTGGGAGACAATGCTGATTTATTTGAATGGTCTGCATTGTATCAGATGTACCTGAGAGCTTCTGAAAGATTGAGCATTCTGAAATCTGAATGATTGACACCTACCTTGAAGATATAGTCCTTTCTCTTAATGAAAGTCCCTCTATAGACAGATTTGAAATCATTAAAAAGAAGACAACCAGCACCGACGGTTATATTAGACTAAAGGCAAAATAGGTAAAGGGGACGGTTCTATTTTCTGAATCCATGTAGATCCCCCCAAAAAAATTGCACCTCCGGGGTGCAAGGATTGGCACTATGGAAACAAGAAAGTTTCTCTATGCTATACTGATTTAACGGTACAAGGAGCGAACTGTGAGCAAACTGAAGATCATATCGGAAGAAAAAGATACGGAAGAGATGGTGAAGACCGCTATTCTGGCCGAGATAAAGCGGCTTGAGGTGGCTTTGCGCAGGACGGAGAGGGAGATTCGGAAATTCGAAGAGGAGTACAGGGTGCCCTCGGAGGCTTTCTTAAGGGATTTTGCCGCTGAGAACCTGAAGGGCGGTGACGAAGACTATGTAAAGTGGGCGGGAGAATTGCAAATGAGAGAAAGGATTCGGGAGGATTTACGGAAGTTAAAAGACATAGAGTATGTATCTCACTGAATACCTTTCCGAAGTCACAAAGGCAGTTGAAGAGTATTCACAAACAGGCTTCATCATCTCCTCTGAAATAAAGATTGATGTCTGGCTTTCAGAGACCACAAGCACGTTGCAGGAGTCGTTGTCCGGTCCGACCGGATTTTAGAGCGGTTCTGGAAGAAATAATCGGCAATCTCACACGTGGCGGACAGTAAGAACAGATCGGGTGAATCCGGACAGGCGAGCCGGTGAGGTTGAAGGTTCTTATCATTGGCTATGCCTTGACCCATGAATAAAGCCCTCATCTATTACTTCTTCTCCTACTTTGTTGTTTCATGTGCCCTTGCACTCGTTCTTGTCCCCTTGATGCGTCCCTTGTCTTTCAAGCTCGGCGCCGTGGACAGGGGAACTGGAAGGCGGGCGCATTCGGGTGTCATACCGCGTCTTGGCGGCATCGGCATATTCCTGGCCTTTGTCATCCCCTTTGGATTCTCCCTCACCAGGGGGGAATGGGATGCCTTCCATGACAATATGGTGGGCGTTCTCATCGGCTCAACGATCATTTTTCTGACAGGCGCTTATGATGACATCAAAGGCGCGAGGATCAGGACCAAGCTCTTTCTGGAGATCCTCGCCGCCATCATCATCTACGCATGGGGAATCCGCATTACGATCATAAGCAACCCCTTCGGCAGTCCCATCGATCTCAGCTGGCTGAGCCTGCCTGCAACAGTCCTCTGGATCATCGTCATTACCAACGCGATCAACCTCATCGACGGCTTGGACGGCCTTGCAGCCGGCACTGTCATCCTCATATCCGCAACGCTTTTTTCATTATCGGGCAACAATTTTCATATGCAGTTGACGTATGTGATCCTCGTGGGGAGTCTCCTCGGGTTCCTCAGGTATAACTTCCCCCCTGCCACTGTCTTCATGGGTGATTCAGGGAGCCTCTTCCTCGGCTTCTTCCTCGGCTCGGTATCGATCCTCTCGTCCCACAAGGCCACGGCCATTGCCACATTGATGATCCCCATCCTCGCTTTCAGCCTGCCCCTTATGGACATGTTCTATGCCGTTATCAGACGTTTTTACCGGGGCGTGCCCCTCGGCGAGGCGGACAAGGAGCATATCCACCACAAGCTTCTGGAAAAGGGGCTCTCCAAGAGAAAGGTTCTACTGGTCCTTTACTCTTTGAATATTTTTGTTCTCATTGGAGTACTCCTCATAATTCAGAGGCAAAGGGACTTTAGTTTTCTGGGACTTGTCTTTCTCGTGGCCCTTTCAGTTTTCGGCTTGCGGATGCTCGGTTACATCGAGTTTCTGCCCATTGCAAAGGAGATGCACAGAAACTTCACCGTGGGAAGGAAAAGGAAATACTTCAATTATGTCATCAGAAGGTTCAAGAGGAACGCCGCAAAGAGCAAGTCCCTTGACGACTTCTGGTCCCACCTCACCGAACTGATGCAGGAATACAATTTCAGCTCCGCAGAGATAAACCTCAAAATTCCGGATATTGACAACCCCGTGTATGCCTTCAACAACAGGGAAGAACCCGGCAAACCGATGACGCTCGCCTTCCCTCTTGTCAGCAGCGATAATACGCATATGGGCGACATCCGCGTCTCCAAACAGATGGACGACGACTATTTCCTCTGCACTGCCGAGATGGTCCGGGCCCTCTCTGAAGAAGTGAGCAGATTTGTGACGAGGAATCTGAATAATAGAGACTAAGAGATTAAGAGATCGATGAGAGACTGGAGATTGGAGACTCTGATCTCTCACACCTTACGATTGACGCACGTGGTCACAAGCCTGCAGGCGAACAAGCGAGCCATGAGCTGAGCGCTATGAGCCATTCCCTGAGTCCTGAAGAACAGATAATCCTCCTGCTGGCCAGGGTGAACCCTTCTCCAACCGCCCTGGAAGAGGCAGGAAGTTTGTTAAAAGACAACCCTGTTGATTTCACCAAAATGGTGAGATCAGCGAACATGAGCGGCGTCTCTCCGCTCCTCTACCACAACCTGAAGTCCCTTGGAGGCATACCTGAGAAGACGATGGAAGAATTCAGGAACGCCTATCTCTTCACGGTTAAGGAAAACATCGGGAATGCCGCAGAGATGAAGCGGATACTGATGCTGCTGAAAATGGCCGGGGTGGAAGCGATTCCATTAAAGGGTGCTATTGCATCGGACGTTATTCTCGGAAACCCCGGACTCTATCCGGCCGGCGATCTCGACATGCTGGTGAGGCCGTCCGACCTGGAGGGAGCGAAGCGGGCGCTCATGGACGCCGGGTACAAAGAGAGCGATGCCATGGATGAAGAAGACATGCTCAGGAGCAGTTATCACCTGCTTTTTCAGCAGGGCAGGAACGTTGTGGAAGTCCACTGGAAGCTTGCGTTCCGCTATTTTGACATTCCGGCAGATTTCTGGTGGGAAGATGCCAGGGGAATGGAATATGAAGGAGTTCAGATGCCCGCACTCTCGGCGGAACGGTACGTCCTCTATACGATTTTCCGCCTTTACAGCCATGCCTTCAGACCCCTCAGGTTCTTCGTTCTCATTGCAGAGATTATCAATAAATATGAGAAGGAGCTGGATTGGCCGAAACTCATTTCCTGTGCGAGAAAATATAGAATGGAGCGACTTGTGCTCTTCACACTAAAACTGCTCAACGAGCTCCTTGGGTGTCCGGCGCCGGAGGAAGTGGTGAAAAGAAGGTTCTCCGGGTATCACTCCCTGAAGCGGCTTGTCCTTTCAGGGCTCTTTCAAGACATTAAAAAGATACATACCAGGATGCTCCTGTTTACCGCTCTCCAGCAAACCCCCCTGGACACGCTCAAGGTGCTTTCCCAAAGGGTTTTCCCGCCTCTGTCCGAGGTCAGGCTCCGCTACCGCCTGCCTGCGGGCTCGAAGAAAATATACGCTTATTACCTGCTGAATCCGTTACTGCTTCTGCTCAGAAAGAAATAAGACCGTAAGTCGTAAATCGTAAGTCGTGAAACGTTCACTACCAAGTCCATTGACTTGCGCCGTACGTCGAGCTTTTTATGTGGCTTCTCCAACATCACCCCCTCCGTATCTAACCCATAAGGCGTAAGTTACTTCCTCACGTTTCACGCCTGACGCTTCACGTTTTACGCTTCGCGGTTTCCCATTCCCATGCTGTCTTTACTATGTATTCGAGGTTGTCGTACTGAGGTCTCCAGCCAAGTTTTTCCCTGATCTTTGAGCTGTCAGCCACAAGGGCAGGGGGGTCTCCTTCCCTCCTTGCGGTCTCTTCCACACTGAAATCCATTCCCGTCACTTTCCTTGCCATACCCACCACTTCCCTCACAGAATATCCGCGGCCGTAGCCGCAGTTGAAGACATCGCTTCTCCCTCCGTCCAGAAGGTATTGCAGGGCAAGGATATGGGCCTCAGCCAGGTCATCCACGTGGAGGTAGTCCCTGATGCAGGTGCCGTCCGGAGTGGGGTAATCCGTGCCGAAGATCTGAAGCTTTTGGAATTCCCCTTTGGCCGTCTTCAGCGCCCTCGTGATGAGGTGCGTCGCCTCCTTATATGCCTGGCCTATCCCGCCTTCCCTGTCAGCCCCTGCCACATTGAAATACCTGAGGGAGACATACCTGAAGTCCCCAAGGGCAACGCTCAGGTCCTTGAGGATATATTCCGTCATCATCTTTGACGAGCCGTAGGGGTTGATGGGATGGAGGGGGGTGTTCTCATTGACCAGCATGGTCCCGGGTATTCCGTACACAGCTGCAGTGGAAGAGAAAATGAAAGTATTGACGCCGAACTTCTGCAGGGCTTCCAGCAAGTGTATGGCATTGACGGTATTGTTCCGGTAGTACCTCAGGGGCTCCCGCACACTTTCCGGCACCACGATGGAAGCGGCGAAATGCATGACCGCATCGGGCCTGAAGCCTCTAATGACCCTCTCAAGCGTAGCGCTGTCCGAGAGGTCCGCCACTACAAGGTCGCCGTGGAGCACTGCCCACCGGTTGCCGGTGGAAAGGTTGTCGTAGGTCAGTACGTCATATCCCCTCTCGCCAAGGGCCTTTACCACATGGCTTCCGATATAGCCTGCGCCGCCTGTAACAATGATCCTTTTCTTCATCGCACCTCCGGAATGGAACATTATAGGTGATTTCGGGGCATTCTTACAACGTAAAGCGTGAGCACGTAAAGCGTAACGCGTCAAACGCAAAAGGTGAATCGCGAATCGTCAGATGTAAGTGTAAGATGTGAATCGTGAGTGGAAATTCGTAAAGCGCGCAGACGTAAGCGCATGGTAACAGGATTCTGGTATTAAATCCTTTACTCCTCACACCTTACAACTTACTACTTACGAATCTTTCAGTAAGCGGGCGCAACGTTGCCAAAATAGGCGAGAAGCTCTGTTTTCCCTGTCTTAGTGAGGTTGCTGGGGATATTCTTGTCAAGCTTGGCCCTCAAGTGTTGCTCCAGGTGTTCGAGAATCTGGTTATTGATGTCCTTGGGAGCTGCCAGGCACCACTTCTCACACTTTTCCCTGGACACTATCTCACTAATGTCGGCGGCAATCTGTTTTATGATCCTTTTGTCTGATTCCAGCGCGATGTTGTGGGCCTCGCCGAACCCCGCGCCCTTGCCGTTCCTGCCCCCGGCCTGCCGGTATCTTCCTGCTGCATCGCTCAATTTATCTGAAAGCTTCAAACGGGCCTCGAGGGAGTCGTAGCTCTCGATGAGCTCCGTTTTCGGACTTTTTTCAAAGGGATCCTTGGTGACTCTGTAAGCCTTGAAATGACCCAGGTCAACTACAAAAATAACTTTGCTCATGTTATCCTCCTTCTCAGTGAAAGTGATATACATTCTGTTTCTCCTAGCTTCATTGTACCGCTTTATGGGCCGGATGACAAATGTTTTTTTGGCAAGGCTAACTGCTTGAAATAACAACATTTATTCACCTCACAGCTACCGCCCCTCTGAAAATATCTCCACTGAGCTGATCTCCCTTGCCTCCGAAGGCCGGTTTTTATTCAATCAAAAGAATTCCTCGCTTTTCTCTATCCGTTGAGAGGATTCGAGGAGGCCAAGAAATTTACTCACTCTTGACCGGTCATATTCTGCCATGTCAAGAAACTCGATTCCTATGTCGAAGCGTTTCGATCTCTCGTTGGGTATTGCAATGCAGGACGCAACTCTCCCCTGAAACCTTACGGGAAGGGCCTCATTCGGAAGAATGAGCGCCATGGGAAATTTCTTTTCGGCCTGAACGCCATTATGTAATTCCACAAGCATACCACCAAGGCTCATCTTCTTGACAGGCGACGTCTTCGGGTAAAGCAGCGCAGCCTTTCCGTTTGTAAAAACCGTAAACCTCAGGGCGCTTGGCCTGTATTCGTCGCTTAACCGCTGCTCATTCGGAATGCCTGACACCCTGATAAAATCCTTCAGCTTCACCAGCTTATCGGAGGTCATGTCCTTAAAGGCAACTCCGGTTCTGTAAGCAGGAATAAACTCTCCGCCGGACTTCTTCAGGCTGCGGCACAAGGACTCCCATATGACAACGCACGGCAGGGAAAGATGCATGGCGAGCTTGATAAGATATTTGTCACCAGCCTTCAGGCTCTTTTTCGAGAGTATGCAGGCCCCGCTCATGCTGATATTCAGGAGATCGATCTCTGCGGCAAAAAGCGTCTTTGCATGGACGTCCATATTCTCCACTGCGAACCTTTTGTACCGCCTTTTCCCACTGTTCTTCGCCGGACGTTCTGCCTGTTTTTGAATGAGATATGCATGAGCGTCGAGGAAGGCCGTATATAATTTACCTAAAATACAAATGTATTTCTTATTGCCTGACACGACATACGTATAAACAAGCTGGTTAACGGAATCGGAGAATTCCCTGATATCCTGCAGCTCATCTCTGAACGCGATGAGCGCTTCATACTGACGGGTTCCCTCGGAAATTACTCCGGCTGCTTCATCCTCTTCGTAAAGATGAAAGATTGCCAAACCTGATTTCCTTGTAATATCGGTGACCGACAATGCAAATCCCTCTTGCCGGAGGCGCATGATCAAAGAAGAGCTAACAAAACAGAGAAGCATGGCGCTGGTGACTGAGCCCGCCGAATCCACAGAGCTTTTCATCGGGGATCGGCCGGTCTCTAGCAGTGATCGGGTCACCATATGTGCGGCTACTGATACGGCAGCTTCCTGGACATCATCTGTTGCCTTGAGCCCATTTTCAGCGCGGAGTTTATCAGAAAGGCCGAGAAGATTTCTGACAAAGGATACCTCTCCGGCTCTTCCCTGCAGATAGCCGGACACTTCATTGAGAAGGGCGATAACTTCAGTCAATGAATGGCTATGCAGAACAGCGTTCGTGAATGATTTCAACACCGAATTCTGCATTTCGGCAGGGATTAAATTATCCGTATAAAGGAGGCTCAGAGTTTTGGCCGTTTTCGCAGCTTTGTATATATTTTTCTCTTCGTAGAGCTTTGATCCGAAAAGACCGACCCTGGACTTCTTAACTGAGACACCCGTCCGTGAAATAATGATCCAACAGGGGTCTCCGTTATCCATCCTGATATGTGCCCAGTGCCCCTTAGTGGTATCGTCGAGGAACCCAATCAGTTTAGACATTCTTGAATCACCTGTATAGTTGAATTATATATCAAAAAAATTCAACAATCGAGATATCTTCAGTCAGTGAATTGATAAACTTTTTCCTATAAATAATATACTAATGAACTGGCACAGCAATGGTTCTGCCCATAGGATAGAGAATTAAGAAAACTTAACTGATTCTTAATCGAGATTTAATTTTCCTGCGTCATACTATTGACCGTTCAGGGTAAAGGAAAAAAGGATCAACAAACAGTTCTCTTTTCTCCTGAAAGGAGGGGAGACAGAGCAGAAGACCAGGAACACACGCATCTTGGATGCGAAGGAGGGAGAACTATTGGCGATATAATACGTTGGTATTATGGAGCAACGAATAGAGGAGGGGAAAAGCATGAAAAGTCTTCTTATGGGAATTCTCACGGTATTTTGTGTTGTGGGTTGCGGTGGTGAGGTTAAACAGCTTCAGATGAAGGACACGGCAGGCGCCACAAAGACGATAGAATTTCCGAAAGGCACTCTTACCGGCGCAGCCTCAAAAGATCAGTCAAGCGCATTGGCTCAAATATTTGTGGAATCACACAATATGGCCATGGAGGAATTGGCCGGGATAAAAGGAAATGAGGAAGCAATAAAGCGGTCGACACAAAGGATCGAGGAGGCAATCCAGAAACTGGAAGAGCCGAACCGGAAGATCCTTGAGACGAGCAGGAGCAACCTTGAGACCGCCCGGAAATCGCTTCAGATAATCGAGCAACTCTCGAAAAGACAGGGGACAGGGGAGATAACGTTATTCTTCCCCGTGGGTTCAGGCGTGATAAAAAAGGGTTCCCACGAGTACGGGAGAGCAGCGAATTTCGCTGATTTCCTCTCGAGAGAAAGCAGAGGGCGGAAGGTGCTCCTGATTTCCATAGGCAGTGCCTCGGCCTTCGGGAACAGGAAGGTTAACCAAAAACTTGCAAAGAAACGCTCCGAAGCGCCTGTAGAGATCCTGGATCAGTACCTGGTGAATATCCCCCACAATGTTTTTAAGGTGTATGGCACCGGGGATGTTTACAGCCCGAAAAATGTTTCGATGAAGGAGCATCAGAGGTATCAGCATGCGCGGATCATCGCGTTCTATGAAATGGATCAGCTTCCTTCTCTTCCGGAAGAGCCCGTAAGGGATAAGACCGCAAGAAGTAAAAAAAGACCGAGACTCTATTTATTCATAAAGGCCATAGGCCAATCTGACCTTGTTTAGATTGGCCTATTTTTTGGTCCAAAATTGCGCTCTGGGAGAGCACAGTCAGGTGTGTAACCAACACTGTGAGGGTTTCAGCCTTTGACAACAAAAAGTGAGCTGTGGAGGACGAAGCCTTCAAATTATAAGCATAAGGTTATCTATCACAAAACTTTTAAGTTGAAACAATTTATTTTTCCTGCTATAAGTAATAGAAAGCTCTTGAAAACCTGAAGAGGGCCTTGTCAGCTAAACCTTGTGGGAAGAAAATAAGAACAGAGGTTCTCAGTATAGACCAAATCTGGTAGTCTTACGAGCTGCGGGAATTCCGCAAAGATAGGAGGAACAAATGGATAAGATTCTGAGAATAGACATGGGCGCAGAGGGTGGTCCTCAGGCAAAAGAAACGCCTCTGGGAGAATATGCCGGTTTTGGGGGCAGAGCTATGACCTCTGCAATCGTTTCGAAGGAGGTTCCGCCCTTATGCCATGCATTGGGAGCAGAGAACAAGCTTGTCATCGCGCCAGGCATGCTGAGCGGCACCATAGCTGCCATGTCAGGACGTATCTCCGTGGGCTGCAAGAGTCCGCTCACCGGCGGCATTAAAGAAGCAAATGCCGGGGGGCAAGCTGCCCAGGTCCTGGCGAGACTGGGATATGCGGCCATAGTCCTCGAAGGGAAACCGAAAGATGACGCCCTCCACAAGATATTCATCAACAAAGACGGTGTGAAGATAGTCCCTGACAACAACCTGAGAATGCTCCCTAATTATGACCTCATCGAAAAGATGAAGACTGAGTACGGGGACAAAATAGCCTGTATATCGATCGGACCGGCCGGCGAGATGAAAATGAGCGCGGCATCAGTAGCGTGCACGGACATGGAACTGAGGCCGACGCGCCATGCCGGACGGGGAGGGGTCGGCGCAGTGATGGGTTCAAAGGGCGTGAAAGTAATTGTCCTCGATGATTCAGGAATGAAGATGCGGCCGCCCAAAGACCCTGAAAAATTCAAAGAGGCGAACAAGAAATTCGTTGAGGGCCTGAGGCAACATCCGGTCACCGGACAGGGCTTGCCTGCATACGGCACCAATGTCCTGACCAACATCCTGAATGAAGTGGGAGGATACCCCACCTACAATTTCAAGGAAGGCAAATTTGAAAGCGCCGGCAAGATCAGCGGAGAGACACAGGCTGAATTGGAGGTCAAGCGTGGAGGACTTGCGACCCACGGCTGTCACCGAGGGTGTGTTATCCAGTGCTCCGGTGTTTACCATGATAAAGACGGTCATTACCTGACAAAACAGCCTGAGTATGAAACAGTCTGGGCGCATGGCGGGAACTGCGGCATTGGTGATCTTGACGCTATTGCCATGCTTGACTTCCTGGATGACAATTACGGCCTCGACACCATTGAGATGGGAGCCACCATCGGCGTGGCTATGGAAGCAGGTCTGGCAAAGTTTGGAGATGCCGAGGCAGCCATAAACATGGTAAAAGAGGTCGGAAAGGGCAGCTATTTGGGCCGCATCCTGGGGAACGGGGCTGCATTTACCGCAAAGGCCTTTGGTGTGGAGAGGGCACCTGTTGTAAAAGGCCAGGCTATGCCTGCCTATGACCCCCGCGCAGTGCAGGGCGTTGGTGTTACCTATGCCACCAGTCCCATGGGCGCAGACCATACCGCCGGGTACGCCGTGGCCCAAAATGTGTTAAAGGTGGGAGGAGATGTAAACGCGTTGAAACCGGAGGGTCAGGTTGAGCTTTCAAGAAACCTCCAGATTGCTACTGCTGCCATTGACTCCACAGGAATGTGTCTCTTCATTGCCTTTGCAGTCCTTGATCAGCCGGATACCTTCCAGGCCCTTCTTGATCTGCTCAATGCCTTCTACGGCCTGAATCTGACCGCCGATGGCGTTACGGAACTCGGGAAAAAGGTCCTCACTATGGAGCGTGACTTCAATGCCAGGGCAGGCTTTACCGCCCAGCATGATCGGCTCCCCCGGTTCTTTAAGACCGAGAAGTTTGCGCCTCACAACGTCACCTTTGACGTGAAAGACGAAGACCTGGACAAGGTCTTTAACTGGTAACCAAGACCTGGATCTCACGCTTTTTTCTGTGAGTGCAGAGATTTTTGGCAGGGATGCAGGGATGTCCTCCTCGACGGCAAGCCCGCCGAGACGAGGTCATTGGAGGACATTACATGGCTATCTCACCACAATCGTCTGTTTCTTTCGGTTGTCATACAGAAAGGAGACGCCTGAGCGCGCTTATGTTGACCGCCTGCAATGGGGGGGAAGAGGGCTAGGACATCGCCTTCTTTCAGGTGGTGGTTCTTGTCGACGTGTTCGCCGTTCACGATCCTGAGCATCGGCATTTTATCCGGGATCTTCAGCATCTTTATTACATCCGCTACGGTCATATTTTCAGGAACTGTTGTCTCCTGCTCTTCAGGGCCATACTGTTTTAGACTGGCGAAGAGCTTGATCGTGATTTTCATAGAATCAATTATACCAAACTTCTTCAAGAGAGTCCTTCACACTCGGGCGTGTTTCACAACGCGCACAGGACGCACCTCGTATGATTTTCCTCATATTCTCATTCGCATAAACTGCTAAAATAGACATAGTGAACATAAGCTATGTGGGTCGGGTGTCAGGGAGCTAAGGCGTAAGGGGTCCGACAGCACAAGCGAATAAGCGTTTGGCATAATGGCCTTGGATGGCCGGTGAAAGCATGGGTGATCTGACCAACAGAATAACAGGCAAAAAAGAGAGGTTTCTTCCAGGCAGAAGCCAGCCGTCCAAACTCTTTGTCGAGATCACCACGAAGTGCAATCTCAGATGCGGCATGTGCGTGAAGCAGAACGGCAAGGGCGGGATCGTCGAAGGGCATATGTCACGCGAGACATTCAGGGCGCTGGAGCCGGTATTCCCTTTTCTCGATGCCGTTGTCCTGAACGGGATCGGAGAACCCCTCCTCCATCCTCAGCTTGACGATTTCATACGCCGGGCTAAGGAACTTCTGCGGGAGAATGCATGGATAGGGTTCCAGTCAAACGGCATCCTCCTGACTGAAGACCGCGCCCTATCACTTGTTCGTGCAGGCCTCGACCGTATCTGCCTCTCCATGGATTCCATTTCACAGAATAACTTCGGCAAAATCCGACAAGGCGGAGAGGTGAGAGACGTCCAGAGGGCTTTCGCTGCCCTTGCCAGGGCGAAAACAGTATGCGGCAGGAAGGATTTCAGCACAGGCATAGAGTTTGTTTTAATGCGCGACAATCTCTTCGAACTTCCCGACACCATACGCTGGGCTGCCCGTAATGGAGCGAGCTTTGCCCTCATCACACAGCTCCTTCCATACGACAGGACGCTTGTGAACCAGACAGTGTACGACACCAATACCTGGGAGGCCATAGCGGTTTATAAGCAGTGGAAGGCAAGGGCAGAACGTGAGGGCCTCGACATGCATCGCTACTTCGACACATTCATGAAGTATTTCAAAGACCCTGGTGAGGAGGAGCTTTTCAGGTTGGTCGAACAGATGAAGGAAGATGCCGTTTCCCGGGACATTGCCCTCCACGTGGAGAGGCTGCTCAGGAGGGACGAGGAATGGTTCGCGAAGGTGGGACAGGTCTTTGAAGAGGTGGAACAGATCGGGGAAGAAGAAGGTATATCGGTAACCCTGCCGGAGGTGGCGCCGAAGAATAACAGGAGATGTGAGTTTGTGGAATCCAGCAGCGCCTTTGTCTCATGGGATGGGGACATCCACCCCTGCTATTTCCTCTGGCATCGCTACCGGTGCTATGTCGGCGGCTGGGAGAAGCATGTCAAGCCGTGGGTATTCGGCAATCTGCGCGAGAAAGATATCATCGAGATCTGGAGCGATCAGAACTACCGTTCCTTCAGGGAGAACGTTCTCCATTACAATTTCCCCTTTTGCTTTGACTGCAGCTTTGCGCTCTGCGACTATGTCCAGGGAGAGCATTTTGAGCAGGATTGCTACATAGAGAGCGTGCCCTGTGGCGCATGTCTCTGGTGCACCGGACTTTTCCAGTGCCTTCAGTAGCGAGTTTTCCGGATTGCAGCGCTGTCGAAGACCCTGTAAGGACAACCAGTTGTTAATAATCATTGTATTTGGAAACTGCTGACTCACAGGGGACTCGTTATGCATACAGTAGAAGTGAGCATCGTATGCCTCTTGTCCTGTCTGCCTCGGAATAGGTGGAGAAGTGCGGAAGAGTGCACGGCGGGCGTGTCAGGTGATTAAAGTTCTGTCTTTCCGCGAAATTGAAAAATTTTCTGAAACAGGGCTATTCTGGCATTTTAGAACAGTTCTCATAAAGAGCCAGCCGTTCACACAAAGATAACCGATCTTTTTTTAAGGAAAAACTGGTGAGCCGTGGAGGATTCGAACCTCCGACCCGCTGATTAAGAGTCAGCTGCTCTACCAACTGAGCTAACGGCCCATGTGAAGACAGTGAATAGTTATTAGTAATTTGTAATTGGTAATTAGCAAACAATCTATAGTAAATAAAAAAAATTTTTGAGTCAATAAAAACTAATCACCAGTAACTAAGAACTAATCACTATCAATTTCGCTTTGCGCAATTTGGTTGGCGCGCCTGAGAGGATTCGAACCTCCGACCCTCAGCTCCGGAGGCTGATGCTCTATCCAGCTGAGCTACAGGCGCACTATTTAAGTTCATAGCTGAAAGCTTGTAGTTCACAGACAGTAACTTTGAACTGTGAACTCTGAACTCATAAACTCTGAAATTTGCTCTGCAAATTTCAGTTGGGGTGGGCGAGGGGACTCGAACCCCCAACACCTGGAGCCACAGTCCAGTGCTCTGACCATTGAGCTACGCCCACCATCGAACTACCGTGATCAGTAATCTGTTGACAGTGAATAGTATAAATGAAAAACGAAGAAAATCAAAGAGCGCTCATCGCAAGTCACTCGTCACTGACCACTGCAGTTTCACTGCGTGAAATTGCTTGGCGCGCCTGAAGGGATTCGAACCCCTGACCCACTGCTTAGAAGGCAGTTGCTCTATCCTACTGAGCTACAGGCGCACTGGTCGGGGCGAGAGGATTTGAACCTCCGACCCCCTGCTCCCAAGGCAGGTGCGCTAGCCAGACTGCGCTACGCCCCGAACTAATTAACATAATGAATTTTAGAGGAAAAAGTCAAATTCAGGCGCGCCGTCAAAAATGAGATATGTGGCGCAAATAGCCATCTGTTTTTCTGTTCATTTGCAGCGTGCGTTTTGCTATGATGAATACAGAGGAGAGACATGAATTGACTATTTTTGTGCACAATATGCTGCACAGGGGTGATCTACGTCATAGCAGACGGCCATTCAGGGAAAGGGCATCACTGAGAAGTAACGATGAGAACTCAGTTCCCAGTCCTAAACGTTCTCCACCATCTCCCAGACGCCGCAGGGGCAGACCCCTGCGCAGAAGCCGCAGCCTATGCAGAGGCTATCGTCAACTACGTATTCGTACGCGCCGTCAGCATGCTCGATTCTGCTGATGGCTCCCCAGTAGCAGGTGGATTCGCACATGTGGCAGTCCCTGCACGTTGCGCAGGACATACAGCGATTGGCAGATACCTCGGGTGAGACGAAATCCCCCCGGCAGACATCGTAGTATTCTGTTTTGATCTTTTCATAGGGGATGACCTGCTGGATTTCGGGCTGACGCGGCGCATGCATCAGTTCATAGTGGATATAATCCGCGGTGAGCCTCCCGTGGCCGATGGCATGGGTCACCAATCCAAGCCCTGTCGCATCCCCGATGGCATAAACCTTCACATCCGAGGTCTGGTATTTTTGATTCACAACGATCCAGCCTCTTTCGGTATGGATGCCAGGGGGGAGGAAATCCAACTGGGGCACATCCCCTATGGACATCACCACGAAATCCGCATCCAGGGAAGTGCCGTCCTTGAAATAGATCTTTCTCTCGTTCCTGTCGTAGCGCTCGGTAAATTTGGGCCAGAGGACCTGGGTCCCCTTTACCTTGGCGATCTCCAGCTCTGCTCCGAAGGCAGCGGGTTTCTGGATATCCACTGCCACAACAGATTCTGCGCCATTGTTGTATGCCTCTGAAGCAACGTCCATTCCCACATTGCCCGCTCCGATGACCACCACCTTCTTGCCCTTCAGATCCGGCCTGTTGCCCAGATTGATATTCTTCAGGAAGTCATAGGCAGAGACTATCTCCTCAGAACCGGGGAAGGATACCTTTCTCGGTTCATGGGCGCCGCAGGCCAGGACAACGACCTCGTGGCTCTTGTATATCTCATCGAATTTCTCCCTCGTCACTTTTATGCCGAGGTGGAGATTCACCCCCAGTTCCCTGAACCGCGAAACCTCTTTCTCCAGAATCTGGTGGGGCAGACGTTCCCTGGGGATACAGAGTTCGATCTTTCCGCCCAGCTTGTCCCCGGCTTCATAAAGATCAACCGTGTGTCCTTTGAGGGCGAGCTGCCACGCAGCGCTCATGCCTGCCGGACCGCCGCCGATCACCGCAATTTTATGACCTGTTGCCGGTTCCTTTTTCGGGGCAGGGAGATCAAGGGCTAACTTGCCCATCATGTCTATCTCCAGGGGCTTGTCGAGATGGGCTCTGGTGCAGCTCTGCATGCAGAGGTTCGGACATATCTCACCGCAGACCGTTGCGGGCAATGGACTGTATTTCAATACCAGTTCCAAAGCGTCATTGAGCCTGCCCTGCCTGATGAGGGAAGCCCTTTTGTGGGAAGGTATCTGCGTAGGGCACGCATAAGCGCAGGGCGGAGCATATTTCTCGTTAGCCCACAGGGGCCTGTTCCGTCTCTCCGTGCCCGTGGTGATATAGGGCAGCAGCGTGAGGTCGTGGTTCAGGTATTCGGCAAAGATGCCGCCCTGTCCCACTTCCTTTTCCCAGATGTTCTTTCTGAAGTCGGACGTGGTGACCTTGAACCACTTCCTCCCTCTCTTTTCCTGGGGTGTATATGCCATGAGCTTCTTCCAGTCATCAGAGGAGCGGGTGAGCTCTTCGTAGGAGGGCATCCTGTCGATGGCCTCAAGGAAGGGTTGCATATTCGTCCTGAGCCATTCCCAGTCCTGGGGTGTGAGGTCAAGGAGTTTTACATCCCTCTCGCTGTATCCCTTGATGGGGCCGCGGAAATAGATGGTCCCGCCCACCATGCCGACACAGGGACGGTACCCAAGGATGTTCTCAGGGTTCCTCGGTTTCACCCCGCAGACCACAGCGATACCGCCGGCTTTGAACTCAGCAAAGGAATCTCCCACATCCCTGAAATACCACGACTGGGGAGGGTCAAAACGGGGGTTGTGCTTGGTCATGGTGTCGCACCGCGCGCCACCGCCTCCCTGGACATAGAGGATCCCCTGGGCAGCGGCATTAAAGGCGCCGTTGGTCACGTCTCCCAAAACCGTTATCTTTGCGCCGCAGTTGAGCCAGCCTATATCATCGGAAGAGCTGCCTCTGACAACGATCTCAGTGCCGGGCATGCCCATGCTTCCCAGCCTCTGGCCCACCGGGCCTTCCACGGTTATCTTTACTGCTTCGCCCCTCGGCCAGATGCGGCCGCCGATGCCGTGCTGACCCTCAGCGATGACATGGAGTTCCCGCGCCCCTTCCCGGACCGCCTGCTGTATCTGCTCCTCAAGGATCCTCGAAGGAACGCGATTGCCGTTCACGGCGCCGTGTATTGTCAGCATGGAGCTGGGAGCATGGAGCTTTTTTGCCCCTTGCCCCTTGCCCTTTGCCCTTTGTTCTTTCTTAGCACGCATAGTTGATCTCTAACCTCTCTGCCATTGCCTTGTCTTCTATGCTCAGGCCATCAGACATGCCGATGGGCAGTTCTGTGCTTCTTCCCATGGGGGCGAAGATCTTTCTCATCTCCACATCAGCAGCCTTGAAGGTCTCGACCACCCGCTCCGCCACTCTGTCTGCATCAAGCCTTCTGTAAAGCTTCGGGTCCTGGGTCGTGATGCCCCTGGGACATTTTCCGGTGTTGCAGAGGTTGCAGCGGTTGTATTCATCGCCGAAACAGTCTGCTGCGGCCTGCATGATATATTTCCCTATGGAGACCGCGGATGCGCCGAGCATGATGAGGGCAGCAGCGTTCGCTGCCAGGTTCCCTTTCTTGCCCACGCCTCCTGCTGCGATCAAGGGGAGTTCGTTCTGCTTGCCCTGTTTCACAAGGTCGAGATAGCAGTCCCTGATGTTGGATGCTATGGGATGGCCCATCTTGTCCAGGGAGACATTGTATGCCGCCCCTGTTCCGCCGTCCTCACCGTCAATGGAGAGGGCGGCAGCAAAGGGATTCCTTGCCAGATTATTCAGCACCGCACGGGCTGTCTTTGTGCCGGAGATCTTGGGATAGACCGGCACCCTGAAGCCCCAGGCCATGGACATGGACTGGATCATCTTCGCCACCGCTTCTTCGATGGAGTACTTTGTCTGATGAGTGGGCGGCGATGAGAGGTCCACGAACTGGGGCACCCCGCGGATGTTCGCGATGAGCCTCAGGACCTTCTGGGCCATAAGGAGTCCGCCGTCACCGGGCTTGGCGCCCTGACCGTACTTGATCTCGATGGCCGCAGGGTCTTCCACCATGTGAGGAAGCGCATGGATGATCTCGTCCCATCCGAAATATCCCGACGCGATCTGGATGATGAAATATTTCAGGTATTTTGACCTCAGCAGTCTCGGCGGCATTCCTCCCTCACCGGAGCACATCACCACGGGCAGCCCTTCAACCTCATTGAGATAGGCCACACCCATGGCAAGACCTTCCCACATGGGAGGAGAAAGGGCGCCAACGGACATGCTGCCGACCATGATGGGGAATATTTCCCTCACCGGCGGGATGAACCTGCCGCTCTCCTTATCCACCACCAGCTTTCCGTTGACCATTTTCAACGGCAGCTCTTCCGGAGGAAGGATCCTTCCCAGAAGTGTCCGTACGCGGAACTCGTGCCTGCCGGCGTCGAGGGCCGGGTCTGTGAGCATGGAGATCCTTGTGAACTTGAGCTTATCAAGGGTAGATATGGACGGATCGTTCCTCCTCCCGCCTCTCTTGTACGGCTCGCCGCTTTTATTCTTGTAATGGTAAAACTTGTTCTGGGGATTGTATTCAGGCTCTATGGCCTCATTGGGACAAACCAGGGTGCAGGTCCCGCAGCCGGTGCAGTACCGCTCCATGTCAGTGACCTGTTCCACTACCTGGATGACCTTCCTTACCGCAGTGGGCTGGGGGAGCGGTCCTTCCGAATGCACAGTCCTCTGGACGTTCACCGTAGGCTCGATGGCCTTCACCGGGCAGACCGCTGTGCACTTCCCGCACCTCTTGCACCGGTCATCCCTCCAGCGGATGATATAGGGGAACTCCCTTAAAGAGAGCTGATGGTTGTGGTCTAAGCGCGTAGCTGGTTCCATACCCGTACCTCCTCTGCCTGAGGCGAAATCGTCACCATGTCGTATTTCATGGGGAAGATATCCCTGGTCCTGTCCCTCTTCGGAACCGCCTTGTCAACTCCGCATTCCTCAGACATCAATGCGTATTTGCCCTTCACCCCGCCCACAGCGCCGGGCCTCAGTTTCTTTGCATCCTGCACCATGAAGCAGGTGCCGTCGGGAGTGAACCCGATGACCATGTTAGGGCCGTCTATGCACAGAGGTCTCAATGACTGTTTGACGAGTCTCAGTGCATCCCTGTCCTCACGCTGATCGATCTCCGTGGTCTTGAGGGGGGTGATGACATCTTTGTAATACGTCAGGGGAAATCCCAGCTGTCTCACCGTGTAATGGAGAATGTGGGTGAAGACCTCGCTGTCGCTGTTGTATCCTGTGTACCCCGGAAACCCTCTTCCCATGAGAAATTCCCTTATGGGAACAAAGGCAGTATTCTCTCCGTTTGTCATGGAGCAGAAGCCCTGAATAAAGAAGGGATGGCAGGCGTAGAGGTATATTGCGTAATTGGTATTCTGCCTCCCCTGAGCAAAGATGATTTTCGCCCTCAGGCCATCCCTGTCGAGGCCGAAGAACTCTCCCAGCTGAAGGGGGTCTCCCACTTCCTTCAGGGTAATCACGTCCGGGTAGAATGAAAAGACGAAAATGGACTCATCAGGCTCGCCGATCTTCCTGAGCATGAGGCGGGTGTTCATGAGCAGGTCTTCCTTTTCCCGCATGGACTTCTCTTTATAGGATTTCGGATAGTCGTACGCCCTTGCAAAATAGTATTCCCGGGAAACGACGCCCTTCACGTGTTTGATCTTCGGGTTCCACTCATGCTTGAGCCTGAAGCCGTGCTTCTTCATGAAATCATCAAGGGTATCGAGGCCCTTCCGTGAACAGATTCCCGACATGATCGGAAACTCCTTGAATTCCTCGAATTCGCCCCCCAGGTCCTTGAGGGTCAGGCCGAGACCGGAACCGTCGTGGCCTTCCTTCATCGTCTCCAGGGCGAGGATGTTCTCCATGGGCGAGAAATACTCATTGGACGTTATGGCTGCCAGCCTGCACATTCTCTATTTCCTCATCACTACCCTTATTATAGTTGTTATCCCGCTTCAGGCAAAAAAAGCGTCTTAACCACTTTTTTTGCATCGCCAGTGGTATCAGACGCCAGTTAGACGGCAACCGTTTGCCGTCTGATTATAATAAAAAGGAAACAGGGCCTTTGTCAACTCTGAAAGATATCTCTTCATGCAAAAACAGAGCAGTGAAATGAGGTTAAGATGCAGATGAAGAAAGGGGAGAGGGGGAAATATCAGGATATCTGAGACCTGATACGGAAGATTGGGGAACAGAGTGATATTGCCGGGGTCTTACCTTAGTCCCCCATGACAAGCGCCTGAACGTTTTCCTTATTCCGGATGTCTTCAGCCAGTTTCCCGGCCTCTTTCCTGTCTTGAAACATTCCTATCAAAACCCTGTGGAGCATTTCTTTGTCCTTTGGAATGGTCTGCACAAAGGCGTCATACCCCTTCTCTTTATACTGTTTTGCCAGGGCCTCGGCATTCTTCTCATTCTTGAATGCGCCGATCTGAACAGAATAAAGCGCCTTGCCTGCCGGTTTTTTCTCCGGCAATTGCACAGGGGGAGGGGAAGACATTGCTGCAGGAGGAGACACTGCTGCAGGGGGCTTAGCCTGTATAACTTCCTGCTGAGGTTTTTGTTCCGGTGCAGGAGGTTCCTGAACAGGCTGCTCTTGAGCGGGCTGGGGAGGTTTAACCATGACCGCTTTCTTCACTTCCGTACCCGGGATCAGGCCCATTTTATAGACCATCACCCCGGCTGCGCCCAGTATGATAAGAAGGGCGGCGACAATAACCGGAAGAGACAACTTGCTTCCTGAGCTTCTCCGCCTTCTCATGGGCTTCTTCGCCACGAATGCCCTTTCACCTTCTCTCTCCGTGATTTCCTCGGTCTCCAGGGGCTGGCCTGAGGGTGCAGCTTCTTCCGGAATCTGTACTTTTTCGGTTTCTTTTTCTTCTTTCTTCTCCTTCAGTCTCACAACGATCCTGTCAGACCTGCCCGCCTTCTCCCCGGGAATCTCCTCTTGGCCCGTCGCCTCCTTCCAGGGCTCAGGCGTCACATCTTCCCCTCCCGCTGAAAGGGCACCGGCAATCTTTGCTATAAGTTCTTTGTGGGTAAAGGGTTTCCTGAGCAGGTCCACAATGCCGTATTCAGAACGATAACGCGGGTCCATCTCTCCCTCGAAGGAGGCGAGGGCAATGATCGGCACGCTGCTGAGCTCGTCTATTTCGTGAAGCTTTATGCAGATATCCAGGCCGCTCGCCCCGGCCATTGCGGGGTTAACCAATATGAGCGCCGGCTTCACTTTCCTGGCCATGGCAACCGCAAACTCTGCAGTGGAGGACATGAAGACAAGATAATCTTCGGATTCAAGGGTCGCCGCGATATCCTGAGCAGTTTCAGAAGTAGAATCGATGAGCAGTATCGTTTTGTTTGCCATGGGATTATAAAGTCTCCCAGTATTTTGCAGGCATATCCTCTGCAAGCTTGAGCGCGCCGTTTGAACCTGCAAAGAGGGGATCTTCCACGCACGTCACCCTGCAGGAACCATACTCCTTCAGCGCATCCTGAAGATATTCACGTATCCCCTTGATGAGGCTGCCGCCGCCTGCAAGAACAATGTTGTTCTTTATCTTTACCTGAAATTCAGGATCAAAGCGCGCGATCATCTCCGTGGTCGTCTCCACGATTGCAGGGAGAATGCTTTCACAGGCACGGCGTATCTCGTTGGTGATATCGTGCATTACAGGCTTCCCGTCCACCGGGATTTCAACGCGGACTTCGCCGGGGACCTCTCTCACAAAACTGTGCTGCTCTTTGAACTGACGCACCATGTTTTTGTTGAACTTCGCATTGGGGTACCTTTCGGTGAGATAACTGTAGAGCTGTTCATCAATGTAATCACCGGCTGCGAGGATCGTTTTCTGGTCCTCCTCTGAGGGAATGGTGCCGTGCATGATGCAGAAATCTGTTGTCCCCGCACCGATGTCGATCACGAGGGAGTTGTTCAGCAGATCCATCCCGTATGCTACCGCAAATGGTTCCGATACCACCATTAACGAATGCACAAATTCAGATACTGCCTTTCTGATGGCAAGCTTGTTCACTTTCAGGGTATCTGCAGGGACCCCCACTACCGCATGGATTTTCTGATCAGGCTCTGGTTTTGCGAGTTCGATGAGATATTTGATGATCTCCTTCACCGCTTCTTCACTTCTTTCGATGCCCTCCTTTATCACCCCATGTTCCAGAGGCCTGCAGAGGTCGAGGGAGAGCCTGTTTTTCAGGGCCTCGGCGCCAAAGAGGACGGGCTTTCCCACCACCTGAAGCGCAATGAAATCCTTGGGCCAGCCCACATAGCTCTCGATCCATTCCCTTGTGTTGTTGCTTGCAGAGATAGAACTCCTCGAGGTTCCGAGGTCAATGCCGACGAAGACTGTATTATCTTCCCTCTTCGAGTCTTTTTGCTTCATAGCGTACCTCTCCTTTACTTAAGTAATGTAGGATGCCGGCCTCAAGATACCGTGCGATATTTTCCCTGTGGCTCTCCGTGTTGAGTTCGACCTCTTCCTCCCGGTTGCTGAGGCAAGAGACCTCTGCAAGGACAGCGGGCACATTCACTCCCAGCAGGACAACAAAGGGAGCCCTTTTTACGCCGAAGTCCTGAACATTCCCGTTCTGCTTCAGGCTGTTTACGAAAAGATGTTGCTGGATGGAGCCTGCGAGCTCCCTGGATTCCTGGAGCTTCACTGTCTCACCGATCTTCTCGATTATCTCCTTGAAGTCGCTCAGTCCATAGTGAGAGCCTGCATTTTCCTGCTCTGCGAGCTTCAGTGTTTTGGCGTCTGAAGAGGGACCAAAATAGTAGGTCTCGATAATATTTATCGGTTTGGAAGGGAGGTAATTGAGATGTATGGAGATGAAAAGATCTGCCCTGCCTGAATTGGCAAGTTCTACCCTTTTGTTAAGGGGAAGAGTTATGTCCTCTTCACGGGTCAGAAGGACATTGGAATATCCCTGCTTCTTCAGTCTTTCCTTGAGCCGTTTCGCAATATCCAGGGTAATATCCTTTTCCCGGGTCCCCAGCTTTCCTACGGTTCCGGAGTCAGCGCCTCCATGTCCCGGGTCGATCATGATCGTCTTTACCGCCAGCCCGAACACCCGCTTCAGATGCGCCTGACCGCCAAAAAAGGCGGCGTACTCTGATGGATGAACGGATGTTTCAGCGGGTAAAGGAGAAAGCTGCTGTGCCGCGATACTTAGCGGGGCGATCTGTTTGTCCGGGGACAATGAAAGATCCGAGTAATTCCCATATCCCAGGAGAGCGAGCAATACCGTGGAAATGAACAGAGAAATCTTCTTGAGGGAGAAGGACGGTCTGTTTGAAAGGACGGCAGAACCTTTCCCGATGATTCTTAGGTTGTCTTCGTAGACACCCCTGAGAATAGTTTGCCTGATTCTCAACTCCTTTTTTTTGGGAAAGGCGGACAACATGATCATAATAATGAATCACTTTAACAATTTACGGAAAAAAATTCAAATCATTTCGGTCGGTTTCAGGTGGTAACGCCGTCGATTCTTGTAAGGCCCGCACCAGTGGCCATTTTGATCGCCTCTGCGTATTCCCTCAGCTCCTCGGCAGACCTCACCTGTTCCCATAACTCCGGACGGGACCGTGTATGATAGGAAACGGTCAATGACATCCGTTATTGCACTTCCACTGCCATGTCAGCGGTAAGCTTTGTGGCTATCTCCTTTGCATGCCAGCCGATATTCTTTATCTCGTCCAGCATGTTGATATAGAGCGATGATGCAAAAGGGATGCAGAGCCCTTCGATCAGGCGCTCTTCATGCAGTGTAGCATATTCCAGCGCCCTTCTCACAACCCCTGCCTCGGATTCGTTCACGTATTTCGCCAGGATGGTGTTCCTGGCAAGGATGATGTCCGACATCGGCCTCAGGATATCCATGAGCCTCTGGAGGAGATAGGTGACCTCCTCAATGGCCCTGTCGCTGAAAAGGACGCGTTCCTTCACCATCTTCTCGATACACCCGCCCAGTTTCTCCGTGCATTCTCCTATCCTCGCGAGATGGACAGGGACGGATACATACGGCTTCGCATCGGTATGCTCCCTCGCCAGTTCAGCGATCTCACGGGTAAGCTGAGGTTCGATGTCCCTGAAGTGGTGAATCTTTTTCCGGCATTCATGCAGGTGCTGCAGGGAATGATAAAGGAATGAAGTCTGCAATAAAGACAAACAATCTTCTGCGTCATTGCCGGCCTCATGCAATGTTTTTATGATTTCCTTGACCCTGGGTTTCATTGGTTTTTCCTCCTTCCGTTCAAACGGTTATATATATTTCAGCATATCAAAAAATCCGGCCTTTGCAACAAAGGGCAATACCGGTGGTTATCTGACAGGCCCCATTCACCCTGTTTCCTTGCTTTTTCAGCCGCTTTTCCTTTATTCTTAAATGAAAAGGTCTTCCATAAATCGCAAGATATTTGGAGAGGAACCATAAGGAGGTTGTTGTGGTAACAATATCAGAAGTGGCGGCGAAAAAGGCAAAGGAGATACTGACGGCGGAAGGAAAGGCTGAGTGGGGCCTGAGGATTTATACCGCAGCAGGCGGCTGTTGCGGACCGTCATACGGTATGGACCTGGATGAAAACCCTGCTGATGGCGACGAGGTCGTTGAGAAGGACGGACTGAAGGTCTTCATCGACCAGAATACCCTCAAGAGCCTCGGCGGCATGCAGGTCGATTTTATCGATGATGGCGAAAGGCAGGGGTTTGTCCTCACCGGCGGCAAACCGTCCTCGTGCGACTCCGGCTGCAGCACCTGCGGATAAGACAGAATCTGATTAAAGCATGTTCCCTATTCATAGACCCCGAAGGCTGAGAAAAAATGAGACCATCAGGAGGATGGTGAGGGAGACCTCGCTGTCCCCTGATGACTTTATCCATCCCCTCTTTGTCACCCACGGCAAGGGAGTGAAGAAAGAGGTCTCGGCAATGCCCGGATGTTTTCAGGAGTCCGTCGACAAAGTGGTCAAGAGCGCAAAGGAAATCCATTCCCTCGGCATACCTTCGGTGATCCTCTTCGGGATCCCCGAGCATAAGGACGAAAAAGGGTCCGGCGCCTTTGACGACAAGGGAGTTGTCCAGAAAGCCATCAAGGCAATAAAGGATGCGGTTCCGGGATTGTATGTAATTACGGACGTCTGCATGTGCGAATATACGAGCCATGGCCATTGCGGGATCATAGAAGGGGGGGATGTGGCCAATGACCCCACCCTGGGACTTCTGGCAAAGGAGGCTGTCTCCCATGCCAGGGCGGGCGCCGACATGGTGGCGCCCTCGGATATGATGGACGGCAGGGTTGAGGCGATCCGCCTTGCGCTGGACGATGAGGGATTCCCAGAAGTGCCCATCATGTCCTATGCCGCGAAGTATGCTTCTGCCTTCTACGGGCCTTTCAGGGAGGCTGCCGAGTCCACTCCCCAGTTCGGAGACAGGCGTTCTTACCAGATGGACCCTGCAAACAGGATCGAGGCGCTGAGAGAGGTTGCCCTGGATATGGAGGAAGGGGCGGACATCGTGATGGTGAAGCCTGCTCTCTCCTACCTGGACATCATTTCGGATGTGAAGGACAATTTCGATGTCCCTGTGGCTGCATACAATGTGAGCGGCGAATATTCCCTTGTGAAGGCAGCGGGCCGGCTTGGCTGGATCGATGAAGAAAGAATGATGATGGAGATCCTCACTTCCATAAAGCGGGCAGGGGCTGACCTTATCCTCACCTATTTCGCAAAGGACGCTGCAAAGATCCTCAACAAATAGCATTTCCCACTTTACCGGTCATCTCACCAGCAGCACCCCGCGGCTAATCTATGCAAAGGGTCCGAGGGCCAAGGATTCCAGGGTTCGAGTGAAAACAACCGTCAACGAATGAATTCCCTCGACCCCTTGATCCCTCGAATCCTCGCTTTGCTTATGATATGCATCATGGTTGATTTGCAGGAATTTCGTTATGCTATATAATGAAACACAGGAGGTGAGAAAATGATCGACAGGTCGAAGGTTGAAGATGCTCTCAATGTGATACGGCCGGCGCTGCAGCGTGATGGCGGGAATGTGGAACTTGTGGAGGTAACACCGGAAGGAGTGGTGAAGGTAAAGCTCGTCGGCGCATGCGGCACATGCCCCATGTCCATATTGACGCTGAAAAGAGGTATTGAGGCGACGCTGAAACAGAGGCTGCCTGAGATAGCTTCTGTGGAGTCTGTCTAGGATTTCTGTTTTTCCTCAGGGGATAACCTGTAGAGGTGATAGGCGCAGTCAGGGCCTATCAATGCTTTCATGGCCTCTGCAGGGAGTCTGACCTTTCCTTTGAGAACATAGTCCCGATAGAGCGCCCTCAGGCGCATTCCCTCGGCCCGGGGATTGGCGAATCTTTTTTTATCAGGGGAAGAGGGCAATGGCATTGAGGGCCTCCTTCTCATCAAAGCCCATCATGATATTCATGTTGTGCACTGCCTGGCCGGATGCGCCCTTCACAAGGTTATCTATGGCAGCAATGACGATGAGGGTACCGGTCCTTTTGTTCACCGCAACCCCTAATTCGCACAGGTTGGTGCCCCTGACATTCTTCACGTTGGGGAACTTGCCCATTTCGAGGACCCTTGTGAACGGCTCTTTCCCGTACGCGGTCCGGTAGATTTCATGAATACCTTTTCCCTCCATGCTCTTTGCGAGTTGGGCATAGACGGTGGTCAATATGCCTCTGTCCATGGGCACAAGGTGTGGCGTAAAGTTTACCCTGACACCCTTTCCCGCCACAGCCGAGAGTTCCTGCTCAATCTCGGGGGTGTGCCGATGGGAGGCCACGCTGTATGCCTTGAATCCTTCGTTCACCTCGCAGTAGGAAAAGGAGACTTCCGACTGTCTCCCGGCGCCCGAAGCGCCTGATTTGGAATCGATGACAATGGAGTTGAGTTTAATGAGGCCGTTCTTGATCGCCGGAGTAAGGCCGATAATCGCGCCGGTGGGATAACAGCCGGGATTTGCCACGAGGCTCGCCTTTGCAATCTTTTTTCTGTGAAGTTCCGGAAGTCCGTAAACCGCCTTCTTCAGGGTTCCCGGGAACATATGGGGGACCTTGTACCATTCCTCATAGATCCTGGGCTCCCTTAACCGGTAGTCGGCTGACAGATCGATGACCTTTTTCCCCTGTGAGACAAAAAAGTCCACCGCAACCTGTGATGCGGCATGGGGAAGGGCCATGAAGAACAGGTCTGCCCTGGAGATGATCTTCTCCCTGTCCAGGGGTTCATAGACGAGGTTCTCGTACCTGTGGAGATAGGGGAAGAGGTCAGTAACCCTTTTCCCTGCGGATTTTTCGGAGGTAGCAACAGTGATCTTTACTTTGGGGTGTGCAGCCAGTATCCGCAAAAGCTCTGCCCCGGCATAACCGCTGCCGCCGCATATGGCTACTCTTAACATCCCGGAATTATCTCTTGGAGAACTGGAATCTCTTCCTTGCGCCTTTCTGGCCGTACTTCTTTCTTTCCTTCTCCCTCGGGTCCCTTGTGAGGAAGCCTTCTTTCTTGAGCTTTGACCTCAGGTCACTGTCCATCTGTGTCAGGGCCCTTGAGATGCCGTGCTTCAGCGCCCCAGCCTGTCCGGTGAGCCCTCCGCCTTCTACCTTTGCGGATACGTTGAGCTTTCCGATCATGCCAGTGAGCTCAAGGGGTTGACGTATCATCATCCTGAGGGTCTCCCTCGGGAAATAAGAATCTACCGGTTTTTCATTGACCGTGATCTGACCACTGCCCGACGAGACCAGCACTCTGGCGATGGATGTCTTTCTTCTGCCGGTGGCGTTGTATCTGATTTCTACCATTTGAACTCCTTTATTGTGTTATTTCGGGTTTTTGCGCGGCATGGGGGTGTTCAGAGCCCCGGTACACCTTCAGTTTCTTCAGCATAGCCCTGCCGAGCCTGTTCTTGGGGAGCATGCCCCACACTGCATCCATAATAATCCCTTCAGGATCACTGTCCATGCGCTCCTTCGCAGTGGCTGCCTTTATCCCGCCGATATACCCTGAGTGGTGGTAATAGACCTTATCGTCCAGTTTTTTCCCGGTGAGCTTGATCTTCCCGGCATTCACCACAACCACAAAATCTCCGGTATCGGTGTTCGGGGTGAATATCGGCTTGTTCTTCCCGCGGAGATACGTAGCTATCCTGGCGGCAAGCCTCCCCAGTACCCTATCCTTGGCATCAAAGAGATACCATTTCCGTTCTACCTCGTTTTTCTTTGCAAACTGGGTCCTCATCAAGCACCATCCTTGTAGTTATAAAAAGTGCAATAGGATAATAGAAAATCCATTGAAAAGTCAATAGTTGGCCCAAAGTTGTGCCCAAAGTTTGCCCAAACCCAGCGTAACCGGAATGCTCTTCCCACTGCCCCCTTACTCTTCCCCGAAGTTTTCTGGGTTACTTTTCATGGACCATAATGACGGTATTGGGCATGCCCTTGACTTTGCACTCTTCGTCCAGGGCATCGAAGAGCTCCTTGGAACCTTCTTTCATCTCCACGAAACCGAGTTTTCTGAAATAGTCCACCAGGTCAGTCAGCACGTACACCATATCCACCTGGGCGAAGTCCAGAAGATGCTTTACGATCAATGCGCCTATGCCCCGCTCCTCTTCTCTTCCACCACCACAACGCAGCCGATCTGATAGAACTTCCCTGTCTTCCTCAGTCTGCCGAAGCCCACTATGTTCCCGTCTTCAGTGGCGACCACGAATTCGCCATAATCCAGCTTGCCCGTATCGATGCTGTTCTTTTTCAGCTCTTCTTCAATGAATGCCATGTCCGCCTCAATGGCGTGGCGGACCTTCACGGTTTTCCCTGTAATGTCCGATACCCCTATGACCTTTGGATATCCTTTCTTTTCCATTACCCCTCCCTTGCTTTGAATGCTTTGACTGGTTCTTCCCCGCGTCCATGAGGACCCTTGCCCTTATGGGCGCTGAGGTGATTGCCCATTCTGCAAAGCTTGTCCTGCCGCCCCTGTCGATGAGAAGGACTGTCTGTTGCATCTGGCGAGGTAGGTGGCAGCCTGCAACCCACCGGGCCCGGCACTGATGACGATGCAGTCATAGAGCGTATCCTCTGTCATGGCGGTTCTCATCTGTCACCTGTGGCAAGAAAACGTATTACGATTTTTTGCTCGTTTTGGCGAAGAAACCCGTAATTTTTTTTACCACGTTGTCGCTCTTGCAGTGAGGACACCTGATCTTCGGCTTTGCGTCATATTCCTTGAGGGAGAGGAAAACGATGAATTCCTTGTTACAGTCTTTGCAGCCATATTCGTATGCCGGCATGATGACCTCCTTTCATACCCGGGAATCGCTCTTGAATATATCCAAATCTTATCACAGAAACCCCTCAATATCCATCCCGATGCTGAGGGATAATGTGCGGGAAGCGCAGAGACGCGGGTGGCCAGTGACGGAGCAGGACCGAACTTCGGATCAGCGGCTTTCTTTCAGCTTTGAGAAGTCGGCGATGTGAGAAGTCAAGGACCAGATCTCCCTGAGCAGGGCGAACCGGTTCATCTTGACCTCATCCCTTTTGTCCATGACCAGGACCCCATCAAAGAAGCTGTTGATGAACCTGGTCAGCGTGGAAGAGAGTCTGAGGGCTTCGTAATATTTTCCTTCTCCCAGCAATTTTTGAAGGACGGGCCTGATGTTCAGTATCTCACTGTAAAGGATCTTCTCCTGGTCCTCATGAAGGAGGTCTCTGGATACTGCGGGCAACTCCGTATCAGGCAAGATATTGTTTATGCGCTTCATGGCAAGGAGGAAGGCCGCATATTCGGTATCAGAGGTGAACCGCTTGATGGCGTAAATCCTTTCCCTGATCTCCCGGAGAGGGATACTGCTTGTGAAATGGATCACGGACTGGATGATGTCAGGGTCGTGGTTCTGGGATGAAAGGAGCGGTTCCATCCTCTGGCTGAAGAAAGCAAGAACCTCTGATAGGAGAGCGGGTCGGCTTTCACATGCCTTCTCTTCAGCCCTCCTGATCATCTCTTCCAGAGTAATGTTATAATCCTTTTCCATGAGAATGGCGATAACCGCCAAGGCCTGTCTTCTCAGCGCAAAGGGATCCTCCGAGCCGGTGGGCGTGAGCCCGATGGCGAAGAAGGAAACGATGTTGTCCATCTTGTCGGAAAGACTGAGAATGGCGCCCTCGTCAGTTTCGGGAAGTCTGTCGCCGGAGTGGGCCGGCAGGTACTGCTGCAGGATCGCCTCCGCCACTTCCCTGCCTTCGCCGTCATTCAGGGCATAGTACCTCCCCATGAGTCCCTGGAGCTCCGGGAATTCACCCACGGCGCCGGTGATGAGATCGGTCTTGCTGAGCCAGGCAGCCCTCTCGATGACCTTCACTTTGTCAGGGCAAAGCCTGTGGGCGAGGTATGATGCCAGCGCCACGATCCTCTCTGTCTTGTCATGGAGGGTTCCGAGCCTGTCATGGAAGGTCACCCGCCTGAGATCCTCCATCCTTTCCTTCAGGGGCTTCCTGATGTCTTCCTCATAATAAAACCGCGCATCTTCGAAGCGTGCCTTTATCACCCGTTCTGCGCCGGCCTTGATGGTCTCTGCGTTCTCGTCCTTTGTATTGCTGATGACGATGAAATAGTTTTTGAGCTTCCCGTCTTCACCCTCCACTGCAAAGTATTTCTGGTGGCCCTTCATCACGGTGATGAGAAGTTCCCTGGGGAGACTGAGATAGTCCACGGGAAATTCACACAGGACCGGCGCCGGATACTCCACGAGATAGGTAACGGTCTCAAGGAGTTCCTCGTCCTTTGGCGCCTTTCCCTCCACCGAAGAGGCAAGGGCTGCGATGCCGGTCTCAATCCTCCTCCTCCTCTCATCCTGGTCCACGACCACATAGTTATTCTCAAGAAGGTGGACATAAGACGGGATCTCTTTTATAGCAAAGGAGCCCGGGGAAAGGAACCGGTGGCCCTTTGTGATATTCCCGCTCCGTATTCCGTCGATATCAAAGGGGATCGTCTCGCCATCCAAGAGGACCAGCAACCAGTGGAGGGGCCTCACAAATCTCAGACTGCCGCTGCCCCACCTCATGGATTTGGGGAAGCTCAAAGAAAGGACTAGCTTTCTCAGCACTTCGGGAAGGAGGTCTTTCACTGCGATGCCTTCCTGCCTGATCACCGCCGCCACATATTCCCCTTTGTCTTTATTCCTGATAACAAGGTCGGCAACCTCCACTCCCTGGGACTGGGCAAAGCCTGCTGCGGCCCTCGTGGGATTGCCCGATTCATCAAATGCCGCCTTCTTCGAAGGACCGAAGACCTCCTTTACCCTCTCTTTTTGCATGGAGGGGATGCCCTTCACCAGCGCCGTGAGACGTCTCGGGGTAGCATAGGTTCTTAGATCCGAGAAAGCAATGAGGTACTCATTCAATATGGATTCCGTATTGTCCCTCAGCATGGTGAGGGCAGGGGGGAGAAACCTCGCAGGAATCTCCTCGGCGCCCATCTCAAGAAGAAGGGATGAAAGACGGTCCGGCGCAGGCGGAGTCGCGCTATTTTTCCGCGACATTTCTCTGTTCCTTCCCCGGCGCCGCAATGTCGCTGTCCTTCAGGAGCGGAAATCCCAGCTCTTCCCTTTGCTTCAGGAACGCCTCTGCACAGAGTTTGGCAATGCTGCGGACGCGGGCAATATAGCCGGTCCTCTCCGTCACAGAGAAAGCGCCTCTGGCATCCAGGAGGTTAAAGGTGTGTGAACACTTGAGGCAGAACTCATAGGAGGGCATCACCAGACCAAGCCCGTTCAGTCTCTTCGACTCCCTTTCGCAGGATTCGAACTCCCTCATGAGGAGTTCGGTGTCCGCAAAATCAAAGTTGTATTTGGAGAATTCCACTTCTTCAATGTGGTGGATGTCGCCGTACCTGACCCCGCTGCCCCAGTCGAGATTGTAGACATTGTCCACTCCCTGAAGGTACATGGCGATTCTTTCGAGGCCGTAGGTGATCTCCACCGAGACCGGTTTCAGGTCAATGCCCCCCACCTGCTGGAAATAGGTGAACTGGGTGATCTCCATGCCGTCAAGCCAGACCTCCCAGCCAAGGCCCCATGCGCCGAGGGTCGGCGACTCCCAGTCATCTTCCACGAACCGTATGTCGTGCTTCAACGGGTCGATGCCGAGGTGGGTAAGGCTGTCGAGATAGAGCTCCTGGCTCTCCAGAGGGGAGGGCTTCAGGATCACCTGGTACTGGTAATAATGCTGGAGGCGGTTGGGGTTCTCTCCGTACCTGCCGTCCGTGGGCCGCCGGGAAGGCTCTACATATGCCACCCTCCACGGCTCCGGACCCAGCACCCTGAAGAAGGTGGCAGGATGGAAAGTCCCTGCTCCCACTTCCATATCATAGGGTTGAAGGAGCGCACAGTCCTTTTTTGCCCAGAATTCTTGGAGTCGTAAAATGAGAGTCTGAAAATTCATGACGATGTCAGGAAATCATAAAAGAAGGGTGCAGATTTTGTCAAATAATAAGGGGACGTTCTCCCTTTCCGGAATATGGTATAATTCAACCCATGCAGGAGAAATTGTTCATGAAGGGGAACGAGGTGATCGCAGAGGCTGCGGTCCAGGCGGGCTGCCGTTTCTATGCCGGATATCCCATAACCCCCCAGAATGAGATCCCTGAGTACATGTCCCGAAGGATGCCCGAAGTGTGCGGGGTCTTCATTCAGGCCGAGAGCGAACTGGCTGCCATTAATATGGTGTACGGCGCTTCTGCGTGCGGCGCAAGGGCCATGACCTCCTCCAGCAGTCCGGGAATAAGTCTGAAGCAGGAAGGCATCTCGTTTCTGGTGGGGTCGGAACTGCCTGCGGTGATCGTGAATATGCAGCGGGGCGGCCCCGGTCTCGGGAATATATCAGGCAGTCAGGCGGACTATTTTCAGGCGGTGAAGGGAGGGGGGCACGGAGACTACAAACTTCTCGTTTATGCGCCCTATAATCTCCAGGAACTCTGGGATATGACCATACTCGCATTTGACAAGTCCGACGAATACCGGAACCCTGCAATGATCCTTGCCGATGGAATACTCGGTCAGATGATGGAGCCCTTTTTCCCGACCCCCTATGTGAAACCCAATCTTCCTGAAAAGACCTGGGCCCTTACGGGATGCCGGGGAAGAGAGCCCAACGTCCTGAAATCCCTCTACATGGGCGAAGGAGAACTGGAGATGAGAAACAACCTCCTCCAGGAGAAGTACCGGAAAATGAAAGAGAAGGAAGTGCGTTATGACACCTTCGATACCGATGATGCAGAACTCATTGTCGTCGCCTTCGGCATCACTGCAAGGATTGCTCATTCCGCGGTGAGGAGGCTGAGGCATGACGGTTTCAGAGTGGGGCTTTTCAGGCCCATCACCCTTTTCCCTTTCCCTGAAAAGGAGCTTTACCGTCTCGCAGGAAAGGGAAGGGAATTTCTCACCATCGAACTTAACGCCGGCCAGATGGTGGAGGATGTGAAACTATCCATCAACGGGAAGTCAAAGGTCCATTTCTACGGCAGGCCCGGCGGCGCCATCATGACGCCGGAAGAAGTGCAGGAAAAGATACAGTCAGTCCTCACCCCTCACTACTCCGCTTCCCAAAGCCGTTCGTAAAGAAAAAACTCAGTCTACCCGAGCTTCTCAAATTCTTTCTTGAAATACCCCATGCTAAGATCGTCATAGACACAGAATTCTACGACTTCAAGGCTCGATTTCGGGTTCTCTTTCAGATAATTCAATGCCTCCCTCATCAGGATCTCTGCACACCTGTCTTTGGGGAAGCCGAAAATGCCGGAGCTTATGGCCGGCAAGGAGATGCTCTTCAGCCCTTTCCCTGATGCGAGCATGAGGCTGCTGAGGACCGCGTTTTTCAGCTTGTTGTCCTCATCTCCCTCCCCCATCCTGGGCCCTACTGCGTGAATGACGTATCTGCAGGGAAGCTTTCCCGCACCGGTGACAGCCGCGTGGCCCACGGCAACAAAGCCTATCCTGTCGCTTTCTTCCTGTATGACCTGTCCGCCTTTCCTCACTATGGCGCCTGCAACGCCGCCGCCATGCTGGAGATGGGAATTGGCGGCATTCACAATGGCGTCCACAGCCCTTTCGGTGATATCCCCCTGCACGAGACGCAGGGTTTTGCCGTTAATGTTCTTTTCCCCTATTATTTTCATGAATTACCCCCTTTCTGTCCTCTCAGACAACTCCGTGACTACAGTTCTCTTCCCCATTATATAAAAGTTCTTTCTGTGATAAAATAAAAAAAAGAGCTTCGGAGGATTTACATACCAGCAGTTTACGGCAATATCTCAGGCCTCAAGGGAACAACGGTCCATTCCCTGGAGAGGATATACCGGAGAAAGGTCCCCCAGGATAAGGTTATCACCCCTGAACTGGCGAAATACCTTGCGGAATTGTCATCGGAGACAGGGCGCCAGATAGGCGTGCTGATCCCCCGGTCCGGCGCCATCACCCATGTCATCGTGGGAGATACAAAGGGGATCCTTATTCCTGATCTCGTGGATTACCCCATCGGCAGAAAATCTCTGCGGGGATTGAGGCTCGTGCATACGCACCTGAAGGATGAACCCCTGAACCAGGACGATCTCACCGATCTGTCCCTCTTAAGGCTGGACCTCATCGCTGCAATTGGCGTCAAAGACAGGCTGCCTGACAGGATCTTTGTGGCCCATCTCATGCCCCAGGGTTCTGAGAGACCTGTGGAGGTCTTTCAGTCACAAGGATTCTATCAACTTGATCTTGATTTCTTCTCCTTCATCAATGCCCTTGAGGAAGAGCTGGAGAGGCGGAGGACCTTTGATCAGAAGGACACCAGGGAGAGAGCTCTCCTGGTGAGTGTATCCACGAGGCCGAAATATGAACAGGAAGACTCTGTGGAAGAGCTCAGGGAACTGGCTCTGTCCAGCGGTGTCCTTGTCCTTGGCGAAGTGATCCAGAGGCCCAAGGAGATCAACCCGAAATATCTTATGGGCGAGGGCAAGGTCAAGGAGCTTGTTATTAATGCGATGAATAAAGGAGCTACCCTGCTGATATTCGATCAGGAGCTGAGCCCGTCCCAGACCAAGGCCATAGGGGAGTTGACTGAACTGAAGGTGATCGACCGCTGCCAGCTCATACTCGACATTTTTGCCCAGCGGGCCCACAGCAGGGATGGGAAGGTCCAGGTGGAACTGGCACAGTTAAAGTACCGGCTCCCGAGGCTTACGGGCAAGGGGACCGCAATGTCGCGGCTCATGGGAGGCATTGGGGGCAGGGGCCCCGGGGAAATGAAACTCGAGATAGACAGAAGGCGTGTGAGGGAAAGGATAACCCTGTTGGAACGGGAATTGAGGTCTCTTTCCGAGGCGAGGCGGCAGAGAAAACAGCGGCGGGTTGAAACAGGCATCCCCATTGTCTCGATCATTGGCTACACCAATGCAGGGAAGTCAACCCTCCTCAATGCCCTTACGAGAAGCGAAACCTTTGTGGAGGACAAGTTGTTCGCGACCCTGGACACCGCAAGCAGGAGGCTCAGGTTTCCCCGTGAGAGGGAGGTGATCATTACCGATACCGTGGGATTCATCAGGGACCTTCCCAGGGATCTCATGGCGGCCTTCAGGTCGACCCTTGAGGAGCTTGAGGACGCAGAACTTCTGATACACCTGGTGGATGCATCCAATCCGAGGTTTGAGCAGCATATGGCCTCTGTGGAAAAGATACTGGAAGAGCTTGACCTGGGGAAGAAACCGCAGCTTTTGGTTTTTAATAAGATCGACAAAATACCGGCGGAAGAGGCGGAGAACCTGAAGATGAGGTTCTCCGCCATTGCGGTCTCGGCCATGGATCCCTCGACCTTCGGGCCCTTTCTCGCTGCCATAGAGGCCTATATCTGGAATGGCAAAATGACGGAGGCAACGGTATAATAGGTAAACAGATAACCGCCACCTATTTGTCATTCCGGCTTGTCCGGAATCTAAAGAAGGATTCCCGTCAAGGAGGAATGACATTAAATTGTGGGCTGTCAGCTCACGAGTTTACGGCTGGTGCAGCGAATCTCGGTATTCTTAGTGGAGGAGACGGGAGTTTCTATGGAATTTAAGCCGAAGTGGATAGCGTGGGAGATCACGAGGAGATGCAATCTGAGGTGCGTTCATTGCCGCTCTTCTTCTGAGATGGAGATTAAGGGCCACCCTGATTTTTCGACGGAAAAGGCCTTTGCCATACTGGACAACATAGCGAGTTATGCGCAGCCCGTAGTGGTCTTGTCAGGCGGGGAGCCATTGATCAGGAATGATGTTTTTGACATAGCCCGGTACGGCACGGAAAAGGGGCTCAGGATGTGCCTTGCCACCAACGGCACCCTTGTCACGGATGAGCTGTGCGGGAAGATCAAGGATTCGGGCCTCCGGATCGTGTCCCTCAGCCTTGACGGTTCCACAGAAGGGGTCCATGACGATTTCAGGAACGAGCAGGGTGCCTTTTCCGGGACCATAAACGCCGCGAAACTCTTCAAGAAGCATGGCATCGAATTCATCATTAATTCGTCCTTCACAAAGAGGAACCAGGAAGATATCCCAAAGGTGTACAGGCTCTCCAAGGAACTGGGCGCTACGGCGTGGTATATGTTCATGATCGTGCCCACGGGAAGGGGTGAGGAAATCATGAATGAGCTGATCTCCAGGGAGGACTATGAAGATATCCTCGAGTGGCACTACCAGATGGAGAAGGACGAACACGATATGCTTGTCCGACCGACCTGCGCGCCCCATTACTACAGGGTAGTGCTCCAGAAGGCGAAGGAGGAGGGGGTAAAATTCGAGAGGAGGACGCTGAAGTTCTCCACCGGTGGGTCAAAGGGCTGCATTGCAGGGCAGCTTATCTGCCTCATCAATGTAGACGGCGATGTCCTCCCCTGCAGCTATTTCCCCAAGTCCGCGGGCAATGTCATGGAGCAGTCCTTCAAGGACATATGGGAGAACTCGGAGCTTTTCAAGGAGCTGAGGGATTTCAAGAAATACAAGGGCAGGTGCGGTTCCTGCGAGTACGTGAACGTCTGCGGCGGCTGCAGGGCAAGGGCCTATTCAGTGCACGGAGATTATCTTGAAGAGGAACCCTTCTGCAGTTACGTGCCGCTAAAGATGAGAAAAAAAGTAGTGAGCAAATAGACGACAATGAACAAACACAGGAAATTTTGCCACAGAGATCACAGAGGACACGGAGGAAGACAGAGTTAATTATAAGCAGCAACATTATTGTCATTCCGGGTCAAGCCCGGAATGACAATGCATTATTATCCTATGAACTTCTGAGTATTTTTAGGATGAATTCTTCTTTCTCTGTGAACTCTGCGCCCTCTGTGGCTAAGACTTTTATTCCTTAGAAGAGGAGGTTTTATGAACGACATATTTCTTAAAGCGTGCAGAGGGGAAGAAGTGCCGTACACCCCGGTATGGATCATGCGGCAGGCGGGAAGGTATCTCCCGGAATACCAGGCGGTTCGCGCCGAAGTGGATTTTCTCACTCTCTGCAAAACCCCTGAACTGGCGGCGAAGGTCACGCTGCAGCCCGTGGAGAAGCTTAAGGTCGATGCAGCGATCCTCTTTTCCGACATCCTCATCGCTGTGGAAGCCATGGGGATGCACCTGGAATTCTCTGATAGGAAGGGGCCGGTATTGAGTGACCCGGTGAGGACGAAATCCGGCATTGACCGGCTGGTCATCCCTGATACGGAAGACAGCATGCCCTTTGTAATAGAGGCGATAAAAATTCTCAGGTCTCAGCTCAATGTTCCTCTCATCGGTTTTTCGGGCGCGCCCTTTACCCTTGCCACATACATGATAGAGGGGGGAAGCTCGAAGAACTTCCTTAACACCAAGAGGATGATGTTCCAGAACCCGGGGCTTTTCAGCCTTCTCATGGATAAGATAACCATGACGGTCATTTCCTACCTGTCGTCACAGATCAGGGCGGGGGCTCAGGCAGTGCAGCTTTTTGATACGTGGGCAGGCGCCCTCGCACCCGAGGACTACAAAGAGTTTGTCCTCCCCTCTGTAAAGAGAGCCATCGCCGAACTGAAAAAGGAGGGAGTCCCCGTGATCTATTTCGTGAACGAATGCGCGGCCCTCCTGAAAGAGATTAAAAAGACCACGGCAGACGTCATAGGGATTGACTGGAGGATAGACCTGAAGGATGCCATAAAAGGGCTGGGGAAGAAATTCGCTGTACAGGGGAATCTCGACCCCTGCGCTCTTTTCCTTCCCCATGAAAAGATGGAGGACAAGGTGAAGGATATCCTCTGGAAGGGGGAATTCGCAAAGGGGCATATCTTTAACCTCGGACACGGGATATTGCCCGAGAGCCCCGCGGAAAATGCCGTGGCGCTGGTAGAGGCGGTGCACAGATTCAGTGAAAGGTAACTGATGAAAAAACACGTGATCTCCGATGCGCTGAGGGTTGCGCTCATCTACTTCGCAGTGAGCATCGCCTATATCTATCTCTCGGACCGCCTAGTAAGAGCGCTGCTTGAGGATCCCAATCTCCTCACCGTGGTTCAGACCTATAAAGGTATCGTTTTTGTGGCAATTTCGTCTTTCCTCATTTATGTTCTCATAGGGAAAAGCCAGAAGGAAAACGAACGGGTTCTCCGTGAACTGGATGCCAAGGTCAGGGAACGCACTGTAGAGCTTCGCGATGCCATGCTCCTAGCCGAATCCACCAACAGGGCAAAGTCGGAATTCCTTGCCAACATGTCCCACGAACTGAGGACCCCCCTCAATGCCATCATAGGCTTTTCAGAGGCACTGCTCAGCGGGATTTACGGACCGCTCAATGAGCGGCACAGGGAGTATCTCAATGACATCATGGTGAGCGGGGAAAATCTCCTGGGCCTCATAAACGATATCCTGGACCTCAGCAAGATCGAGTCGGGCTCCATGAACCTTGAGCCCCGGGAATTCTCCCTCCGTGAACTCATAAAATCTTCTGCCGGCATGTTCAAGGAGAAGATGGTGAAGCACAATATCAGGCTCGATTACGGGATGGAGGAAGGGCTAGATGAGATCGTGGCTGATCAGAGGAAGCTCAAACAGATCATGGTGAATCTCCTTTCCAATGCCATCAAATTTAGTCCTGACGGGGGCTCAGTGCGCGTCGCTGCGCGACTGGTTCAAGGCTCTAAGTTCAAAGTTCAAGGGCATGAAGACAGGAACATTGAACATAGAACATCGAACGTGGAACCCGGCGGAAGTTTCATCGAAATTTCCGTTGAGGACACAGGCATCGGGATCGCGCAAGAGGATATCCCGAAGTTGTTCCAGTCATTTCAGCAGCTGGAATCCCCCTACCAGAAGAAATACGGAGGCACGGGACTCGGCCTTTTTCTGACGAAAAGACTCGTTGAATTGCATGGCGGGAGGATCCGGGTGGAGAGTGAAAAGGGTAAGGGTACCAGATTTACTTTTTCGATTCCCATGAGAAATGATGTTTGATATAGTGAAAAAAGAAAGGCGGTTCATCACCCGAGAAAGTGAGCGTTTCAGGAACAGATGCCAAAGAAGATCCTTGTGATAGAAGACGATGAGATAAACAGAAAATTCTTTGTGTCCCTCCTTAAGGAGGGGGGATACGAGGTGGTGGAGGCGGCTGATGGCCAGACAGCCATCGAGCTCATCGCAAAAGAAGCCCTTTCGTTGATCTTCATGGATATCGTCCTTCCGAAGATGAGCGGCTATGAGGTGCTCAAGGCATGTAAGGAAAAGGGATTGCTGGGCAGCACAAAAGTATACGCCCTGACGGCATCCGCAGAATCGGAAGTAGGGGAGGCGGGATTCGACGGTATTATCACAAAGCCGGTGAGGGTCAGGGAGTTCTTAAGGACCGTCCAAGAAATTCTTCACGTCCGTGAGGAAGAGAGAGAGGCGCGGAGAAATTAAGAAGATACTGGTTGTTGATGACGATGAACTGAACCTGAGGTTCATGAAATCGATGCTCGAGGCCCAGGGATATGATGTCGCCACCGCGGTCAACGGCATACGGGGCCTTGAGAGAGCGGAGACGTTCCAGCCGGACGTGATACTCCTTGACATCATGATGCCCGAGATGGATGGCTATGAGGCGTGCATGAAACTGAAGAGCAAAGAGGAGACGGGCAAAATCCCCGTAATCCTTGTTACCGCTCTCGATGACAGGGCATCGAGGCTTTCAGGATTCAAGGCAGGGGCGGATGAGTTCCTCACAAAGCCGGTGGACAGGGTTGAACTCACCCTCCGTCTCCAGAATCTCCTGAAGGTCAAGGAATATGGGGATTTCCTCAGAGATTACAATAAAACTCTTGAGAGCATGGTGCACCAGAGGACCCTCCAGCTTGAGAGCGCGTATAAAGAGGTGGAAAACGCCAATGAAAAGATCAAGGCCGGGTATCTTGACACCATTTACCGGCTTACCATGGCTGCCGAGTTCAAGGACGTGGGCACGGCGAACCATCTGAGGAGGATAAGTTTTTATACCCATATGGTGGCAAAGGAGCTGAAGATGCCGGAGTCCTTTGTCGACACCATTTTTTATGCTTCACCCATGCATGACATCGGCAAGATCGGCATCCCCGATGCCATATTGCTCAAATCAGGCAGGCTCAGCACTGAGGAGTTCGAGCTGGCGAAGACGCACACCACTATCGGCGCAAACATCCTCCATGGATCAGAGTCGGAGATCCTGCAGTTAGGGGAGGCGATTGCTCTGAACCACCACGAAAAGTGGGACGGGTCAGGGTATCCCCGCGGGTTGAAGGGCGACCGTATCCCCATAGAGGGAAGGATTGTGAGCATTGCTGACCAGTATGATGCCCTGAGGAGCATGCGGGCATACAAGGCCGCTCTTTCCCACAGCGAGACAGTGAAGATCATCGTCGAGGGTGACGGCAGGACACAACCCGAGCACTTTGACCCTGAAATACTGGAGATATTCAAAAAGGTTGAAGGGGAATTCCATGCCATATACGAAGAACATAAGGATTGATGGAACTATTTGCTGACGCGGACTGAGAGAACCATAGGCATACTCCTTCTTAACCTCGGGGGACCTGATTCCCTTCAGGCGGTAAGGCCGTTCCTTTATAACCTCTTCTCTGACAGGAAGATCATAAAGCTGGGGCCCCCGTTCCTCCAGAAGCCTATGGCATGGCTCATCTCAAGCCTTCGCTCAGGCAAGACGAAAGCGATGTATCGCCTCATAGGAGGAAAATCTCCCATACTGGACATCACGAAAGCCCAGGCAGATGCCCTTGAAAAGGCTTTAAACATCTCACACCCCACGCCTCACGCCTCACGTGCCTTTAAGGTTTACGTCGGCATGCGGTACTGGCGCCCTTTTATCGAGGATACGGTGAGACAGATGCGCGACGAGGGGATAAGGTCAGTGCTGGCAGTCAGCCTTTACCCCCACTATTCCCTTGCCACCACAGGCTCTGCCATGGAGAGGTTTCAGGAGGTGATCAGAGAATGTCCCATGGAATCATCCAGTATTTCCTCATGGTATAACCATCCCCTCTACGTAGCGGCCGTTGCAGATGTGATAAAGAAAGGTCTGGCATCTTTCACCCCCTCCCTAACCCTCCCCCCTCAGAGGGGGAGGGAAGGCTGGGGGGGCGTCCATGTCCTCTTCAGCGCCCACAGTCTGCCTGTGCGCATCGTGAAAGCGGGGGACCCCTATGTCTCCCATATAAAAGCCACTATTCATGAGGTAGTGAAAAAGACGGGCAGCAGATGGCACCTTTCGTACCAGAGCAAGAGCGGTCCGGTAAAATGGCTCGAGCCGTCCACCGAAGAGAAGATAAAGGAGCTCGCCGAAGATGGAGTGAAGAACCTTCTGGTGGTGCCCATAAGTTTTGTCTCGGACCATATAGAAACCCTCTATGAAATTGATATATTATATAAGCGACTGGCTGAAGCAGTCGGCATGAAACTCATCAGGGCAGAGTCCCTGAATACGAACCCTTTGTTCATCGAGGCATTAAAAGAGATGGTGATGAAAAGGACCAGGGAGCTGGGATGGACAGGATAGTCATTGTCGGAGGGGGGATCTCAGGACTTTCCCTCGCGTACTTGTTGCGGAAAGCGAACCCGTCTCTGGATATCGCCGTGCTTGAGGCCGGGGAACGGCTGGGAGGCAAGATATGGACCGACAGGGCGGACGGATTCCTGTGCGAAGGCGGTGTGAACGGCTTTCTGAACAACAAGCCCAGGACCCTTGAACTTGCAGCTGACCTTTCATTGAAACCCATCAAAAGCAATGATGCAGCAAGGAAGCGGTTTATCTTTTCCTGCGGGAAACTGCATCCTCTTCCGGAATCGCCTCCTGCCTTTTTTAGGTCGAACCTGTTGAGTGTTTGGGGCCGTCTCAGGATAATGTATGAGATGTTTGCTCCCAGGGGCACGAAGGCGGACGAGAGCCTTGCCGAGTTCGGAAGAAGGAGGCTTGGAAGAGAGGCCTTTGAAAAATTGATTGACCCCATGGCATCAGGGATCTACGCGGGAGATCCCGAGGCCTTGAGTCTGAAAAGTTGTTTCCCCAGGATCAATCAGCTCGAGACCGAATACGGCAGCCTCATCAGGGCGTTGATCAGACTCCAGATAAAGGCAAAAAAAGAGGGAAGGACCGGCCCGGGGCCGGGTCCCGGAGGGGTATTAACCTCCTTTTTTGACGGTATGGAAACCTTCATTCTCGCCCTCAGAGATTCCCTGGGTGAAAGGGTCATGCCTCGCAGCAAAGTTACGTCATTGGTCAAGAACGGCGGTCACTATACGGTACATCTTCAGGACGGGTCGAGCATGGAATCGGATTGTGTGGTGATGGCGTCGCCCGCGCATGCCACGGCCGGGATACTCAGGGACTTCGACCATTCTCTTTCCCGGACCCTTTCGGAAATTCCCTATCCCCCGGTTTCTGTAGTCTGCGTCGGCTACAAAAAGGAGAAGATCGGACGCAGTCTTGATGGTTTCGGTTTCCTTGTGCCCTTCAGGGAAGGGAGGAGAATCCTTGGGACGTTGTGGGACTCCAGCATCTTTCCGAACAGGGCGCCCGAGGGATATGTTCTCCTGAGATCGATGCTCGGCGGGGCGCGGGCATCTCAGGCGGCAATGCAGGATGAGAATAGGCTCATCGGCACCGTTACGGCTGAATTGGGAGATATTATGGGCATAAGGGTACAGCCTGATTTCGCAAGGGTCTATGTCCATGAGAAAGCGATTCCTCAATACACCATAGGGCATCAGGGAAGACTTGAGACTCTGGAGAGGCTGCTGGCCCGCTACAAGGGGCTCTCTCTTGCGGGCAACTCATACCGGGGTATCAGCGTGAATGACTGCATAGAGAATTCATACAGGCTTGCAGGGGAATTAATGGCAGGAACAAAAACAAAGGGCGCCTGAGGGGTTTACCCTCTGGCAGGAAAGGAGGATCCATTGAACGACGAGGAGATCAAGGAGCTGCTCAGGAGGGAAAACGAGGAATTCAAGAAGCTGGATGAAGAACACAAGAGCCTCAAGTCGCTCCTGGCAGAGATGGACAGGAAGGTGTATCTTTCGGCGGACGAAGAGATGGAGCGGAAAAAGCTTCAGAAACTTAAATTGAGCAAAAAAGACAGGATGGCGGAGTTTATCAGGGAGTACAGGAAAAGCCACACGAATTAAAAACTACGAGGAAGTTAATGACAGGTTAAGGCTGAGGTTGAGGCTCTAATGTCTTAACCTTAACCTTGACCTTTTAGTTCATTCTAATGAAGGAGGTACTATTGCGGTGAGAAGCGCGAAGATCAAGAAGGGGCTAGAGCGGGTTCCACACAGGGCGTTGTTATACGCCACCGGCATTCCGAAGACAGAGATGAACAAACCGTTCATCGGCGTAGCAACCAGTTTTACCGATATCATTCCCGGCCACATCGGCATGCGGGATCTTGAGCGATTCATCGAAAAGGGCGTCCATACGGGCGGCGGATATCCGTTCTTTTTCGGCATTCCCGGCATCTGCGACGGCATCGCCATGGGCCATTCCGGCATGCACTACTCGCTGCCTTCCCGGGAACTCATTGCTGACATGGTCGAGACTGTTGCCCAGGCCCATCAGTTGGACGGGCTGGTCCTTCTCACCAATTGTGACAAGATAACTCCCGGCATGCTCATGGCCGCGGCGAGGATCAATATTCCGTCCATTGTGATAACCGCGGGCCCGATGCTCTCCGGCCATTACAAAAACAGGAGGCTCAACCTTACCAGCGACACCTTTGAGGCGGTGGGGAAATACAAGAAGGGATTGATAAAGGACGAAGAAATGGAGGCCCTTGAGATGTGCGCCTGCCCGGGAGCGGGTTCCTGTCAGGGGATGTACACGGCGAACACGATGGCGTGCGTGACCGAGGCCCTCGGCATGAGCCTCCCGAAGTGTGCAACGGAACTTGCCGTTTCCGCCAATAAGAGGAGGATAGCCTTTGAGAGCGGGAGACGGGTCGTGGAGCTCCTCAGGAAGAACATAACACCGAGGAAGATCATGACGAAGAAGGCCTTCGAGAACGCCATTATGGTTGACCTTGCCCTGGGCGGCTCTACGAATACCGCCCTTCATATTCCGGCGATCGCGCACGAAACCGGCATAGACCTTCCTCTGGAGACCTTCGATACCATCAGCAAAAAGACCCCCCATATCGCGAATATGATTCCCGGCGGACAGCACTATATGGAAGACCTTGATAATGCGGGCGGCATCCCTGCTGTCCTGAAGAGGCTCAGGCACGGCCTCAAGGACAATATTACCGTGAGCGGGAAGCGGGTATTGGAGATTGCGGATTCTGCCATTGTCTTCGACGAAGATGTGATCAGGCCTTTGAATAAGGCCTATCATAAACAGGGCGGCATCGCTATTCTCCGCGGAAACATCGCTCCGGACGGCGCTGTGGTGAAGCAGTCTGCTGTGAGTCAGAATGTGATGCGGTTTGAGGGAACGGCAAAGGTGTATGATTCCGAAGAGAAAGGCATGAAGGCGATCCTCGCGGGAAATATCCGTTCAGGGGATGTTGTGGTCATCAGATACGAAGGGCCGAAGGGAGGTCCGGGCATGAGGGAGATGCTCTCCACTACGGCAACCATTGCAGGGATGGGGCTGAGCGAATCGGTTGCCCTCATCACTGACGGCAGGTTTTCAGGGGGCACGAGGGGTCCCTGCATCGGCCATATCTCCCCTGAGGCCATGGAAGGCGGGCCCATTGCGGTCATCAGGGATGGAGACAGGATCCTGATCGATATCACAAAGAGGAAGATAGAGCTGCTGGTTCCTGACGAAGAGATTAAGAAGAGGCTTTCCCAGTGGAAACCCCCGAAACCGAAGATAACAAAGGGGTATCTCTCACGGTACGCCAGGATGGTTACTTCCGCAGGAAAAGGGGCGGTAATGGACTAAAAAACAGATGCAGGATGCACGATGACTTTTTTTAAATCCTGCACCATGTATCATGTATCTACGATCTACCAGCAATTCTCGGTGAAATTGAAAACCCTTGAGATTGCGGAGTTTATCCCGAGTGATAAACGCGGGATTGCTTCGCTTCGCTCGCAATGACAAAATAAGCTTTCGTAATCTGTCATTGCGAAGAGCCTTATCCTGAAGCAATCTACTCACTTTTTCGCTGTGAATTGCTGACGATCTACAGGAACTTTTGCAATTCCGAAGCAGTTTTGTTAAAATTGTAAAACTTTAAAGGAGCAGATTACCTATGAAGATCTCGGGCGCTGAGATAATTATCGAGAGTCTGAAACGGGAAGGGGCAAAGCATGTATTCGGCTATCCCGGCGGTGTGGTGCTGAATATATTCGACTCTCTTTACGACAATAAGGACGTCCAGTTGATCCTTACGAGGCATGAACAGGGCGCCATTCACGCAGCGGATGGCTATGCCAGGGCAACGGGGAAGGCCGGGGTGGCCCTCGTCACATCGGGACCCGGCGCCACTAATACCGTCACCGGGATCGCAACGGCCTCCATGGACTCAATCCCCCTTGTGGTGCTGTCCGGCCAGGTGCCGACCATGCTCATCGGCAATGATGCCTTTCAGGAGGCGGATATCGTCGGCATAACAAGACCGTGTACAAAATATAATTATCTCGTAAAGGATGTGAACGACCTGTCGAGGATCATCAAAGAGGCCTTTCACATTGCGACCACCGGAAGACCCGGACCTGTGCTTATAGACCTTCCCAAGGATGTGACCGTCGCCAAGGCAGAGTTTACCTGGCCTGAGCTGGACATGAGAAGCTATAAGCCGACCTACGAAGGCAACAAGTGGATGATCACCCAGGCAGCCCACACCATTGCCAAGGCAAAGAAGCCGGTGATTATTGCGGGCGGCGGAGTGATCTTATCCGGCGCATCGAAAGAATTGAGAGAGCTCGCAGAACATGCCGAGATTCCGGTAACCATGACCCTCATGGGTCTGGGCGGCTTTCCCGGAACCCATGCCCTCTCCCTGGGCATGCTCGGCATGCACGGGACCTACTATGCAAACAAGGCGGTCCAGGAATCTGATCTCCTCATAGCCATCGGAATGCGTTTTGACGACAGGGTTACCGGAAAGGTTGAGGCCTTTGCCCCTCATGCAAAGATCGTGCATATTGATATAGATCCTACATCCATCAGAAAGAACATACGGGTGGATGTGCCGATTGTGGGCGATGTAAAGAGGGTCCTTACGGTACTGAACAAGGTTCTGAAGGAAGAGGTGAAGGAACAGTGGGATGAGGTGAGGAAGGCATGGCTCAAGCAGATCGAGGACTGGAAGGCTGAGAGGCCCCTCACCTACACCTGGAGCGACGAGGTGATCAAACCCCAGTTTGTTGTGGAAAAGATCTACGAGCTCACCAGGGGTGACGCCATTATCACCACAGAGGTAGGGCAGAACCAGATGTGGGCAGCCCAGTTTTACAAGTACGACAAACCCCGGACCTGGTTATCGTCAGGAGGGCTCGGCACCATGGGATACGGTTTTCCCGCGGCCATCGGCGCCCAGCTTGCATTCCCGAACAAACTGGTGATCGACATCGCAGGTGACGGGAGCATCCAGATGAACATCCAGGAGCTTGCAACAGCAGTAATCAATAAGCTCCCGGTAAAGGTAGCGATCCTGAACAACCGGTATCTGGGAATGGTGAGGCAGTGGCAGGAGCTCTTTTATAACGAGAGGTACTCATACAGCCATCTCGACGTTGTGCCCGATTTTGTCGAGCTAGCCCGTGCATACAGCGCCGTGGGCCTGCGGGCAACCAAACCCTCTGAGGTTGAGCCTGTGCTGAAGGAGGCGTTCAAAATACACAAGCCTGTGTTCATGGACTTCGTGGTGAACTGGAAGGAAAAGGTATATCCCATGGTGCCTGCCGGCGCGCCCATCGACCATATGCTTTTTGAAGAACCGGAGAAAAAGCCTGAAAAGAAGCTCAAGGCAGTGAAGTGAGGAGAACCGCATGAGACATACAATATCTGTTCTTGTGGAGAATAAATTCGGCGTCCTGTCGAGGGTGTCAGGTCTCTTCAGCGGGAGGGGCTACAATATCGAAAGTCTTTCCGTGGGAGAGACCATAGACCCCCAGGTCTCTGTCATGACCATCGTGACCACAGGAGATGACCAGATCATTGAACAGATCACGAAACAGCTCAATAAGCTCATCGATGTGATCAAGGTCACTGATATGAAGGAGCTGGAGCACGTGGAGCGGGAGATGGTTCTTGTAAAAGTGGCCCCGAAGCAAGAGGATAAGGCTGAGGTGTTGAACATCACCGAGATATTCCGAGGCAGGATCGTGGACTCAAGCCAGAAGACCTATACCATAGAGATTACCGGAGACGAGAAAAAGATAGAGGCGTTCATCGAATTGGTGAAGCCCATGGGTATCAAGGAGTTTGTGAGAACAGGAAAGGTTGCCATTGCCAGGGAAGGCGTAAAGAAGAAATGAGTTCCCGCACACCCTGATGGTCGACCTCAGCAAGATATCCATCTTCAGCGCCCTCAACACTACAGAACTCAAAGAACTTGCTCCTTACCTCATCTCTACATCGGTCAGGAAAAAAGATGTGATTTTTTCCGAGGGAGATTCCTCGGAGTGGTTCTACATCGTTACCGAGGGGAAGGTGAAGATCACGAAACTCTCCCAGGACGGTAAGGAGATCATCCTTGAGTTGATCCATCCCACGGATTTCTTCGGCGGCCTTGCGGTGATCCGGGGATTCCCCTATCCTGCTAACGCCATCGCCATGGAAGACACAAAGCTCCTGAAGATCTCCCGCTCCAGTCTCATGAGGATTCTGGACCGCTTCCCCAATCTCATGTATTGCATGGCCCAGCAAGTGGGGGACAGGATGAAGGAATCCCACGAGACCCTGAAGAACATAGCACTGGAAAGGGTCGAGGCGCGCATCGCATCCCTTCTCCTGAAACTGTCCGACAAGACCGGGATAAAGGGAGATGACGGGGTCGTTATCGATATGAAACTCACAAAACAGGATATCGCAGAAATGGTCGGCACCACGGTCGAGACCTCCATACGCACCATGTCTAAGCTAAAAAAAATGGGCATTGTGGCCGAGAAGGAGGGAAAGATCGTGATAAAGAATCTCGAAAAACTCAGAACCCTCTGCTATTAGCTCCTCGTCACTCCCCCAACTGAGGCGAGGATTTGAACCTCCTCACCTGCCCGCTTCTTTAATCCAGATATCTCCGCTTCATTTCAAAGGGCTGTTTCCGGGGTCCGCTGCCGGCATGAGCCGCATAGCCCACAGGGACGACGGCCATGAACTCTCCCCCGGGTTCCCCGAGGAAGTGCAGCAGATCGTCCTTGATGAGATAGAGGATCCCGAGCCAGACGGTCCCAAGCCCAAGGGACGTCGCAGCCAGGAGCAGATTCTGGACCGCTGCTGCAGAACTCTGTATCTCCATGGTGCGGAAAAAATCCTGTGCCATTTCTTTTTCGACCTTGAAGAGTTCCGTGCCATGGCTCATCAATTCCCCTGTATTCGCAATGGCAATTACTACCGGCGCCCCTGCGATACCCTTTGCAGCCATGCGCAACAGGACCGATGCGGGGCGGGGGAAGTCGCCCGATCTGGTGTTGATAAGCTGCGCCAGTTCCTCCTTCTTCCCGTCTCTCACTACAATAAACCGCCATGACTGCTGGTTATGGGCAGAGGGTGCGTCGTTGGCCGCCTGAAGCAGAACATTTACAAGTTCGTCGGAGACCGGCTGCTTCGTAAAGGTCCTGATGCTGCGCCGGCTCCCGATTGTCTTTAACGTGTCATTTGCGGGAAAAGCGGTCATACGGTTTCATCTCCATAATGTGGAAGTCTCGCGCGATCGTATTGGTTGAAATGTTATCACATAAAACAATCTCAGGGCAATGGCGGCGTATGGTGCTGACGTGACGGCCCGAAGTAAAGGGAAAGGGAGCTCGAGTGGTCAAAAGGAGAGGCGGAAGCTCTTTACCTCTCCCTTTGCCTCCCGAGTTACGCTTCTGACTTTGCGTAGATCGTTGCGAGCATATTGTAGAAGAATAGGAATATGGAAACCGCCTCTATA
>JAMCQB010000083.1 GCA_023382175.1 Nitrospirota bacterium | reverse complement strand
CAGTAGAGAATCTCGAAATCCAGGAGGGCTTTAAGCCTGTTTATCACCGTTATCGCTTCCACCTTCCCCGTCACATAACCTGCGAGGGCTGCTTCGAAATCCTGATATATCTTAGGAATCAAGCCACTCTTATATAATTCCATCAGTTTCTCTGCGGTCTTAAGCATGGAGTAATTGTCCCTGATAGAGGAAGAAAGCATGATTTTAGTTGCTTCAAGTTCATGTGCTGTTTCTGATAAAAACGATCTCGCCTCATTAACAGCCTGTCTCTGCTTTGTTTTATAAAAGATAGGGATATTTATAGTTGTAGTAAGGCTCCACATATCCTCGAATTCCCCTGCCCTTTTAAAAAGGCTTGCTGAGAGTGTAAAGTCAGGGTAGTATTCCCTCTCAGCCATCTTAATCCTTGCCTCTGCTGCAGCAATCATCTTTTCTCTGGACTTTATCTCAGGGGAGTTTTCATAAGCTGCTATGAGGAGTTCATCCATGCTGTAAGTGTATGCTGTTGATAAAGCCTCAACAGGCCTACCGAGAGGAGAGTTGACATCCCTGCCTACTGTGGTATTGAGCATTGCCTCAAAGGATTGTATCTTCTGTCTCTGCATCTCCTCCTTTTCGAGGAGCATATACTTCTCTGTCTGAGCCATCAGAACCTCTTGCTGCGGAGCCATACCGGATGAGTATCGAGCAAGGGCTGCATCCTCTATCCTCGAAAAGAGAGCAGTCCTGTCCTTGATGAGATCAATATCCTTGTATGTAAGAAAAAGGTCATAGTAAAGCTCTTTGACCTTTGCCATGGTTTTTAAACGGACAGCTTCGAGAGATACCTTTAGGCTTTCAGAATCTCTTAAAGCCATATCTCCCTTTAATGAGAGCTTCCCTGGAAAGGGGAACATCTGGGATGCAGAGAACATCCATTGCGCGCCTTCCATCTCTCCGTAGGTGTAACGCCTCCACCCCTCATTCTGATAGCCTACCATCAACATCGGGTCAGGGAGGCTCTTTGCCTGGGGGATCCTGAAGGTTGATGTCTTCCATTTTGCTTCGGCCATAAGGATTTCGTGATTGTTCTTTAACGCCTCGTTCATCAACTCCTGGAGCTTTAGGTCCTCAGCAAAAGCAGCAGTAGCAGTCAACAAGAAGAATAGAGGATAAAGAAGACAGAACAGGGAATACACTCCCCCACCCACCCCTCCCCCTCGAGGGGGGAGGGCAAGGGAGGGGGTGAGAGTCTGTTCTTTGAAAGAAATCTGTGTTCTGTGTTCTGTCATCTGAGTCCTGGTTCTACTTCGCATCCACAGTGAATTTCATTGTGGAAGTTTTACCAGCCTTTGTAATCTTTACCGCAATATTCCAGGAGCCGGACATGGAGAGGTTCATCTTCGCCTTATACTCATACCCCTTTAATTCGGTGTCTGTCTTATAGTTCATTGCCGGCATGCCGGGCATTGCAGGCATGGAATATTCCACCACAACCTTCGCATCAGTAACGTACTTTCCGGATGCATCTTTAATCTCAATCTCGATATTGTTATCACCAACTACAGGCGGGTTCTTGTCGATTTTAACCTCCACATTATACTCGCCTGCCTTCTTCTTCACTTCGTAATCCTTTGCGTACGCAATTCCTGCTACTAAAAGCAGTACCATTGTGACTACAGCCAATCTTTTCATAATTTACCTCCGTTTGTGTTCTTTTTCAATGATATCCTTTTTTTCTTTACAGGATACTCTTTTTAAAAAGAGTATCAATCAATGACTGTGGTGACGCAAAGGATTACGAAGTGAATGGTCATGTTTGCTTTCTTCTACTTTTTCCATTTTCTCAATATATTTCTCCGGATCTTTTTTGAATTCTTCAATACACATCGGACAGCAAAAGTTATAAATTTTACCTTTATATTCGTATGTTTGTTTCATCTTTTCATCAATCTTTTCGCCGCTTACCGGGCAGATTTCATTGCCAACCACCTCTGCTTTTTTCACCTGCCCGGTAGTGTTTTCCTGTTCTGCTGCATAAGCGACTCCTGCAATTAGAAGTAGAATCAATGTAAATACAGCCAACCTTTTCATGTCTGTCCTCCTATCTTCTGTACTCTTTTTCTACGGTATCGCGTATCTTCTTTACAGGATAACCCTTTTTGTATAGTTCGAAGGCCCGCAGGGCCTCCCCCAGACAAATATCTCACATAGCCGCATGGTTGTCAACATAGCAACTGAGGAGACTCTTATGCCTGAACACAGGAGACTCTTCACATTTGCAGTAACAGTAAATACTGTCCAGTATCCATGGAATTTCCTTAGCTACCTGATACGCCTTTCTCACCTGCGGGTCATTAAAGAGATTCGGATCAAGGGTCGCCTTTGTCTCCCCTCTCTTCAAGGATTCATCTTTTTGAACGGAAAGATTTTTCTGTGCACCTTCCACAGTAACAGCTAAAAATACTACTGAAATAATGATTACGAAAAATCTAATACCCATATCTTTCTATCACCTCCTTCTGGAAAAAAATCAACTTGAATCTACAATATCATCCAAAAATGAAAAAATTATGAAGATTACGCATTTATTTATACCTGTAATACTAATGTCATGTGCTCATAGTATTCAGTATTCTTGTCATTCTCCGGCTTGACCGGAGAATCTAGTCCCTATCTCTGGATTGCCCGATCAAGTCGGGCAATGACGAAAGCAGACATTTATTATGCAGCTCTCAATAGTTTTTATATCTCAGCCCTTCGCAACCTGAGGGCATTTCCCACCACCGATACCGAGCTGAAACTCATGGCAGCAGCAGCAAAAATCGGACTCAATAAGATGCCGAGGAACGGATAAAGAACGCCCGCTGCGATGGGAACTCCAAGGGCGTTATACACAAACGCAAAGAAAAGGTTCTGTTTGATATTGCGCATTGTTGCCCTGCTAAGACGTCTTGCCCTCACAATGCCGCGGAGGTCGCCCTTTACCAGGGTTACCCCTGCGCTTTCCATTGCCACGTCAGTGCCTGTGCCCATGGCAATTCCTACGTGGGCCTGGGCCAGAGCCGGCGCATCGTTTATGCCGTCACCTGCCATGGCCACAAAGCGACCTTCTTTTTGCAGGCGTCTGACCATTTCTGCCTTCTGGTCAGGCAGCACCTCTGCGATCACCTCGTCAATGCCCAGTTTCTTCGACACAACTTCGGCGGTGGTCCGATTGTCCCCTGTGAGCATCACTATTCGAATGCCTTCATTATGAAGTTCACGCACCGCTTCAGGCGTGGTTTCCTTTACGGGGTCAGCCACGCCCACAAGCCCCACCGCTTTTCCGTCTACCGCCACGAACATGACCGTCTGCCCGTCACTGCGGAGTTCCTCAGCTTTTGCAGATAACTCTTCCGGCTCGATGCGAAGCTCATCCAGAAGTGCACGGTTGCCGAGAGCCACCTTATGCCCGTCCACCTTGCCCGCCACCCCTTTACCGGTTACGGACTGGAATGCTTCCACATTTGCCGGTACCACACCCTTTTCCTGAGCTCCGCTTACGATCGCTGCCGCAAGAGGATGTTCACTGCCACGCTCAATGCTCGCAGCAAAATAGAGGAGTGCTTTCTCCTTAAAGCCCTTGGCTGCAAAAGCCCCCACAAGCTTCGGTTTGCCCACGGTGAGAGTCCCTGTCTTGTCCACCACGAGAGTATCCACCTTCTTCAGCACCTCGATGGCTTCTGCATTCTTAAAGAGAACGCCCCCGGTTGCGCCTTTGCCCATGGCGACCATGATGGACATGGGCGTTGCAAGGCCCAGGGCGCAGGGACAGGCGATAATGAGCACAGCCACCGCATTGATGAGCGCATAGGCCATCCGGGGCTCAGGCCCAACCCATGCCCAGATAATGAAGGTGATAACGGCGACAGCCACCACGATCTGGACAAAATAACCGGCAATGATGTCCGCGAGTTTCTGAATCGGAGCGCGGCTCCGCTGGGCCTCCGCAACCATATGAACGATCTGCGCCAGGAGCGTCTCTGCACCAACCTTCTCGGCCCTCATGATGAGCGAGCCCGTACCGTTCACCGTTGCGCCGATGACACGGTCTCCCGCCCGTTTTTCCACAGGGATCGGCTCTCCCGTGATCATGGACTCGTCCACGGCGCTCGATCCCTCGGTGACTGTGCCGTCTACCGGAATCTTCTCTCCGGGTCTCACGCGCAGGAGGTCACCGGGTTTAATCTGGTCGAGTGGAACATCCTCTTCATTGCCGTCACTTATGCGGCGGGCGGTCTTCGGCGCCAATCCAAGAAGGGCCTTAATGGCCGCACCGGTCTTGCTCCTCGCCCTGAGTTCGAGCACCTGACCCAGAAGCACGAGGGCCGTTATGACGGCGGCAACCTCGAAATACACGCTTACTTCCCCGCCCTCTCCGCGGAAGGAGGAGGGAAAGAGGCCGGGGAAGAGCGCAGCCACAAGGCTGTAAGCATACGCGACACCGACGCCGAGCCCGATCAGGGTAAACATGTTGGGATTCCAGGTGACGACTGATTGCCACCCCCTGACGAAGAAAGGCCATGCTCCCCACAGCACCACGGGTGTTGCAAGGAATAGTTCCAGCCACTTCATGACCTCAGCAGAAATGACACGGTCTATGACAGTGAGGCCGGGAATGTAATGGCGCATAGCGATTACTACCAGAGGGATGGTCAGCAGAACGCTGACCCTGAACCGCCGCGTCATATCGAGAAGTTCCGGGTTTTCCTCCTTTCCCGCAATGACGGTTCTGGGCTCCAATGCCATACCGCAAATCGGACAATTCCCCGAGGCATCGCGAATGATCTCCGGATGCATGGGACATGTCCATTCGGTCTTGACTCCGGATACCGGCGGTGCAGCCGGCTCAAGGGCCATGCCGCATTTTGGACACGAACCAGGGCCGGTTTGCCGCACCTCAGGATGCATAGGGCAGGTGTAAATAACTTCAGGTTCCGCCTTCACGATTCACTCCACTCTCCTTTAATACCGAACTCAACGCCGTTCTCATTTTTTAATGTTTGTGCGGATCGGCCTTTGAGGGCGCTGCCTTGCTTTCGGATTCTCTTGACGGTGCACCGCTCATTTCAGAACCTGTTCCGACAATACAGCCGTATGCTTTCTTGATCTGATCCATCAGTTCCATTTGAGAAGCATCAGTTGTTGTCTTCGGGTCTTTCATATGTAATTCATGGAGGTCTATAGCCTTTTTGAGCCACTCCTCAGCGCATTTTAGTCTGGCCTGGGAATCGTCCATTCCCATCATCATGCCCATACGCATCGACATCATCTTCCGCATCCTCTCTCTCATACTGGCCATATCCTTCATCATCTCTTTTTTCTCTGCAGGCTTTACACCCATCATCATCTTTTCCTGCATATTCATCATTTCCATCATCATCCGCATCATATCTTCCATCATCATGCCCTGTCCCATCATCTGTTTCATCATGGGCATGCACATCTGCATCATGGGCATCATCTGCTGCCCTTCACCCATCATCATGCCCTGTCCCTTCTGACCTTGCTGGCCGCCCATCATGCCCATCTGGGCATATGCCGGAATACTGAAAACAAACAACATTGCTGAAACAATCATTAACCTTTTCATCCCTTCCTCCTTAAACAAAATTGATGCTACGTATACGATAATCCCTTGTCTTTTGATACTCTTACTGTTTAAGTTCACCTCCTCTCTCAGAGTTTTTTCCATATATCTCCGACATTCATCTCCGAATATTTTAATCATCTCACGTTCTCCCCTCTTTGACAAGCGGGTAATATACATAAATAAGTATAGGAAACATCAGGGCTGTTATGATTGTTGGCTTTACATTGACCCCATGATATCCTGCCTATTGGATAGTCCCATTGGATGTGTTTAGTTTATTAATTAAAATCACCATGTCCTGGAAAGTAACGCCAGATTTATTCATCGGAGATTGGATGAATTTCATCATCGCATCAGCCAATCCGGTCGTCCCTGCATTGGGCGCCATCATCGTGCCTCCCATCATACCGCCGCCTATCATTACCCCGGAGTTTCCCATCATACCATTCATATGCCCGTCCGATGCATCATTCATCATGGCAGTAACCATCCCTGATGAAAAAGGCATCCCTATATCTTTTGCATATTGTGACATTGCAGCTATGGTCATCCCATAATTTTTCATATCCTGATTGGCAGCGGTTCCAGATCCATTAATCGCCGGATTCATCGGTACTGTGTGTAAGATATCATTTATGCCAAAATAACTACCCATTGAATTGTTGGCTTGGGTAATATTCGACTGGGTCATACCTCCTAGCATATTTTGCGCCATACTCTGTGCCATTGAAGTCATAGGGGTCATCTGGATTCCGCTCACTGTGGAACCGGCAGACATCGAGGGGATTACACAGGTCATGACATCATTCTGTAACATAGGCATACTTATACCGGTTGCCTCATCCATATAGTTTCCTCCTGTCATCTGGCATAATACAGCACCGGAATAATCGCCCATAGGGATTGAGTAGTTTCCTTGCCCGTCTGTCTGTCCGGTTCCTATCATATTGCCCTTTGTCCCGTCGGCATTAATTGAAAAACAAGTGACCATAGCATTCGAAACAGGCCCTTTAACTGCTGTTCCACTGATGGTTCCGTTGACTGGCTGGGTTGATGTAATCGACTCACCACCTCCTCCGCATCCGGCAAGTAGAGCAAGCGATATGGTTAATACAATCAGACTCAAACCTCCCCATAGAATCCTGTGTGCTTTCATCTTGAACCTCCCCGATAGTGTTATTGAGCAGCGCAAAGGTCCGCTCGTCTCTCAATTGAATATAATCTACGGGAACGTTATGAAGAAAATATGAAGAGATAGCATGACCTTGCTCAAAGCACTTCAAGAAAGTAAGGATAGGGAAGATATCCCTTTACCCTTTCCTGAAAATCTGTTAATATTTTTCATATCGGAAGGGAGGCGTCATGATATTAATCGCTGGCATGCTGGGAATCCTGCTGGGGTTTATCGTATTGATGATCCTTTTTGTCGTCATCATCTACAACAAACTCATCCGGCTCAGAAACACCGTGCAGTCCTCGTGGTCGGACATTGATGTCCAGCTCAAGAAACGATATGACCTTGTGCCGAATCTTGTGGAGACCGTAAAGGGATATGCCACCCATGAACGATCGGTATTTGAAAAGGTGTCGGAAGCGCGCTCCATGGCCATGCAGGCATCGTCTCCCGCTGAAAAGGCCAAAGCAGAGAACATGTTCAGGGACACATTGAAGAGCCTCTTTGCCGTTGCAGAGGCATATCCCGAGCTGAAGGCAAATGCCAATTTCATGCAGCTCCAAGCCCAGTTGAAGGAGCTGGAGGACAACATCGAATACGCGAGAAGATATTATAATGCTGTGGTCCGCGACTTCAACATACTGATTGAGTCATTTCCTTCCAATATCATTGCATCGCAGTTCAGGTTCCAAAAGGAAGAGTTCTTTGAACTGGAAGCGCCGGAGGTTGAACGCAAGCCTGTCAAGGTGAGCTTTTCGCAGCCCTGACCACATGATCAAGCAGAGAGGCCGCGCATGACGTTGGAGCAACAAAAGACGGACAGAGAGCTCATCGAAGAATTCTTCAGAAATCTGTCCTTTCTGAAAGTGCTGTCTCCTTCCCGCGTCAATCAACTGGTAAAGGATTTCAACATACTCAAGGCGGGAAAAGGGGATGTGGTCTTTTATCAGTCTGACCCCAGTACAGACCTTTATATAATCATCAATGGCACGGTAAGGGCTTCCCTGCTGAACGATGAGGGACAGGAGCTTGTGCTTGCCACCTTCCGCAGAGGTGATTTTTTTGGCGAGATGAGCCTCCTGGACGGCAGGCCACGGTCTGCAGCGGTCATCGCAGTGGAAGATTCCCTACTTGCCGTATTGAAGAGGGAGGAATTCCTCCATGCGGTCAAGGGCGATCCCATGATTGCTATTGAACTTCTCTCCGCCCTCGTACAGAGGCTCAGGATGACCGACGAGATGGTGGAGTCCATCGCGTTTCTTGATGTCGGACAGAGACTCTTGCGGCTGTTCCATCAGATGGCAGAGGCAGAAGGAGAGAAAGGCAGAGACGAGTTCTTCAGGGTCAAGAAACTTACCCACAAGGAACTTGCGGCACGCACAGGCGCATCCAGGGAGGCGGTCTCGAAGGCCATGAAGGTGCTCTGCTTCAGAGATATGATAAAGGAAGGAGACGGCTGCATTCTGGTCTCCCTGGATGCAGACCGGCGCTTCATAAAATAAAACTGAGGGTGCCCGTTCAGGGGAGGATAGCTATGTTTTATCAACTGAGAGCCCCAGTCCCCTATGCCGGTATAGCCAAGGCAAAAATGGTTAAGCGCCTATTACGCTTCTTTCTTTTGTTCCTGGTTGTGCTCGCGGCAGCTCCTGTTTCTGCCCGGGACTTCACCATCAACAAGTTCCACTCCGATATCATTATCAATGATGATGCCTCCTTCACGGTAAAAGAGACCCTGGAGGTGGAATTCCACCGGCCGAAGCACGGCATTTACAGAGAGATTCCCTTCAGCTACACCGATGACCTTGGCAGCCGCATGGTAACGCCTATGGAGATAATATCGGTGACTGACCCCTCGGGGAAGAAGTGGAATGCCAAAGTGGACAACCGCAATAATGTAGTCCACATAAGGATTGGTGATAAGGATAGATATGTAAGCGGGAACCAGACCTATGTCATCTTCTATAAAGTCGAAAACGCCCTCCTCTTCTTCGACGACCATGATGAGCTTTACTGGAATGTCACGGGGAATTACTGGAATGCGCCGATAAAGGAGGCTTCGGCAAACGTAATGCTTGCTGCAAAGAGCAGGAGCACGACTCTCTGGGCTTCATGCTATACCGGCGCCTACCGGTCAAGGGAATCTCAGTGCCGTTACGAGACCCTTGGAAACTATGCTGAGTTCTTTCTGAAGAAAAGCCTCAATCCCGGAGAAGGATTCACCATAGCCTTCGGGTGGGACAAAGGGCTTGTGCCTCCGCCGTCCGGATGGAAAATGTTTGTGTGGAAAATAAAGGAGAACTGGTCATTCACCCTCCCTGTCTTTTCCCTGATCTTCATGATAAACCTCTGGAGAAAGAGGGGCAGAGACCCCAGGGTCAGGGAGTCGATTACGGTGACGTATGAGCCCCCCAGGTTCGGCAATAAACCCCTTAGCCCTTCAGAAGTCGGCGCCATTGTGGATGAAAAACTGGATCCCAGGGATATCACGTCTTCCATTGTGGGCTTGGCAGTGAAGGGCTATATAAAGGTAGAAGAGACGAAAAGGGAGGGGTTGATATTCGATTCCACGGACTATTACCTCTCAAAGGTGAAAGAGCCCGATGCAGATCTGAGTTCCTTTGAAAGGGAACTGATAACGAGCACTTTCTCGGGATCCCTTCACGGAATATCGGTTTCCGAGATGAAGAACAAGTTCTACACTAATCTGGAATCACTGAAAAAAACCCTTTATGGGGAGCTGGAGGGAAAGAAGTATTTTTTGAGGAGCCCTGAAAAGGTAAGAGCTTTTTATACGGTTGCGGCAGTAGCGGTGGCAGCAGTTGCGATTCCTGTAGCAATCTTTCTTACACAGTCATTGTCCGGTTCCGGGTCATTTACTTCGGCTGCACTCTTCAAGAGCGCCCTCTCGGGACTACTGGCAGGGCTGCCTGTGTTCGCCTTTGCCCGGGTCATGCCGGCAAAGACAAAGGCGGGAGCTTCCGTTTATATGGACATTCTTGGTTTCCAGGAATTCATGAACCGGGCTGAAAAGGACAGACTGGAGAGAATGGGGGATAAGAATCTTTTCTCGAAATTCCTGCCCTATGCCATCGCCCTCGACGTTGCAGACAACTGGGCGAAAGCATTTGAGGGCATTTATCAGAATCCCCCTGACTGGTATGTTTCCCCCGAAGGCTTCAGGACATTCAGCCCTCACACATTCTCTCATTCCGTTAGTTCGATGACCTCAAGCCTCGGTACCGCGATGTTCTCGACCCCTCGGGGAAGCGGAATCAGTGGAGGCGGTTCAGGAGGGGGCGGATCTTCCGGTGGCGGTTTCGGCGGCGGAGGTGGAGGAAGCTGGTAGAAAATTAAGTCGCTAGTGAAGACAACGTAAGTTCCAGACTCTTCAGGTCCTGCACATTGCAGGTCTTTGCCGATTCCTCTATCCTCTTTATTAACCCCGAAAGCACTTTTCCCGGCCCCACTTCCACAAAGGCAGTAATCCCCGAATCCGCGATAGCCTTAATCGAGTCTTCCCATAGAAGAGGACTGTTAAGCTGCCTGACAAGAGATACTTTAATGCTCTCAATGTTATTAAGAAACATGGCATCGGCGTTATTCACGATAGGAGTTGTGGGACTATTGAAGTCGATTCCCTCAAGCAGTTCACCGAGCCTTTTTGATGCATCAGCCATCAACGTGCAATGTGAAGGGACGCTCACCGCAAGAGGCAAGGCCCTTTTTGCCCCTGCCTCTTTAGCCAGTTTCATTGCCTCTTCCACAGCCTCTTTTTCTCCCGCAATCACGATCTGGCCGGGACAATTGTAATTGGCAGGCGCCGCATATCCTGACTGCAGAGACAGGCAAATCTCGTCAACCTCGTCCCTCTTCAGGCCAAGGATGACAGCCATAAGCCCCCTGCCCTCGGGAACAGCCTCCTGCATGAACAGTCCCCTTTTCTCGGTAAGCTTCACTGCATCCCTGAACGACATGACTCCTGCCGCCACCAGGGCAGAATATTCGCCGAGACTGTGACCGGCGACAACAGATGGAACAATACTCTGGGATGACAATACCCTCTGAATTGCAATGCTTGCAGTGAGGATACAGGGTTGCGTCCTGAAGGTCTTGTTGAGCTCTGTCTCAGGGCCTTCAAAGCATAACCGGGAAACATCGTATCCAAGGGCATCGGAGGCCTCCCCGAATATCTCCTTCGCCTCGCCGAAGTTCTCATATATCTCTTTTCCCATGCCCACATGCTGAGAACCCTGACCCGGGAAGACAAAACAAATCTTGGATGACTCGGGGACTCGGGGACTCGGAGACTCGGAGATGTTCATTTCGCTCTGATTATCCATTTATGCGCCTCCCTGACATTTTTTTATTGGCCTGCATGTCACCGTGTCGCCGTTTCCCCGCTTCTCCGCGTCTCCTTGATCTTCTTTATGAGCAGCGGCACAACTTCGTACACATCACCCACGATCCCGTAGTTCGCCACAGAAAATATGGGCGCCTCGGGATTCTTGTTTATGGCGATGATGATATCTGATGACTGCATGCCTACAAGGTGCTGTACAGCGCCGGAAATTCCGCAGGCGATGTAGATCTTCGGACAGACGGTCTTGCCTGTCTGCCCGATCTGATGTCTGTAGGAAATCCAGCCTTCATCCACCGCAGCCCTGGAAGCGCCGAGGGCCCCTCCCAGAAGTTCCGCCAGCTCCTCAAGGAGCTTGAACCCCTTTGGATCTCCGAGGCCCCTTCCCCCGGACACAATAACGTCTGCCTCGTGAAGATTCACGGTGATTTCCGATGCCTCTTTTATCGTCTCCAGGACCCTTGTCCGGGAAGTCAGCCCTTCAGCCTCCACATGGATTATCTCACCTTTTTTCCCTTCGTCATATGAACCCCGCTTCATCACCCTCGGTCTCACCGTAGCCATCTGCGGCCGGTTATTGGGACAGAGGATGGTAGCCATGATATTCCCCCCGAAGGCAGGCCGGATCTGGAGAAGGTTTCCGGTCTCTCCGTCAATTTCGAGGGAAGTACAATCTGCGGTCAGTCCGGTCCTTAACTTCGCCGCCACCCTGGGGAAAAAAGATCGACCGACGGGTGTTGCACCCGCGAGAACGATCTCGGGACGGTGCTCCTTGATCAATAATGAAATCAGTTCCGCATATGGCTCATCATTGAACCTTTCAAAGATGGCATTGTTGGAGAGGTATACTCTGTCAGCGCCCCATCTGATAAGTTCCCGGGCCTCCGATTCGGAGGCGCCAAAAAACACCGCCGAAAGTTGCGTCCGCCGTTCATCAGCAAGCAGCCTGCCCGCTCCCAGAAGCTCGTAGGCCACCGATGCCGCTTTACCATCCCTCTGTTCAGCAAATATCCATACCCCCGAATATTTGCTCGTGTCGTGTACTTCCGGGATCTCTTCGCCCTCTTCCAGCACTTCCTTAATAGCGCCCTCAGGGCATACACCCAGACATGCCCTGCAAAGCTGGCAGTATTCGTTGATGAATGCCTTGCCCTCCTTCATCACGATGGCGGTAAAGGGACATGAATCCAGGCATGTTTCACAGCCCGTGCACTTTTCGCTCGTCACCACTATACGCATTTCAGACTCCTGAGTTCCTGAAGCAAGGCATCGACCTGCTGCTCTATTGTGCCTTCAAGGATCTTCCTGTCCTTCTTAGGCTCTGGTGCAAAGATCTTCTTCACCTGTGTAGGTGAGCCCTTTAAACCAATCTTATCCTCATCAGCTTCGATATCCGAGGACGTCCATTTCTTTATCTCTGCCTTCCTGGCAGCCATTTTGCCTTTAAGAGATGGCAACCTCGGTTCATTCAGCTCCTTAACTACTGTGAGCAGAACAGGGATTGGTGACTCAACAATATCATAGCCTTCATCCATCAATCTCTGGACCCTTATCGAATCTGGTTTAATATCCTCTATTTTCCTTATATATGAAATATGGGGGATACTCAGGAACTCCGCAATCTCTGGGCCGACCTGGGCAGTGTCTCCATCAATTGCCTGCTTGCCACAGATTATTATATCAGTGCCTATTTTTGAGATAGCCTTAGAAAGTGTATAAGAGGTTGCCAGCGTATCGGAGCCGGCAAAGGCCCTGTCGGTGAGAAGAACAGCAT
>JAMCQB010000117.1 GCA_023382175.1 Nitrospirota bacterium | reverse complement strand
GGGATTTTCCTTGTCGTTGTATATCATCCACTCAAGGAGGAATGCGCCCCCCCTGCTCACAACATCAAGGATTCTCCCGTCTTCCTTCAGCCGTTCTATTGCCTTTCTCGTAACACCGCAGTGTACCGTGATAAAATCAACACCTTCCTCTGCGTGCTCTTCGATCACGCTGAAAAGCTCATCCGCAGACATTTTTACAATATGTCCATGCTTTTCGGTCGTCTTTACCACAGCCTCGTAAATAGGAACAGTCCCGACCGCCACGGGAGACCTCTCGATGAGTGCATTTCTGAGGGCTTTAATTGCTCCACCTGTCGAGAGATCCATTACCGCATCAGCGCCATATTTCACCAGCGCCTGAAGTTTCTCCATCTCCTCATCATAGGAAATCCTATCCTTCGATGTGCCGATGTTCGCATTGATTTTCGTCCGTAGCCTTCTGCCGATGCCGAGAGGAGTAATCTCGCGCAGGACATTTCTGGAAATTACCGTCACCCCTTCAGCAATGTCCGATGCAAGTCTTTCTGCGGAGATGCTTTCTGCTAAGGCGACTGACCTCATCTCTTCGGTAATAAACCCTTTTCTTGCCATCTCAATCCTTGTCATTTTTCTCTCCTTACCTTTCCCTTAATATTCTCGTGGGCATTCTGCCGGCTCTTTTATGTCAGTCTCGCCCAACATATTGTTTACGAATATGATTTGTGAGGTTCTGAATTCGTACATTTTTTGTCATTCTCTTTTCTCATTCCACTTCATCACAGCATACCTCCAAGCGGGCTGCTCGCAGTGGCATAGAGCTTTTTCGGTATCCTCCCTGCTTTGTATGCAAGCCTGCCGGCAATAACGGCATGTCTCATCGCCTCTGCCATGGCCAGAGGATCCCTGGCTCCTGCAATGGCAGTGTTCATTAGGACGGCGTCGCATCCCAGTTCCATGGCGAACGTGGCATCAGAGGCTGTCCCCACGCCTGCATCTACAATTACCGGAACCTTTGCCCCTTCCAGTATTATCTTGATGTTGTACGGATTTCTGATACCCAGTCCGGAACCAATAGGAGCGCCAAGGGGCATTACAGCAGCGGCTCCGGCGTTCTCTAGCCTTTTCGCCATTATCGGGTCGTCGTTGGTGTAGGGGAACACAATAAACCCTTCCTTCGCCAGTATCTCTGTAGCCATCAAAAGCCCCATGGTATCAGGAAATAATGTTTTCTCATCCCCTATCACCTCGAGTTTCACCATATCAGACACCCCTGCTTCCCTCGCGAGACGGGAATACCTCAGGGCATCTTCAACGGTATAGCACCCGGCGGTGTTGGGAAGAATTTTATATTTTTCAGGCTCTATGTGATCCAGAAGGTTCTCGGACTTCCTATCGGTGATATTGACCCGCCTCACTGCCACGGTCACCACATCTGCACCGGATGCCTCAATTACCCTCCTTGTTTCTTCAAAATCTTTGTACTTTCCGGTGCCGATCCAGAGTCTGGATCTGAATTCTATGCCCTTGATGGTCAATGTATCTTCCATATATTTCCTCCTCTATCAGTGTAGTTGTCAATGTCAGTGTTCAGCGAGTTCTTTTCATTACTGACACTATTCACTGTCACTGACACTCAATTGTCCTCCACCAACAAATTTGACTATTTCTATCACATCCCCGTCTCTCAGACTGAAATTATCATAATCTGCTCTCTTAATAACTTTGAGACTTACCTCAACGGCGACTCTGCCGGGCACAATTCCCATTTCATCCAATAATTGCGTGATCGTATGCTTCTCCGTCACGTATTCCTCGCCATTGACCATCACCCTCACAGTTCACTCCTCCCAAAAAAGTCCTCTATCCCCGGAAGGAATAGAGGACTGTCCTCTTCCACTCTACTCTCCCGTTCCCTACGCCGGAATTACCCGGGTCAGATTCAAGGGGTCTTCCTTGGATGCGGAATTTCTCAGGCCTGTTTCAGCCTCCCCCAGGGATGTCTACAACTTCAAAAAGAACACGGGTACTATCAGGGACCGTTTATTGATCATTTTCTCTTTCTTCCTGAATGGTATAGTGCAACTGATCCACGGGTACCGTCTTTTCCGAGAACGGCCTGTCAAATTCCACCAAAGCGTATGAAGCAAACAATGACAGTATTGTGCCCGCCCCGTACCTCCTGTGCCTGACAGGCTGCCCCGTCTTTACTGTGCCCTTCTCGATAACTTGCATTTTCATGTGCGTTATGGTTTACTAATGAGCAATTGGTCTGACCATCAGATGACTTAATCATAACCTTGGCGAATATATTTGTCAAGATGAATTGGGGGGCCTCTGTTGACATCAGGATTGGAAAGAGAAATAATTAGTCATGGCCTGGAGATTTAATACATTTGGACGCTATCTCAGGGAGAGATACGGCACCGTCGTTTCCAAGGTCAATGTGGACGCGGGGTTTACCTGTCCCAACAGGGACGGTACCGTTGGTCTCACAGGATGCATATACTGTAATAATGACAGCTTCAGACCATCTGAATGCAGGTCCGAAACCTCTCTTAACGAACAGATTCGGAACGGAATACGATACCTTTCCGTCAGGTATAAAGCGAAAAAATTTCTCGTATACTTTCAGCCCTATTCCAACACCTACGCCTCGGTATCGGAGTTGGAACAGATATATAGAGATGCCCTTTCAGTGCCCTCAGTGGTCGGCCTTGCCATTGGGACACGACCCGACTGCATTGACGAAGAAAAGATAGAAATGATCGAAGTACTTGCCAAGGATCATTTTATCCTGATCGAATATGGGTTGCAGTCTATTTATGATAAATCTCTCCGGTACATTCTCAGAGGGCACGACTATAAAACATTTCTTGATGCCGTGAACCTCACGAAAGACCGGGGCATACACATCGGCGTCCACACGATAGCGGGCTTTCCCTCAGAGACAAAAGGTGAAATGCTTGCCATGGCTGATGAGCTGTCGAATATTCCCATAGGGTTTTTAAAGATACATCAGTTACAAATAATAAAGGATACCGTTCTCGCAGAACGGTATCGGGAGAAGCCGTTCGACACATTCACTTATGATGAATATCTGGACTTTCTCGTAGATTTCGTCGAGCGCCTTTCTCCTGAAATCGTTCTACAAAGGCTCTTCGCCATGGCGCCGGATGATATCCTCATCGCACCTAAATGGGGAAAGCCGAGGCAGGAGATTCTGTTAGATATAAAGGAACGCTTTATCAGCAGGGATGCTGTTCAAGGTGCTCAATGCCTGTGTTACAGGCATTGAGGCCGGCAATATCGCCTTCCTCTGTTTCTGAACTAAGATACTGACTTTGACGCCGGCTGAATCCCTGAAAGGAGATTGAGTATTCTATGCATATGCATGTTCCAAGGGTCATGTCGACACAGCATCCCGACAATGTCATCCTTCCCTTTTTTGCCGAGACATCTGACATGTCGGGGGATGACGAGATTCAGGAAGCATATTATACGTTTTCACATCTGGGATGTGATGAGCAGATGTGGGACTGCGAGGGCAAAGAAGTTGATGACTTTGTCGTCAGGAAACTCCTCACGAAATATGGTTATTTTTTTGAAAAACAAAGACTGGGAAAAGATGTGTTCCTCACATTAAGAGTACCGAATCCCGACGTCGAAAAGGGGGAAGCAAAGATACTCATCGAGACGCTTGAGAGTATTCCAAGATCGTGCGATGCCGCCAGGATGTTTTATGGTAACGACACATCTCCCATATTCGAGGTGATACTCCCGATGACGACGTCCCCTGAAACGCTCAACAGGATCTACTATTACTATAAAGACTTTGTTGTAGGCAAACAAAATAAGCCCTTTTACCCGGGGGATATAACCATAGCTCAGTGGATAGGTAAGTTTAAGCCTGAAAGGATTAATGTCATACCCCTTTTTGAGGACAAAGAGCATATGTTCGAGGCTCACAATATCCTGGAGAAATATCTCAGGGATAAGGATATAAAGCATCAGAGAGTTTTCATAGCAAGGTCTGATCCGGCAATGAACTACGGCATGATAAGCGCTATCCTCTGCAACAAGATCGCTCTTCAGCGATTACGAAGGCTTTCCGAAAAAATTGGGGTGGAAACATACCCTATCCTCGGCGTCGGTTCAGCACCTTTTAGAGGGCATCTTTCGCCTGATAATGTGGCCCGCGTCCTCAATGAATATCCGGATGTCCAGACTTTCACCGTTCAGTCTGCCTTTAAATATGATAATCCTGCGGCGTCTATCATTTCGGGCATTAGGAAACTCAAGGAGTCATCAAGAAAGAAAGGGAAGGATATCGATGAAACTCGATGTATAAGAATTGCCGACAAGATGTCAAGGGAATACAGAAGATCGGTGAAATTTCTGGCGCCTTTAATGAACTATATGGCAGGTTTTGTCCCGAGAAGGAGGATGCGCAAGCTCCATGTCGGGTTGTTCGGGTACTCCAGAAGCGTAGGAAAAGTACGGCTTCCAAGAGTTATAAGCTTTTGTGCTGCCGGCTATTCTATGGGCTTGCCTCCGGAAATTATCGGATTGAATGCATTAACGAAGGATGATATTGCTTACCTGAGGGAGGTATATGTTAATTTTGATTTCGATATCTCCACCGCCATGGCTTTTTTCAACAGAGATGTTCTTAGTATAGTTCCGAAGGAGGTACGTTCATCTCTTAAGCTGGATCTCTGTAATTACAGCGTCAACGAAGACCACGGCGTCATCACTTCGCGGATAATTAAGGCAATAAAGGACAAGAACGAAAAACATATTCAGGGTATGCTTATAGAAGCAGCTCACATAAGAAGGTTTCTTGGGTGACGCTGACTCGATTTAAACTGGTAAATTGAAAAGATGTTCTTCCGCAGTGTCAACTCATTGGCAGGATGTCTATGCAGATTGTCCAGAAAGCAGGAGGTCCTGCGGTACCTGCCGCAGGACCTCTGCTTTCTTCAGTTTCGGTGGTCTGAGGCTACGGTTTGGGCGCCACTTCCACTTTCTTCCATATCTTGTCCGGATCATATTCCTTTATGGCCCCTGCCACTTTCGCTGTGGGCTTTCCGAGATCCTCTTGTTGCCCACACGGACAACGCTACTTGACCGCCTTCTTCAGTGATGTGCGAAGCTGGGCCGATCCCTGGTTGTTGACCTCCTTCTTTACAATGATGTCCACAGGTCTTACGTCTCGACCATAATATGCCTTGTTGAGGCTGTCTCTCACGTCCACCACCGAGCCCTCCAGGTTCAGTCCGGCATAGAGCCCCTTTGACTTTGCGAAGGAAATGAAATCAGCGGTTATGTTGCCTTTCGCGCCGCCGCCAAGGGGGCCGACGGCAATTGAGGTATCTCCCCCCAGTTTAAAGGACGACGAAAAAAGGGAATCAATGGCCTTCTGGCTCATGGCCATCATGACCACCTCAGCTGCCTCGCCGCCGATCTGGAGCCCGAAGCTCACCGCGCCGATGGTATAGAAGGCTGGCTGGCTCCAATCCCCTGTTTTTTCATCCTTCACCACAAGGACACCGGTCCCGCCTGAGCCGCCAAAAATAAAACCTGCCTTGAGCACCTGGGGAAAAATGAGGATGCCCTTGGCCTCCTTCAGGTGACTGTGAAGCCATGTGTAGTTCGTGTCGCGCATCAGGCCTTCGAAGGTGACACGTGCCTTGTCCACAATCCCCTGAGCATCAGCTTCGTCCGATGCTATCACCGGCCTTGCCGTAGTGATGAACAATGCACTAATGGTCACTACTGCAATTACCAATGCCCTGATGCGTGATATACCTTGCCCTTTTCCTTTCATTTTCCTTCCTCCTTGCTCCACATTTTAACAGAACGGTTTTGATAGTATTGTATTCTAATAACAGGATTAATTCCAGGATCGGCAGAAAACGGCAATATCCCCTTTGAGCGACCCGGACAGAATTTATGTTTTCGGCAGATGGCGCATGATATCTTTTAAAACTTACCGCGTATCTGTCTATTCGTCCTCCCTCTTCCTCAATCTCTCCAGATACTCCTCCCACTCAAGGGGGAGAAGGTATTTCTTCCTGTCGTTGCATTCCTTGCATACAGGGACGACGTTTCCCTTTGTCGATTTACCGCCCCTGATAATCGGCACGATGTGGTCCATGGTGAGGTCCTTGGGCTTCACCTTCTTCTTGCAGTAATAGCACTCTCCGGAAGCGCACTTTCTTTTCCACCACTGCGCCTGCCTCAATTCACGGGCCTTTGCCCGCTCTTTTCTGATTTCCTCTTCGGTGACGTATGATATAAATGGTTCCACGTTGAACTCCAAACCCTAAATCCTAAATCTCAAACCCTAAACAATATTCAATGCCGAAATACAAAACGCTTTGAAACTTTGAATTTTGAGTTTGTTTAGGATTTCGTGCTTCGTATTTAGTATTTTTCATTTTTCTCTTATCTCCCTCCAGAGCACGCACCGGTTCCTTCCGTTCCTTTTTGCATGGTAGAGCGCCTGATCCGTCTTCTCTATGAGTTCATCCCTGTTCCCCGTATCGTGGGGAGACGTCGCAGCGCCGATGCTCACCGTCACCCGTAGTTCTTTTCCGTCGATGGTGAACACCTTCCCCGCTATGGCATTCCTCAGCCTTTCTGCCATCTTTTGAGCCCCTTCATGATTTGTCCCCGGAAGTATGGCAGCGAATTCCTCTCCGCCGTATCGTGCGGGAATATCCACATTTCGTATGGTTTCCCTTATTACTCCGGCAACTCCCCGCAGGACCTCGTCCCCCGCGGGATGTCCATAGGTATCATTGACCTTTTTGAAGAAGTCGATATCGATGAGGAGGAGGGAGAGGGGGTCGGGGATCCGCTGCATCCTGTTAAACTCATTGGACAGTTTCTCCTGAAAATTCCTGTGATTGAAAAGCCCGGTGAGGCCGTCGGTTACGGCCATGCTTTCTATCTCTGCATGGAACTTCGCATTGGCAAGGGATGACGATGCCTGATTGCCGAGAAGCTCCAGAAGTTCAATCTGATACGAACTGAGAGCGTTCCTCTTTTGAGAGAACAGGACAAGTATTCCAAGAGGTTCCCTCTCGTATGACAGGGGGAGCATGAAGGCAGAGCCATCATCGTCAGTCTTGAAAGGAAAGACGGGAATACGTTCATCCTTCATCTCGACTTTCAGATCCGAGAGATAATGGGGCTCCGTCCCGCTACTGACTACCCCGATTCGGGTGTCACCGAAGTCAAAGATTCTCTCACAGAGGTCAAATCCGATCTCACAGATCAGCTCGAAATGTTCACCCTTTGGCATAAAAAGAGCTATTGACAAAGGTGCGATCTCATGAGCTGCTTCCATTATCCGCTGCGCAATATCTTTCGTTTTGAGCGAAGTAGTCAGACTCGAACCTCCCTTGTGGAGGATCTTTAGCCCTGCATGTTCCTTGTTTATCTGCGAATATACACGCTGGTTATGGAGAATCTTCATAATCTGTCTGGAAAACATCTCCAATGTCTGAACATCAAAATTCCCATCTCCGGAGATCCTGTTTTTTCGAGCAGTTAACACACCCGCAATTAATTTCCCATCTGCTACTGGTGTTAACATATGGATGGCCTCTCTCCCCTCTGCCCCGGATGATGCATCAAAGATTACCGATGCTTTTCGACGAGCACATAATGCGAGCATTCTCTCATCCGGGAGTGAACCCTGAGATCCATCAGTAGAACACCGGAGTGTTAACCGATTTCCTCGAAGATCAAACAGGCTCACCGCCTCTGCCGACAGCGCGTGTTTTGCAATGGACAGAAGTTCCTGTAGCTCCTCGTTTGCTTTTTTCGTGGAGGAGAGATGCTGAGAAATAAGATTGTCTCCCCTGATAATGTCGGCATCGGCGCCGGAATCGATATCCTCGACCTCCACTTTTAACGTCTCAAGGTTTTTCTTGAGATTATTTCTTTCGTTTTTTATTCTTGTTACACCAAGCGATACTATGGCCGCAATAAGAACCACCGAACCGTTGAAAACTCCTTCTTCGAGACGGTCCCCGTACAGGAAATGCCTAATCTCAAGGGCCGGCACGGCAAGGCTCAGGGGGATCATGATCTTCCATCCGTACACAAGGGACAACGCAGAGAGAAGAGGAATGAAGAGGATGTGAAGCCAGGCAAGATCGAGGGCCTGGATGATCCCTGCCGTGAAAAATAAGCAAGATAACAAGGCTTCAAAGAGATATCTTTTTTCGCGTTCATCCTTGGGTCCGGTGTCAAGGGTCTGAACAACATAACCGTCTCCAACCTTCCGCAAATACCGTTTTTCACGTCTAAGAAAGCACAAATATAAATAAAACGCCATGGACGAAAGTGAGAGGAAAAACCAGAAATAAACAGCAGGGACATAAAATCGGGACTGTTTTATTGACGGTGAACTAAAGAGAATCCCAAGATAGAGAAAAACAAGAGGAGACGAGATGAGAATCCTTTTGAGGGTCCTCCTTACTCTTATGCCAGACCCTTTCTTGCTGCCTCTTCTTTGTAGAACTTCTTGTACAGTACCTCCCACTCGGGGCTTCCCTCGACGATCTTTCTTGAAAAGGATTGCAATTTCTTCTTCACCGACGAATCAATATCTTCGCTGACCTTGAGGAACGAGACCGTGGAACGTTTTATCTCACGCCTCACCTTGCTTTCCTCATCTTTGAGTTCTAGGAGGTTCCTGTCCATCAGTCCCTTGAGCAGGACGTGGCTGAGATGGGAGATTTTCTCATCGGAGAGCGTCATATCACGAGTCCTCTTTCCTCGATGATCTTCCTCTTGGTGAGATCGAACACCTTCCTGTAATCAAGTCTCCCTTTCTCTATCTCCCCGGTGAATTTCTTGAGTATTTCCCTGACCTCGTCGTTCACCCTGTCCTCCACCATGAGCTCTTCCATGATGAGCCTCTCCGCCTCTGCAACGAGTTCTTCCACCGGCGCCCTTGACACGATGATCTCCCTTGCAAGAAGGTCATCCATGATCTTCTTTGCGATCAGGGGCACCCATGTCTTCGGGATCCTCATCTGTTATTTTTCCACAAATGAGAGAAGTGCGATGTTCCGTGCCCTTTTTATCGCTTCGTTCAGGCTTCTCTGGTGGCACGCACACACCCCGGTCATGCGCCTGGGCAGGATCTTCCCCCTCTCAGTCAGATAACTCCTTAACGTCTTGATGTCCTTATAGTCTATGAATTCTGATTTCTCTGCACAGAACCTGCAAAACTTTCTCCTCTGAAATCTTCTCTGCTGCAATGGTCGCTCCTTTCTTAATGCCATAATTGCTTAATGACTGAAAGATTCAAGTCAAAATGGTTCAAGGTCCGTCCCTTCCGGCGGGGCGGCCTCGGTGTCAGGAAATCCCTGACCTTCACCGCCGCCCTTCCTTGACAGGAACCGTACGGTCTGCGCAACGACCTCAAATTTACTCCTCTGCTGCCCGTCGGATTCCCATCTCCTCTCCTGCAGTCTGCCCTCCACGAGAACGGATTTCCCCTTGCTGAGATACTGACTGCAGGTCTCCGCCTGTTTTCCGAACGTAACGATGTCGATAAACAGGGTATCTTCTCTGGCTTCATCAGACTGTTTATACTTCGTGTTCACCGCTATCCTGAAAGTGGATACCGGCGTGCCCTGGGGGGTATACCTGAGTTCAGGGTCTTTGGTGAGATTGCCGATGAGGATAATCCTGTTGTACATTTATTCCTCTCTCTTCTGTTCCGCCGCGGCAGCCGTGGCAGCAGCTTTGGCCGCGGCCTCGGCCTGAGCCAGGCTAGCGAGGACATGGGCGCTCTGCTTCTTCTCCAGTTTGATCACCATGTATTTTATCACAGGGTCAAAGACTTTGTAATAGTCCTCAAGTTTCCTGATCAACGACGACGCGGATCTGAATACGAGGAAGACGTAAAACCCTTTCTTCTGCTTCTTCACCTCATTGGCGAGCTTTCTCCTTCCCCACACGTCAGCCTTGAGAATCTCTCCGCCTGAATTTGTGATGAGGTCTTTTATCTTCTTGGTGGATGCTTCGGTCTCCTCGTCAGTGAGGGATGCATTGAGGATGAGGATGTTTTCGTAGATGTTCATCTGAACACCTCCTTATGGATTTTCCCCTGTCAAGGGGTCCGCCCGGAGTCGATGACCCACGGCGGAACAGCCCTCGCCTCTTTGTCTCAGCGAGGGCAAGGAGGGTACCCATTATCAAGAAACATTCTGAGAACCCGGTCTGTTATTTATACCACAGCACCGCGATAAAATCAATTACTTTATCCGGTACTCCTTTATCTTCGTCCTCAGGGTATTCCTGTTGATGCCGAGGGTCTTCGCAGCCTTGAGCTGGTTTCCCCCTGTTTCGTTCAGTACGATGTTTATGAGGGCCTTTTCGACCTCGGAGATCACCGTCTCGTAGAGGTTGCAGTTCTCCAGGTTCGTCATCTCCTTGAGGTAACGCTTCAGTTTATCCTCGAGAAATTCCTTGATGGTAAAGGAACTGGCTTCCTCCAGGAGGAGGTCGCGCTTCTCGATAACCGCTCCGTTGGAAAGCACACAAGCCCTCCTGATGGCATTCTCCAGCTCCCGCACATTGCCGGGCCAGTCGTATTTGAGGAGAAGGTCTTTTGCCTCTTTCGACAGTTCTTTCTTCCCCGTCTCGAACCTCTTCTCTGCATCCTTCAGAAAATGCTTTGCGAGCGGGCTTATGTCTTCCCTTCTTTCCCTCAGGGGAGGAAGTTTGATCTGCACTACATTGAACCGGTAGTAGAGGTCCTCCCTGAATGCTCCCCTGCTCACTGCGTCCTTCAGGTCCTTGTTGGTGGCGCCGATGACCCTCACATCGGCCTCCACCACCCTGTTGCTCCCCAGAGGGCTGAATTTCTTGTCCTGCATGAACCTCAGAAGTTTTGCCTGAAGGTTGGTGTCCAGTTCCGATATCTCGTCCAGGAACAGTGTGCCGCCGTTGGCCGCTTCGATCTTGCCGGTATGCTTATCCCGTGCCCCGGTAAAAGCTCCCTTCTCCCATCCGAAAAGCTCGGCCTCCATGAGGTCCCTGGGGATCGAGGCGGAGTTTATGGCGACAAAGGGGCCGCCTCTGCGCTTGCTGTTGTAATGAATGGCCTTTGCCACCAGTTCTTTGCCGGTGCCGCTTTCCCCCGTGACCAGGACCGTGATATCCTTCGAAGCAACGCGGCCTATGTCCTTGAATACCTTCAGCATCTTGGGGCTTTTCCCTACAACCTGGGGTTCCTCGGCCTCAGCAGTGGCGCTCCTGAGACTGTTCAGTTCCTCTCTCACCGCCATGTCCCTGAAGGCCTTTTCAACGGTTATCTTGAGTTCCTCGATATCAAAGGGTTTCTCAATGTAATCATAGGCGCCCTCTTTCATCGCCTCCACAGTGCTCTCCATCTTTCCATGGGCAGTGACCATGATCACCACCGCATCCGGATAGGAAGACCGTATCTCCTTGAGTCCTTCCAGACCACTGCCGTCGGGGAGGACGATGTCCAGGAGGACAAGCTGAAAACCGCCCTTCACCGCCCTGAGTCCCGGAGAGAGCTTGGGACGCGAGGTCACTTTATAGCCCTGGGGTTCCAGGGCCTTTTTCACGACCCAGGTTATGGATTCATCGTCGTCGATTATGAGAACTTCTTTTTCCATGCTGTTTTACCAAAAAAATGAGTAACTTAAAGACTTAAAATTGATACACTCGTAAAAAGTCTTTTTTAGCCACAGAGGTCACAGAGGGCTCAGAGAAAAGTTTTTACTTTTAAGACATTAACTCTGTGTTCTCTGTGGCAAATTTTGCTTTTTTACGAATTCATCAAAATTACTTTCTGCAATATTCACGCCAAGTTCATCACGGGGCAAAGGGAATGTAAATATGAAATACCGTCCCCTTTCCCGAATCCGGCCTTTCCACTTTGATAAACCCGTCGTGGTCCTTTATGATCTTCTTCGAAAGGGCAAGCCCGAGGCCGGTCCCCTTTTTCTTCTTTGTATAAAAAGGAAGGAATATCTTCTGCATCTCATTTTTCGGGATACCCTTTCCTGTATCTCTGACGGAGATCACCGCCCACCGCTTTATCTGCCCGTTCTGGACCACGTATTCGCCGGAGGGCCGCGTCATAACGCTCAAAGTTCCCCCACGGGGCATGGCCTCCAGGGCATTCTTGACAATATTGAGAAAGACCTGGAGGAGCTTGCCCCCGTCTCCGAAGACCCGCGGCAGGCTCGGATCGTAGAAGCGGTGCAGGGATATGTTACCATTTTTCAGCGATAAATCCATGATCGAAATGGCCTTTTCGAGAACCTCGTGCACATTCACCTGCTGAAGCACAGATCTTTTGCTCATGGTGAGGTAGTTCTGGAGCACGGTGTTCAGCCGGTCCGTTTCACGGATGATGAGGTTTATGTACTCGTCAACATCATCAGCGCCCCGGGATACCTCCCCTTCCTTCATAAACTTCCTCTTCAGGAGCTGGGCAGCGCCCTTGATCCCCCCAAGGGGATTTTTTATCTCATGAGCTATGGTGCCGAGGAGATAGACCAGGGAGTCAAAGGAAGAGTCCTCCCTTTCAGCAATGGACAGGTTCTCGCGGATGGAGAGCAAAGCCCCTCCGCACCGGCCATCCACGATGAAGGGAGAAATATCGACGTCAACCCTGGACATGCCGTTGATCTTTGCCTCTGTATCCTTGATGCTGAACGACCTCAGTTCCTTCATAGCCTTTTTTGCAAGTCCCGCAAGGGCCCGCGCCCCCGGATAGAGGTCCGTCAGTCTTTTCCCGAGGATCTCCTGGTGGCTCCTGCGGAAGAATTCCTCTCCTGTCTTGTTGATAAACGTTATGGAGCCGCGTTTATCCAGAAGGAGCACCGCTTCGGTGAGTGAATTGATAAGGGCTTCCAAGTCCCAGGTGCTGCCGCTTCCCATGCTTATTGACTTTATCACAACGGATTTTTGTTTTCAACGTCCCCGTAATAGAGATACAGGGCTAAGTCAAAGTAAGGCATAACTGTCTGTAGAAGAAGAGAGAACAGATTCTACTGGCTTTTTCCCCCTTACCTATGCTATAACAGGGCATGGCAAACGA
>JAMCQB010000007.1 GCA_023382175.1 Nitrospirota bacterium | reverse complement strand
AGATTGGTAGAAGCTGAAGTGGAGAGAGTTACCTCAGCCTTTGGCTCCTTCATATACATATACATCACGATCCTGAGATAGAAATAGGCTGATATGGAGCTGAAAACCACCGCCACAAGGGCGAGCCAGGTGTATCCCGCGTTCACCGCTGCCATGAAGAGATAGAACTTCCCCACAAAACCCGCAGTGGGCGGTATTCCGGTAAGGGAGAACATGAAGATGAGCATCAGCGCCGATGCCAGGGGATGGGACTTTGCCAGCCCCTCATAGTCGCTGATAGCCTCCCCCTTGAACCCCTCGGTCCTGAGCGTGATCACTATGGCGAAGGCGCCGATGTTCATAAAGGCATAGATGAAGAGATAGTTCATCATGCTTGCGATGCCGTTTTCCCCACCGGCGATGATACCGATGAGGGCATAACCGGCATGGGCAATGGACGAATAGGCGAGCATGCGTTTGATGTTTGTCTGTGCTATGGCAAGGATATTACCCACAGCCATGGTGAGAATGGCGATGGGGATCAGCATTGCAGCCCAGTCCATCTGGAGATTGCCGAAAGCGGTGAGGAACACCCTCCCAAAGACCGCAAAACCCGCTGCCTTGGGCCCCACAGACATAAAAGCGGTAACGGATGTGGGCGCGCCTTCATATACGTCGGGCGCCCACATATGAAAGGGCGCGGCCGCTATCTTGAAGCCGAAGGCCACAACAAAAAGGATCACCGAAAGCATCAGCGCCGAGTTGGCCGTGCCCTGCGTCCCAAGATACTGCGCAATGGCCTTGAGGTTTGTCGTGCCGGTGAGTCCGTATATCATGGCCGTACCGTAAAGGAGAAAGGCCGAGGCAAATGCCCCCAGAAGGAAATACTTTAGTGAAGCCTCGTTGGACCTTGTGTCGTGACGGAAAAACCCTGCGAGCACATACACGCTCAGCGCCATCAATTCCAGGCCGAGATAGAGAACGATAATATCTCCGGCAGAGGCCATGATCATCATGCCGAGGGTAGCAAAAAGCATGAGGCTGTAATATTCGCCGAAGTTGACCTTCTCGATCTTTATATATTTAATTGAGATGAGCGCCGAAAGCACCAGGCTTATGAGGAAGATGAGCTTGAAAAAGCTGCTGTAGCCGTCCGCAATGTACATTCCTGAAAATACGGTCCCCGATGAATCCAGCAGCGTGAACCCCACAACGCCTGCGGTGATGATACTGAGCAGGGCGGTGACACCTTTTCTCCTGATGAAGAGGTCCAGCATGAGCACCACAAGGGCAAGGCACGACATGACGATCTCAGGGATCATCGGTGTTATATCAGGCATCTGCATCACAACCTCCAAATTATTCGTGATGAGTAATCCGTGATGCGTAACGGGTAAAAAATTGAAGAACTGTATGTTCTGAACTCATCACGCATCACGCATAACTCGTTACGGTATTTTTATGATTCCCATGATCTTTCCGGCAACGGCCATTTCCTGTCCTTCTGCGTTCAGGCGCTTCAGGAGATGCTCCACCGAGGGGTGCATGAAACTAAGGAACATATCAGGGTAGATACCGATCCAGAAGACAAGGATCACCATGGGGACGAGCGTGATGATCTCCCTCATGTCCATCTCCTGGAGGCCGACGATCTTCTGGTTCGTCTCCATGAAGAAGACCCTCTGGTACAGCCAGAGCATATACCCCGCGCCGATGATAATTCCTGTGGCGGAAAGCACCCCTGCCCATTTGCTCGCGGCAAAGCCGCCGAGGATGATCAGAAACTCCCCGACGAACCCGTTCGTGCCGGGAAGCCCTATGGATGCAAGGGTGAACACCATGAAGAACGCTGAATAGACGGGAAGCACCGTGGCAAGACCCCCGTAATCGCTGATCTGCCGGGAATGGGTCCTGTCGTATACGATTCCCACGGACAGGAACAGTGCCCCTGTCACGATCCCGTGATTAATCATCTGGAGGATGCCGCCCTCAAGTCCCTGGATGTTCAGCGCAAAGATACCTAATGTCACAAACCCCATGTGGCTCACCGAACTGTAAGCGATGAGGCGCTTCAGGTCCGACTGCGCAAGGCACACCACTGCGCCATAGATGATGGCGACGACCGAGAGGGTCAGCATAGGAACTGCCATAGCCTTGGATGCATCAGGGAACAGGGGGATGCTGAATCTCAGGAAACCATAGGCGCCCATCTTGATAAGCACTGCGGCAAGGATCACGCTGCCCGCAGTGGGGGCCTCGGTGTGCGCATCAGGGAGCCAGGTGTGAACAGGGAACATGGGCACCTTCACGGCAAAGGCCGCAAAGAACGCCCAGAAGAGCCAGAACTGCATCTGATAGGGATAGTTCATGTTCATCAGTTCAAGGATATTAAATGTCTTGCCTGCGTAGAAATACAACACGATAATACCCACAAGCATGAGCACGCTTCCCACAAGGGTAAAGAGGAAAAACTTTATGGCTGCATAGATCCTGTTGGGACCGCCCCAGACCCCGATGAGGAGATACATGGGGATGAGCATCGCCTCCCAGAAGAGATAGAAGAGGAAAAAATCAAGGGCCGAGAAGACCCCGATCATGGCACCTTCCATTATCAGGATGGCGATGTAAAACTCCTTTATCTTTGTCTTGATGGAGTTCCATGAGATCAGGACGCAGAGGATCGTAACCAGGGTGCTGAGAAGAATAAAGAGCACACTTATTCCGTCCACCCCCAGGAAATAGGTTATGTTCCATGAGGGGATCCACTCATGCCTCTCGGTAAACTGCATGAGATGGGTCGTCCGGTCAAAATCGGTAAACAGGGGGATCGAAAGAACGAACGCCACTATGCTCACCACCAGGGCCGCCCATTTTACCAAAGCCTCCTGGCTCCTGCCCATAAGGAGAATAACAGCCGCACCGAGGAGAGGCAGGAATATGAGGGTGCTGAGAATGGGATACCCAAGAGTGTTCATCAATTGCTCCTCCGGTCGGCCGCGAAAGTTAAACGACCAATAAATTTTTTTACCATAGCAGCACCATGGCGATTACCACAAATGCGCCTATGGCCATCACGGCAGCATATTGATGTACCATGCCGGTCTGGATGCTCCTTAACCACAACGAGAACCTTCCGATGAGCTCCGGGACTCCATTCACAATGCCTTCGATGATCTTTCCGTCGGTTACGCCGACGATCACATTCTTCGCTATCCAGATCGTCGGCCTCACGATGATGAAATCATAGAGCTCATCCACGTAATATTTGTTCCACAGAACCTGATGGACGAACCTGAATTTTTGTGTCACTGTTGCGGCGAGATCCCCCTCACGGAGATAGACAAAAGCGGCAAGCCCGATTCCCGAAAGCCCCGCGACGACCGAGATAGCCATGACCATCCACTCCTCGGCATGCGTCCCATGGCCCTCGAGGTGGCCAAGCACCGGCTTCATGAACTCCGTGAAGTGGGCGCCTCCTCCGAGGAGAGAGGGGATCCCGACCCATCCAGAGGCGATAGCACCGACACAGAGGATCATGAGCGGAATCGTCATAACCTTCGGCGACTCGTGAAGATGGTGCTCCTGCTCGTGACTGCCTCGGAACTTTCCGTGGAAGGTAAGGAAGATAAGCCTGAAAGAGTAAAAAGCGGTGAGAAAGGCCACAATGGTACCGATGGCCCACACTAATTTACCTACCGGGCTTGGCCCGGAATAGGCAAGCCAGAGTATCTCGTCCTTGCTGAAGAAACCGGCCAACCCGGGGACCCCGGCAATGCTCAGTGACGCAACAAACATCGTCAGGTATGTCCACGGCATGTACTTCTTCAACCCTCCCATCTTCTGAAGGTCCAGCTCTCCCGCCATGGCGTGCATCACGCTTCCTGCGCACAGGAAGAGAAGGGCCTTGAAAAAGGCGTGGGTATAGAGATGGAAAATGCCTGCACCGTAAGCACCCACTCCACAGGCAAGGAACATGTATCCAAGCTGACTCACTGTCGAGTAGGCAATGATCCTCTTGATGTCGTTCTGGACAAGGCCGATTGTCGCTGCAAAGAGCGCAGTGACCGCTCCTACAATCGCCACAACATCCATAGCAACAGGCGAGAGGGAAAAGATAGGGTTACACCGGGCGACCATAAAGACACCCGCGGTTACCATCGTCGCCGCGTGGATAAGGGCACTCACAGGGGTCGGACCTTCCATCGCATCCGGCAGCCAGACATGCAGGGGTATCTGGGCGGATTTCCCCACCGCGCCGCAGAAAAGAAGAAGAGCGATGAGGGTCGGAAGGTCCACCTGCATTCCGAGAAAATCAACTGTTTGGCCCACCATGCCGTTCACCGCGCCGAAGATGGGGATATAATGGAGCGTGCCAAAGGTGAGGAATATCATGATCACGCCGATACCAAAGCCGAAATCACCGAACCTGTTCACGATGAACGCCTTTTTCCCCGCGTCGGATGCGGATTTCTTCTCATACCAGAATCCGATGAGGAAGTAGGAGCAGAGACCGACAGCCTCCCAGCCGAAGTAAAGCTGGAGGAAGTTGTTCGCCGTCACGAGCATGAGCATCGAGAAGGTGAAGAGGCTGAGGTATGAAAAGAAGCGGTAATATCCCTTGTCGCCGTGCATATAACCGGCGGAATAAATGTGGATGAGCGTGCTGCACGTCGTGACCACGACAAGCATCACGGAAGTGAGCTGGTCTATAAGGAACCCCACCGAGACCTTGAAGCCCCCGGAAGTGATCCAGGTATAGAGGTCTGCATTGACCGTCTTTCCCTGAAGAACTTCCGCCACGGCCATCATCGAAACGACCCAGGAACCAAAGACGGCGAGGATAGAAACCCAGTGAGCCTTATCCTTGATCAACGTCCTGCCGAATATGATATTGATGAAGAACGCCGCAAGCGGAAGGAACGGTATTAAGAGATAGCTATCCATTTTTCATTCCCCTCATCCCTTCATCTCGTTCGCTTCATCCACATGGGCAGTCACCTTGTTCCTGAAGAGGGCGATGATGATGCCGAGCCCTATGGCTGCCTCTGCAGCAGCCACCGCTATGATAAAGAACACAAGGATCTGCCCCCTCATGTCATCCAGGTAACGGCTGAAGGAGACAAGACTTATGTTCACCGCATTGAGCATAAGCTCTATGGACATGAACATGATGATGATGTTCCTCCGCATGAGAAACCCTGCCACGCCCACCATGAAAACAACGGCGCTCAGCCATAAATACCAGTGTAAAGGAATCATCCTAACTCCTCAGCCTCTTCTTTGCAAGCACTATCGCCCCTATGATCGCTACGAGCAGCACGATTGACACGACCTCGAAGGGGTAAAGATATTCTGTGAAGAGGATCTTTCCCAGCGCCTTTGTGTTCGTCTCTGCCTTAATCACCTCGGTGGTGAAGGCGCCTTTCGGCCCGGCAACAAAGGAATCCAGGGAAACGATGATGGCCAGAAACAATCCCACGGCAGCCATAAGTCCCAGGGGCCACGGTCCCACGTATCTCCTCGCCACCGCCTCCTCCTTTAGATTAAGGAGAAGGATAACGAACAGAAACAGGACGAGGATGGCGCCTGCGTACACGATGACCTGGACGGCCGCAAGAAATTCTGCGTTCAATGTCACATACAGGGCTGCAATGTGGAAAAAAAGGACCAGCATGGTGATCACGCTGTGCACCGGGTTTTTCCTCGTGATCACAAGGACCGACAGAATCGTGATCGCCGCGGCAAGGTAGATGAATATTCCTTCAGCGAGCATTCTGTTTCCCCCTGAAAACCGCCTGGTTCTTGGGAAAACCGAAGTCATCTGCCGTAGGGTGCCAGAACTTCTTGAAATACTCCATATTCTTTTCCCATCCCATATAGTTGTCCCAGTTGGCAAGGAGCTTCTCCTTGGTCATGTAGAACGCCTCCCGGGAATAATCCGAATATTCATAGTGTTCGGTGAGGATGACTGCGGAGTACGGGCATGCCTCCACACAAAGTCCGCAGAAAACGCACCTGAGCGCTTCTATTTCATACCGTTCCACAATCTTTTTATGGTCGAGGCTGTCAGCGGTGTATATATAGATACATTTTGAGGGACATATGGCAGCGCAGAGACCGCATCCTACGCACCTGGCCTCTCCGGTCTGCTGATCCCTCACAAGACCATGGAGACCCCTGAATCCCGGCATTGCCGGCCTTTTCTCCTTGGGATACTGCCGTGTTACAGGGCGGGTGAGCATGGTCTTTAGTGTCAGCGCCATACCTTTGACGATCTCTGTGAGGAATACCGTTTTTACAAGATGCTTGAATGTCATGGCAGCGCCTTCATAACCTTCAAAATTCCGGTTATCACTATGTTAAATAATGCGAGGGGTATCATCACCTTCCATCCAAGGTTCATGAGATGGTCATACCGATATCTCGGCAGCGTAGCCCGTACCCAGTAATAGATGAAAATGAGGACATAGAGCTTGATGAAAAACCAGGCAAAGGGCACATACGGTATCTTGAACGGCCCGTTCCAGCCGCCAAGGAAACAAACGATGCCGATAGAGGCCATGATGATCATTCCCGTATACTCCGCCACAAAAAAGAGTCCGTACCTCATCCCGCTGTACTCCACAAAATATCCCGCCACCAATTCGCTCTCGGCCTCGGGGAGGTCAAAGGGCGATCTGTTGGTTTCCGCGATGGCGGCAATGACGAATACCGCACATCCGATAATCTGGGGAAGCAGAAACATGCCGAAGGGATATCGTTCCTGCGCCCGGACGATATCGGTGAGATTCAGCGAACCCGCAAGCATCATCACTCCCACAAGACTGAGCCCCAGGGCAATTTCATAGCTTATCACCTGGGCTGCCGACCGTAATCCTCCGAGGAAAGAATATTTTGAGTTCGACGACCACCCCGCCAGGATGATTCCGTAGGAACCAAGGGATGACATGGCAAGGACGAAGAGCAATCCCACGTTGATATTGGCAATGGCGAATCCCTCAAAGAAGGGCACTACTGCAAGGGACGAAAGGGCCCCCACCAGAGATATCACGGGAGCAACAAAAAATACCGGTTTATCGGCCTGGGCAGGGATGATGTCTTCCTTGAAAAACAGCTTGATACCGTCTGCAATGGGCTGGAGAAGCCCGTGGGGTCCCACATTCATGGGGCCGAGTCTCACCTGCATATGCCCTATGGTCTTCCTTTCAAAGTAAGTCGCATAGGCAACATGCAGCATAATCGCTCCGAACACGACAAGTATCTTCGCCACTATAATCGCAATATATAAAAGGGTATCTACTATGCCGGGCATACTAACCTCTCAGCCTCGTCTGATTCGCTATTAATGAGACAAGATCGGCGACCGTTTTGTCAATCGCGTGGGCACGACCCTGATCTCTCACTCTCCGGTCCTGGATCATCTGGACTTCCTGAACATAAGGTGCATCAGGTCTATATATTGACTGTTCATATTTCTCACTATGGCCGCCAGATGTATGGCGAGCCGCCGCAATACCTTGCCCGCCACCAGCGGGTTGGACATGAGGAGCCCGTCAAAGTCCGGTTTCCGCAATACGGTCAACCGCGTCTGCTGGTCTGAAACAATGGTAGCATCATGGGCGCTGCCGTCGAGAAAGGACATGATCCCGAAGATATCTCCCTCCTTCAGGGTTGCGATGCAGAACTGATCGCCTTCCACCATCATCTTGTTTATCTTCACTTTCCCTTTCTCGATGATATTCAGGCTGTCGCCCTTTTCTCCCTCTCTATAGATAATCTCGTTCGGCTCATAATCCCGGGACTGTAACAGGTCCTGGATGACGCCCATCTCCGAACCATCAATATCCCGGAAAATGTGAATTCTCTCCATCACGCATCCTCACTCTCAAGACATTCGCCTTCAGCAAACGCCGCACCGCATGAAAAAGAACAAAGATACAAAGGGTCTGCCTTAAAGGACCCTGCTATCTGTCACACTCGCCAAGCACAATATCAACGGTCCCGATGTTTGCGATGACATCAGCAATAAGGGAACCTTCACACAGCCTCGGGATGACCGAGGCATGGACAAAGGAGGGCGCCCTCACCCTCATCCGGTAAGGTCTGCCTGTTCCGTCACTCACAAAATAAAACCCCAGTTCTCCCTTCGGCGCTTCCACTGCGGAGTAAATCTCACCCTCTGGAGCAGCCAGGGGTCCCTTGGTAATGAGGACGAAGTGGTGGATCATGGATTCCATGCTGCTGAGTACCGTGTTCTTGGGAGGGAGCGTCAGCTTCGGCGCGTCAGGAGCCATGATAGGGCCCACGGGAAGCTGCTCGATGCACTGTTGTATGATCCTGTTGGACTGCCTGAATTCCTCCATCCTGCAACGGTACCGGTCGTACACATCCCCCACCTTCCCCACAGGAACGTCGAATTTCACTTTATCGTATGCGTCATAGGGGGCATGCTTCCTCACATCATACGATACCCCGGAGCCCCTCAGGGTAGGACCTGTAAGTCCCCAGTTCACCGCCTCGTCTGCCTCGATCACACCGATACCCTTTGTCCTCTTGAGCCATATCCGGTTCTGGTCAATGAGCGTCTCGTACTCCTCTACCCTCCCGGGGAATTCCTCGGTGAACCTATAGAGGCTGTCGATGAATTCCTGCGACACATCGTTCCTGATGCCTCCGACTCTGGCATAACTTGTGGTGAGTCTCGCCCCGCAGAGCATCTCGAAGAGGTCCAGGAGCCATTCCCTTTCCCTGAAGGCGTAAAGGAACACGGTCATTGCTCCGATGTCCAGGGCATGGGTTCCGAGCCACAGGATATGACTGCTTATCCTCGACATCTCCGAAACCATGGTCCTGATGTATTGAGCCCTTTCAGGAGCCTCGATCCCGAACAGCCGTTCCACCGCAAGGCAGTATCCCTGGTTGTTCACCATGGCGGATATATAATCAAGCCTGTCAGTGAGGGGAAGGGCGGTGAGGTATGTCCTGTTTTCTCCGAGCTTTTCGACGCCCCGGTGAAGATACCCTATATAGGGAGTGCACTTCACCACGGTCTCGCCGTCAAGATCGAGAACAAGCCTCAGAACCCCGTGGGTAGCGGGATGCTGCGGCCCCATGTTTATGGTCAACTCTTTCGTCTGTAATTCTGCGGCGCCCTTATCCGTCATCATCCTATTTCATACACCTTATTTTTCCTGGACAGCTCAAGGATTTCCTTCAGACCCGGCCATTCCTTCTCGCCAAGATCACTCTCCAGAGGATAGTCTTTTCTCAGGGGAGACCCTTCCCAGTCCTCGGGCATCAATATCCGCCGGAGATCAGGGTGTCCCATGAACCGGATTCCGAACATATCATAACACTCCCGTTCATGCCAGTTCGCTCCATCCCAGATGCTCACCACGCTGTCAATGGCCGGGTCATTTTCCGGGACTTCAGCCCTGATCCGTATCATATGCCTGTGGCTGATGGAGTAGAGCTGATAGACCACCTCAAACCTCGGTTCCTTCTTTCCAAGGTAATCCACACCGCAGATGTCTCTCAGCAGGCTGAAGCAGAGCTGGGGGGTATCGTGCAGGTATTCCATTATTTCCTTCAGTCTGTCTTTCTGTATAATGACGGACACCTGCCCGCGGAATTCCTTTATCTCTTTCACCTCGGAGGGGAAACGTTCCCGCATTCCCTCTGCGATCGCCTGTGATATGAGTTTTGGTTCCATCACGGACATATTATCTCCACATGCTCCACTTAAAATGTTCTTTCTTTATCTTTTCCTGAAGCTTGATGATCCCTTCCATGAGGGCTTCAGGCCTTGGGGGACAGCCAGGAATGTACACGTCCACGGGAAGAAAGGTATCCACCCCCTGAACCGTGCTGTAGGTATTATAGATCCCTCCCGAGCATGCACAGCTTCCCATGGCCATCACATATCTCGGCTCGGGCATCTGGTCGTAAACCCTCCGTATGACCGGAACCATCTTCTTCGTCACCGTGCCGGCGATGATCACCACGTCCGACTGTCTCGGCGAGCCCCTGAAGATAATCCCGAACCGGTCAAGGTCATAGTGTGCCGAGCCCGTGGTCATCATTTCTATGGCGCAGCACGCCAGACCGAAGGCCATGGGCCAGAGGGAAGAAACCCTCCCCCAGTTCACCACCTTGTCAATACTTGTGATGATCGTGTTGGCTCCGGGGATTATCTTTACCCCTTCTTCCACTTCAACCAATGCGGTCGTGCCGTCTATTATCATGGTTTCCTTACCTTCTCTCTGTGTCAGTGTTCAGTGCCGGTGTCAGTTAAGGAATTTTTACCGACACTAATCACTGATCTCAGTCCCACCTGAATGCTTCCTTTTTCCATGCGTACACATAGCCCACCACAAGAATGGCGATAAAGAGCATCATCTCCACAAATGCGTAGAGACCGATTTGATCAAACACAATCGCCCATGGATAGAGGAACACCGCCTCAACGTCGAATATCACAAAGAGCATGGCGACAATGTAAAACCTCACGGAAAACCGGTATCTCGGCTCTCCCACGGGGGGATTTCCGGACTCATAGGGGAGAAGTTTTTCCTGATATGGTCTCCTCAGCCTGAGGACAATGCCCACTGCAAGTGTGCCGAGACCAAACGCCAGTATAATCACCATAAAGATGACTATCGGCAAATACTCTTCTGGCAAGAATGCAGTCGGCATAAAACGAACTATTTTATACCTAAAATCATAATGAGAGTCAAGCAAAAAATCTAATCCTACAATTTTAGGCGTTCAGGCCGATAATTTTTTTAAATTTTTGATAGAATTATTCAATGGTCAGAAAATCTTTGAATTCTCTTAGAGGATAAACAGACTATCAGAAATTTTAATGAGAAGGCTGGATTATCATAGAGAGTCTTTTTTGATCAAGAAGCATTACCTTTTTACCATCACATTGGATTAAGCCATCCTTGACCAAGTTATTCAATGCCTCAGTAACCCTCTGGCGGGTAGCTCCAATCATGTCCGCTAATTCTTGATGGGTAAACTTTCTTTCAATCATTATTTTGCCCCCCATCTCCACTCCACAGACATCCCCAAGACTTAATAAAAGCTGCGCCAATCGACCCCTCAAATCCTGAAAGTGCAATGCCTTCAATGCCTCACCCAGACGCCTCATCCTGGCAGCCAGAATCTTTATCACTATCAGGGCTATCTTGGGATTTCTCTTTAGCAGTTCTTCAAAAACCTCACGCCTTATGACAAATATTGATGTGGGCTCTACCGCTTCAGCAAAACACATCCGATCCTCCCCACCAAAGGCCTCAGCAAGTCCAAAAAACTCTCCTTGATAACGAAACCAGAAGATCGATTCCTTTCCGCTTTCAGCAAGGTCATAGATCTTTACCACCCCCTCCTGAATAAGAAAGATCCTGTTCCCAGGGTCTCCCGATGAAAAGATGCAGCAACCTTTTTCATAGTATTTCTTTATCGCATTCTTCGTAAGAAATGCCCTGTCCTCTTCTGACAATTCCTTTAAAATATCAATCCTGTCTAAATACCACTTCTTCTCCAAAAGATCCCCATTTAAATTCTTTTAATTATTTTACACTATTCTGTTGTTCATAATCAGACCATAGGGTGGAGGCGATTGGGGAAGAGGGAAATATCAAGCATATCGCCGCTTGATACTGAAGTGTTCTTTCCAGCGCTTCGGGGCACGGAAACCAACTATATACTCTTCGTCCTGATGTCCTGCTGGAAACTCATTTGTTATATCCCTGTCGCTCCAGATGCCCTTTTGCTTGCGAATCATCCTCTGTTCAGCCAGCCAATCCCTGTAGCTCTCAAAAACAATATGTCCTCCGGGGCCGTCAAGACGTGCAACACGAATTCTCCCATCCCATTCCAGCCATAGGGCCTTCTCCTCTTCAGATATTTCGATAGGTTCCACATCAAGGTCATATCCGCACTCCTTGTGTGTTTCTCCAGCCACAGCAGCGTAGATCTGCTGATCCCGAAGGCTGAGCAGGTATTTGTAGATGCCTACATATTTATCCGAAACAGCGTGCCCCAGCGGCGCATGGTCTCGCTGTTTTCCCCTCTGAATCCCGATTGGTGTATTATAAAACTCCAGCATCCGGGGAGAGTATTTTTCACCAAGGAAATCGCATATCTCTTTAAGTACCTTTATGGGCTCACGGACCAGCTCCTCATAGGAGACATCAAGCCAGGTCGATGGGTCAAGTTTTATGCGAAAGGGCTTTACGAAGGTATTGGCCAGGTCCCATGTGTGTGCAGCATAGTATATATGGCCTGCACCAAAGGCGGATTGAAGGCTGGTTGCGCAGGCATCTCTGCCGTCTCTTGCGATAAAAATAAATTGCGCATGCGGGAAATTCTCAAGGATCTGGGAAACAAAGAACAGGTTATTTGGGGTTTTCTGGCCCCACCGGGGTTTATTACCGAACTCCTTTGCATAACGGAGGTGCATGGCTGTATAAATACCGGCAAAACTGCGTTCCGGAGCCATAGAAATGATTTCATCCACAGCGGTTCGGGGGTTTAAGCTCATCCCCCATAATGGTTGATTGAGCCCGAAGAGCATCTCAGCAGCCATTGTCCGAAGATTGCTCTCAATGGAAAGGTCTCCATAAGTATATCGCCAGGGATAGATACGCGGGAAAAGCCAGCCCACCTCTGGGATGGCTATACGGGGGTGGCATCCCAGCATGGCCATCAGCAGAGTGGTTCCAGACCGCTCGTAACCGATTATAAAGATCGGCCTCTCCTTTAACTCAATCGGCATAATCTTCCCTCCTCGTATTTTTGATATTTTTATAATAACTTATCGTACCATCCAGAGAGGAACCACCTCAAATTACATCAGAGGCATCAAGCACAATTCTGAAACACTCTTATTTTATCTTTTGAAGAAAGGTTTTTGGCGATGTTACAAGCCTCTGGAGACCAAGCCTTTTGTAATCAATCCCCAGCGCAATGCCGAGTAACTGTGTGATGTAGAGGACTGGAAGTCTTATCTTTTCACCCAATTCTTTTTCGACTGCCCGCTGTTTGGCATCGAGCATAAAATGGCACAAAGGGCAGGATACAACAATACAGTCGGGAGAAAGTTTCTTTGCTTCTTTTAGAATGTTACCAC
>JAMCQB010000073.1 GCA_023382175.1 Nitrospirota bacterium | reverse complement strand
AGACAAGGGAATCCTTTGATGAGGGACTTGTATGAAGACATCGCCGGAAGGATTCCGGACAAGCCGGAATGACAAAAAGGAACAGAATGTACCCACAGGAATCCCGGAAGAACCAAAAAAGAAGGATTGCGGACAAACCGCAATGACAGGAATGCAATAATAATATCGCTTTACTTATGAACTTTTTAGTAATGCATATAGAGGAGGTATATATGCGAAAGTTCTCCCTCGTTGAATTCTCTGTGAACCATCCTAAACTGATTGTGCTTTTAGCAATAATTCTTACGCTGGCGTTCGCAACCCAGTTCCCTAAAATGAAGACGGATACCAATCCCAAGAACATGCTTCCCAAGACGTCTGATGTGAGGGTTTGGAACGACGAAGTTGAGAAGACCTTCGGCCTCTATGAGGACATGATAGTCCTGGGAATAGTGAATGAGAAAGGTATTCTCAACAAAGAGACCTTGGGAAAAATTCAGAAGATAACCGGTGAAATCCTGAAGCTCAAGGGCGTTGCTGCAAGGGATGTGGCGAGCTTTACGACCATAGATAATGTGACAGTGGAAGGCGAGACATTAAGAGTCGCTCCGCTTATGACAGAGGTTCCAAAGACTAATAAAGAGCTGGAGAGCATGTGGAAGACTCTCTTTGAAAACCCGCTCTTTATCAATCGCATCATATCGAAGGACGGAAAGACCACTGCCATCTATGTTCCACTCGAAAAAGGCGCCAACGGCAAAGAGGTAGCAGACAAAATACGGGAAATAGTAAGGAAAATAGTAAGGAAAGAGAAAGGCGACGAGAAATACTTTGTAGCGGGCGACCCTGTGGCGAGGGATACATTTGGCGCCGAGATGTTTAAGTTAATGGGCATCTTCTCTCCGATAGCGGGCATGATTATGTTCATCGCCATATACCTCATGTTCAGAAATCTTTCCCTTGCCGTCTCCATGATGATGGTGGCCATGATAAGCATCATCTGGTCTATGGGATTACTCATAGGACTGGGCTTCCCCATTCACATTATGAGCTCCATGAGCCCTGTGTTTTTAATGGCAATAGCAACTGACAGTATACATATCTTTAATGAATTCTACTTCAGGTATGGGGAGAGGAAGGATAAAAGAGTTGCGATCCTTGAGACCATGCAGGCCGTAGGCCGTCCTGTGCGATATACAGCCCTCGCAACAGCGGCAGGCTTTGCTGTGCTTATGTTCATGCATATAATTCCGGTCAAGGTTTTTGGCGGCCTCGTAGCATTCGGCACTATTGTATTGAGACTCTTGAGCTTCAGCTTCATTCCCGCAATACTCACTTTTATAAGCGAGGAGAAAATAGAAAGGGCTTCGGCGCGGGAGGATATCGGGCTGAGCAGGACAACACGGTTTCTGAGAAATCTCGGTAGTTTTGGAGCACATAAGCCAAAGGCCACCGTCTTTGTCGGTCTTGTGCTTTTTATATTCGCTGTTATCGGTACAACAAAGATTGTCGTTAATAATAACATGGTCGAGTGGTTCAAGAAAAATAGTGAAGTGCGCACTGCCGACAGGGTTATGAACCGGGCCCTCGGCGGCACGTCCCTTGCCTATGTCGTGGCTATCTCCAACAAGGATGATTTTATTAAGACACCGGAAGCCATGAGGTACATAGAAGGACTCCAGAGACATCTCGAAAAGCTTCCGGTCGTGGGAAAGACAACTTCCATAGCGGATTATGTGAAGAGGATAAACCGTGTTCTCCACGCCGATGACCCGAAATACGACGTTGTGCCGGAGACAAGGGAGATGATCGGCCAGTATATCTTTTTATTTTCCATGTCTGCAAAACCCTCTGACCTTGACAACGTCGTTGACTATCCGTTCAGGAGGGCAAACATATGGGTGCAGCTCAAGACGTGGGATGCCCAGGCAATGAGGGATGTGATAAAGGCAGTGGATGAATACAAAAAGGCCCATCCCATTCCTCTGGAATTCAAGCCGGCAGGCATCGCATACTTTAATCTTGTATGGAATGATGCGGTTCTCTGGGATATGTTGAGGGGCTTTATCATCGCCATGATCGTTGTCTTTGTCATCCTCGCCTTTAATTTCCGTTCTATAAAATGGGCAATAGTTGGTTATATTCCCCTCCTTTTTACGATACTGCTCATATACGGTGTTGTGGGTTTTATAGGCAAGGACTTTGAGTTGCCCATATCCGTGCTCTCATGTCTTTCCCTCGGCATGGCAGTGGATTTTGCGATTCATTTTATCAGCAGGTTCAAGCAGAGACTGGCGGAGATGGAGGGCAAGGAATCGATAACGGACGCCCTGCTCTGGACTGCTGCGAGACCGGGCAAAGGAATTATGCGTAATGCAGTGCTTTTTGCAGCAGCCTTCTCTGTGATGATGTTTGCACCGCTTACACCGTATATAACTGTTGGGGCATTCATCGTGAGTATGATGATGTTGAGTGCAATAATGACAATAATCTATCTGCCTGCCCTGATAACATTAATGCAGGGCTGGCTGTTTAAAGGAGGTTTAAAATGAAAAGGTTTTCAGTAATTTCAATAGGCGCAATAGTAGCGGCATTACTCTTATTTCCGACTGTCTTGTTTGCCGCCACTGCAGATGAGATTATGAAAAAGTCGCAGGCAGCCTTCCTCTATCCTGGAAAGGATTTTAAGGCAAGGGTAATGATGAAACTCATAAGTAAAGGCGGCCAGGAGAGGGTACGGGAAATGACTATGTTGAGGAAGAATTACGGAGAGGTCGGTGGCAATCAGAAGTATTTCATCTATTTCTTCCAGCCTGCCGATGTGAAGGATATGACATTCATGGTCTATAAGTACCCGGGAAGGGACGCCGACAGATGGCTCTTTGTGCCCGCGATCAATATGGTAAGGAGGATCGCTGCAAAGGACAAGCACTCGAGCTTCGTGGGCTCTGATTTTACCTATGAGGACGTCTCCGGCAGGAACCTGGAGGATGATACCCACACCCTGATAAAGGAAGAGAAGATAGGTCCGAAGGACTGCTTCGTCGTAAAGAACACCCCTAAGGCGGGGGATGTGGATTACAGTTATAAACTCTCCTGGGTAGATAAGGCCAACTTCCTGCCTTTAAAAGAGGAATATTACGATCGGCGCGGCGAGCTTTACAGGGTGTTTTCCGCCGATGAAGTAAAGTATGTGAAGGGGTTCCCCACGGTCACGAAAAGAACAATGAAGAATCTCCAGAGCGGCCACACGACCGAGGTGTCATATTCAAAAACAGATTACAACATCGGCATAGATGACAGCCTCTTCTCAGAGAGGTTTCTGAAGCAGCCGCCTAAAAAGTGGATCGAATGAGCAAGGCATCAGAGGCTTTTGATTCATACGCGGAGGATTACGACAAATGGTTTGACTCGCCCGAAGGAAGGGTGCTGTTTGAAACCGAGGTGGGAGCAGTGAGATCTCTCATGAAGGGCCTTGAACATCAATCGGTGTCGGCACAGGGCGGTTTGCAGAGGAATTGGGAATCGATTTCGGCATAGACCCGCCTCACATAATGCTGGAAAGGGCAATGAAGCGTGGGATAAATGTAAAAAAGGCTAAGGGAGAAGAACTTCCTTTTGAAGACGAATCTTTTGGTGCTGTGTTTTTACTTTTTACTCTCTGCTTTGTGAAAAATCCCCCAAAGGTATTGTCTGAGACCAAAAGGGTGTTAAGTAAAGGTGGGGGTCTGATCGTCGGGTTTATTAACAGAGATAGCCTATGGGGTCAGCTTTACATGAAAAAAAAGGCTGAAGGCCATCTCATATACAGATATGCACGGTTTTACAGTGTAGATGGAGTATCGACAATGTTGGAGAAGGCAGCTATGAAAGTTGAGGCATATTCATCAACACTCTGTCAGCCTCCCTCTGAAAACCCCTACAAAGAGGCCGTTCATCATGAACTGGTGGAAGGGGCGGGATTTGTATGCATTTTGGCAAGAAAGACAGGATTGGGAAGACAGGATGAATAACAAACTTAAATCTGTTTTTCAGATGGGGGTATTTATATTGCTCTCAATGCCTCTTTGTGCAAGAGCATCTGATATTTCCCTCCACGGTTTCCTTCAGGGAAACTATTCCCTCGATACTGCCTCATCAAGTCCTGACGGTGGTGATTTTAAATGGGCAGAGGAGAGGGTACAGTTAAAGCTTGAAGTGCCCAAAGAGCCATTCCGTCTATTCTTAAAGACCGATGCTTTTTATGACCACATTGATGAAAAAGGGGACTTGGAGCTTAGGGAAGGTTATATAGACTTTACCGCTAACAAATGGGATTTGAGGATTGGCAGACAGGTCATCACATGGGGACTTGGGGATCTGCTATTTATCAATGATGTATTTCCTAAAGATTATGAGGCGTTTTTTTCAGGCAGGCCTTTAGAGTACCTAAAAAAAGGCATAGATGGAGCAAAAGTCGGAATCTACCCCGGCTTTGCATCCTTCGAACTCATTGCCATCCCATTCTTTGAACAGAACCATTTCCCAGACCCGAAAAGGTTCTGGATGTTCGATCCGATGCCTGAAGTAACAAACAGGGGAAAGGTGAAGCCGGCTGTAACCCTTAAAAATACAGAGATTGCTTTTCGGGCATACCGTGACATAGCAGGCTTTGACGCATCAGTCTATTTCTATCGGGGGTTTTTCAGACAACCTTCTATGATGCCTGATAATCCGATGATGCCGACAAAACTGACCCTATTTTTCCCAAAGCTTTCAGTCTATGGCGCAAGCCTTCAGGGAAGGGCGCTGGATGGCGTTCTCAGCCTTGAGGCCGGATATTACGATTCAAGGGAAGACAGGAGCGGTACAAACCCGATGATCCCGAATTCCCAGACAAGGTTCTTAATCGGCTACCAGAGGCAGATATGGGAGGATTTTACAGTAGGGGTTCAGTATTATGGCGAGTACATGCATGACTATTCCGATTACAAAAAGAATCTTCCTCCAGGATTTCCACAAGAAAGGAAGCTGCATGAGCTTACAACTGTGCGACTCACGCAATTCCTTTTGCACCAGACACTGAGGCTGTCCTTCTTTGCCTTTTACAGCCCCTCCGACGGGGATTACATGTTGAATCCAGAAATCAAATATAACTTCTCAGACCATATCTGGGCAGCGATCGGTGGGAATATTTTCGGGGGAGGCGAGAGGTGGAGTCAGTTTGGACAACTGGATAAGAACGACAATGTGTATTTACAAATGAGATATGAATTTTAAATCCCTGACTCCGCTTTCGGGCCATTCACTGCTCACTATTCCTACCCCTGCCTGTTGATCCTTACCTTCCAGGTGGTGCCGTCCTTCTTGTCCTCGAGAATTATCCCCTGCGCCTCCAGTTCCTTTCTTACCGTATCAGCAGCTGACCAGTCCTTTTTCTGCCGGGCTTCCTGTCTCTGCCTGATCTTCTCAAGGATGTCTGCCTTTGTATAGGGGATCTTCTTGGTCTGCATGAGGGCATCGTTCCATACATCGGGTAGTTTATTGAAGATGTTGAGAATACTCCCTGCCCGGCGCAGCAGGTCTCTCGTCTTCACTATGAGATCCTTTGCCTTTGGACCTGAGGGTTTTGTGTCCAGGAACCGGTTGGCCTCCCTTATCAGGTCAAAGATATGCCCCAGCGCCATGGCAGTGTTAAAGTCGTCATCCATGGCTTCCTTGAACTTGCCCATAAAAGCGGCAAGGGTCTCTTCAAGGGATTTCTCTTCAGCAGAGGGTTTCGGCTGGTCTTTCCCTTCCTTGAAGAAATCCTCGATACGGGTTATTGTGGTGTAATATCTATCCAGGGATGCCTCTGCCTCCCTCAATGATTCATCCGAAAACTCAATAGGGCTCCGGTAGTGGGTCGAAAGGAGAAAGAACCTTACCACTTCGGGGTCGAATTTATCAAGGATCTCCCGGATGGTGAAGAAATTCCCCAGGGACTTTGACATCTTCTCTTTGTCGATGGTGATGAAGCCGTTATGAATCCAGTATTTCACAAAAGGCTTGCCCGTATACGCCTCGGACTGGGCCAGTTCGTTTTCATGATGGGGGAAGATCAGATCTGCCCCGCCTCCGTGAATATCAAAGCTTTCACCGAGATGCTTTATGGACATGGCGGTGCACTCGATATGCCAGCCCGGCCTTCCCGGACCCCACGGGCTGTCCCATGAGGGCTCCCCTTCCTTTGACGCCTTCCAGAGGGCAAAGTCCATGGGATTCCGTTTCCTCTCATCCACCTCCACCCGGGCGCCGGCGAGCATATCCTCTACGTCCCTCTTCGAGAGCTTTCCGTAATCTGCGAATTTCCTGACCTCGAAGTAGACATCGCCGTCAACTGCATACGCGTATCCCTGATCCACAAGACCTTTGACGATATCTATGATCTCCGGTATATGCTCCGTTGCCTTCGGCTCAATATCCGCTCTTTCCACGCCGAGCCGGTCCATGTCCCGGTAATATTCCTCTGTGTACTTCCCGGCAACGGCATCCCAGGAAATCCCTTCCTGTTTTGCCCTGTTTATAATTTTGTCGTCGATGTCGGTGAAATTCCTGATGTATTTCACTTCAAAGCCTTTGAACGCAAGGTATCTCCGTATCACATCGAAGACGATGGCGCTCCGCGCATGACCGATGTGGCAGAGATCATATACAGTGACCCCGCAGGCATACATGCCGATCTTGCCCGTGCTAAGGGGAACCAGTTCTTCCTTTTTTCCTTGCAGGGTGTTGTAGACTCGCATCATTCCTCCCTTTCCCTCCAGTGTCTCTATCCTCTTTTCCAGACCGGCGATATATTTTTCCATTTCTCTGAACTTTTCTTCCACGGGGTCCGGCAGGTGTACGCGGGCAACGCTTTCCACTGCGCCCTCCTCCATCATCCGGAGGACTTTTTTCTTTATGACCTTTCCCGGAACACCCACTACTATGGAGTATTCCGGCACAGAATCAAGGACCACTGCATTGGCCCCTATCTTGGCTGAATTGCCTATGGTGATCGCGCCCAGGATCTTGGCGCCGGTGCCGACCACTACGTTATTCCCGAGGGTGGGATGACGCTTCCCCTTTTCCTTCCCTGTCCCTCCAAGGGTTACGCCCTGATACAGGAGGCAGTCCTCACCGATTTCGGTGGTCTCTCCTATCACGACGCCCATGCCGTGGTCAATGAAAAAACCGGGTCCGATCTTCGCTGCTGGATGGATCTCGATACCCGTAAGAAACCGTGCGACATGAGAGAAAAGCCGTGGGATGACCGGTATTCCGAGGTTCCAGAGGATATGGTTGATCCTGTGGAGAACTATGGCATGAAAGCCCGGGTAGGCAAGGACCACCTCAAAGCCGTTCCGTGCCGCCGGGTCATTCCTGAAAACGGCCTTATAATCTCTCCCTATCGTACTCCAGAAGCCCATGATAAAAGGTATTATACACTAAAATATGTGCTATCATATTGACGCTTATGGATATTTGCCTTATTGGCAGGGTCAAGAAGGTGAAGGATAATATGGAGCTAAGGGGTATCAATGACGCATCCAAATCCTGAATCTCGCACGTCTCATCACGCAGGAGATCGCCCTCATGAAGGACCCCAGGAACCCCAGGCAGGCATTTGAGCGGCAGTCCAAGCTGCTGAAGGATGCGTTTGTGTAGGGCCGAGTCTCCCGGTTGACACATTGTTTGGCAAGAGAACTTCCGCAAGAGTGATATCCTCATAAACCGGTAAGGAGTAGAAGTTGATCACGACGTAAGGCATTGTATGCCCCTTCTCACGTCATTGCGAACGAAGTGAAGCAATCTCATTGTTCAAGCCTGGAGATTGCCGCGCCCCATAAGGCCGGGCTCGCAATGACCACTCCACCAACCCTCAAGACTACCGCTGAGCGGTAGATACGGTAATTCTCACTCTTTTTGGCGTGCTCATTTTGCGGAATAGTCGGTGCTAACAACCAGACGGTGAATTCGACGGGCGCGGGGAGCTGCGGCTGCCCGTGTGAAGCGTTCAGGGGATACGCTTAAATCCCTGCTCGGCAAAATGAGGGTCGAAGGCAAAGGCCGTCTTAATGCCCAGAGTGCGCATCAACTCAAAACTCACGCAGTCAACAAGGCTGAGTTTCCGTCTTGAGGCGGCAAGAAGGGCGCTCACTCCTGAGCGGTGGGTTGTTCAGCCACCCATTCGATGTTTATCAACGGCAGCACATCTTCCTAAAATGCCCTCACCGCTTCCAGGCCCAGGCGCTGCTGAATGAGAGTAAAACTCTCGACCAGCACATAGTTGCTGGTAACTATGGTATTATCGTCACTGAACACATCATTCCATAGCCTTCGGGCTTTCTGGTGGTTGTCATCGTCTCTGTCAAGCACGGCATAAAAGGCTGATGTGTCAATGAATGTCATCATTGCTTAAATGATTCTGAAAGGTATTCATCATGTTTTTCAGAAATATCATGCTTCCCTGATCTAAAGCGGCCGGCGATAGTGATCGCCCTTTTTCGTCTCTCTTCAGCGGCGATACCCGCACCCGACTTTATGACACCATTTACGGCCTGCCTTATAAGTTCCGCCACGGAAAGATGTCGGGACTTCGCTATCTTCTTTATCATCTCTGCCTGCTCTTCCGTCAACTGGATTTGGGTCCTCACCATGTTTTCCTGCCTCCAATGATTACATTCAATGTCACCTATCCTTGATTCCATGATAGACACGCATATTCCGTTGTCTTACTTGGAGCTGCTATGACAGAGTGTTGCGCGTCCCTTTAAATCCATTACATTGCAAAGGCAAGGTCATGGCGTTGCCGAAAACTAAATTCCATTCTTTGACTGTGGTATCATATTTTTGAGATGCCGGAAGACATTGATATAAAGACGATAATCGCCGATTACATGGGAAAGGGGTTCCTTGAAAACATCATAGACATGTTCAAACATGACAGGAGCCTCTATCCATTGATCGGTGAACTGATGGCTGACGGGAGGATACGGGTAAGGCTGGGAATTTCGGCCCTTGTGGAGACGCTGGCCAGGGAGGACCCTGAGAACATCGTGACGTCGATACCCTCCATTGTGGTGCTCCTGAAAAATGAAAACCCCACCATCAGGGGAGATGCTGTCTATCTCCTCGGAATGGTCGGCCACAGGGATGCGGTGCCGTTCCTCGTTGGGGCGCTGGATGACGAAAATAGCGATGTGAGGGAGTTTGCACGGGAGGCAATAGAGGAGATCGAGGCAAAGAGTAGCCGCAGGCTTTAGCCTGGGATGTAATAGCAGTCAAGTATCAGCGCGAACTGAAGTTCGCGGCATGACATTCAAATATGAAAAACAACACAATTATAAGTTTGTTCTTTCAGGCTGCAGAAAAATACAGTGACAATGTTGCTTTCAACTACTTCGACCGGTCGTGGAAGAGAGTAACCTACGGTGAGTTCTCCGGAAAGACCCGGGGCATCGCAGCCTTTTTGATGGAATCCGGGATAAAGAGGGGTGACAGAATCGCCATTGTCTCTGAAAACAGGTATGAGTGGTGTGCATCGTATCTGGCAATTGTGACGGCAGGAGGGATAGCTGTTCCCATAGACACGCAACTCGGTCCCGATGAAATCGAAAATCTCCTCATCGACTCAGGGGCTGTTCTCGTATTCCATAGCGAAAAAACAGCTCTAAACGTGGAAGGCTCCGCGAGGGGGATGAATTTTGACTCCCCTGAGTTTGATGAAATCTGTAATACCCCTTTGACGAGAGCCCAACCGGGAATCTCCGAAGAGGACCTGGCGTCCATCGTCTATACATCCGGCACAACAGGCATACCAAAAGGGGTAATGCTGACTCACAAGAACTTCTGCTCCGACGCAGAGGCCGTCATCAGCGCCGGCCTTGTCACCCATGAGGACAATGTGCTGTCCATCCTGCCCCTTCACCATACCTATGCCTTCATGTGCACATTCCTTGTCCCGCTCTTCCTCGGCGCCACCATAACGTATCCTTCAGGTATGAAAGGGCCTGAGCTCATGGCGGCGATGAGGGAAACGGGTGTGACCGTGCTCGTGGCTGTTCCGCAGCTTCTTGAACTCATACGGAACAGCATCATGAGAAAGCTCAAGGAGGCACAGGCCATCATCTCTCTTCTTTTGCTTCTCCTTTTCAGGGCGTGCGGAGGGTTAAGGAGAAGGACAGGCGTCAATCTCGGAAAGGTGGTCTTCAGGGCAGCACACAGGTCATTCAGCGAGAACTTCAGGTTCTTTGCCAGCGGAGGCGCCCGGCTTGCCCCCAGGATTATGGAGGACCTCGAGGCCCTCGGATTTACTGTCCTTGAGGGATATGGCCTTACAGAGACCTCTCCTGTTGTGACTTTTAATCCGATCGATAAAAGGAAGCCGGGTTCTGCCGGGAAACCCCTTCCGTCAGTGGAGATAATGATAGCAAACCCGTCCGGGACCGGGGAGGGGGAGATTGCCATCAAAGGGCCAATGGTGATGAAGGGCTATTACAAAAAACCCGAAGCCACTGCACAGGTCATGCAGGACGGATGGTTCCTGAGCGGGGACCTGGGATATCTGGATGACGAACAGTATCTCTTCATCACAGGGAGGGCAAAGGAGGTGATTGTCCTCAGCTCCGGGAAGAATATTTATCCTGAGGATGTGGAGAAGGAATACCTGAAAATTCCCCTTATCAAAGAGATATGTGTTGCCGGGATCGAAAAAGAAGAGGTAGTGGAATCCCTTCACGGTGTGATTGTTCCGAACCTTGACCATGCCAGGAAGGAGCGGATAGGCAATATCTCCGATTCCCTGAAATGGGCAATGAACCATGTTGCCCTGAAACTGCCTCCTTATATGAGGCTCAAGGGGTTTATTCTCTCTTCGGAGCCTCTGCCCAGAACACCCCTGGGCAAGCTGAAGAGGTATATGGTAAAGGACATGATCAGCAAGGCGAGAGGTGAGAGGCGAGAGGCGAAGGAAGAGGATATTTCACTATTGAGTGATGAAACAGGAAGGATGGTTACGGGGTGCATAACACCCCTGTTACGGGAAGAGAGGCCCATCCATTCTTCAGACAATCTTGAGCTTGATCTTGGCCTCGATTCCCTCCAGAGGATAGAGCTTGTTGTTGCTTTGGAAAAGGCGTTCTTTCTTAAACTTCCGGAGACCTTCGCATCAGAAGTCCAGACAGTGGGGGAGCTTGTGGAGAGGATAAAGGAGTTCAAGGCCCAGGGGATTTCCGGCATTGAGAGGCCCCTCTGGGAAGATATTTTCGCGGCAGAGATACCAGAGGAAGAGAGAAGGAAGATAGGGTTCCAGCAGGGGAGGCTGGGATGGGCGTTCAGCGCCTTCTGTCTTAAACTCCTCGCTTTGTTCCTGAAGGTCTTCTTCAGGCTCGAGGCAAGAGGAATCGAGAATCTTCCCCCCGCACCCTTCATCATCGCCCCGAATCATTGCAGCAACATGGACGGTTTCGTGGTGGGCGCTTCAGTGCCCCTTTCCGTCTTCAGGAACCTCTTCTTTCAGGGGTTTCAGAAGTATTTCAGGGGATGGCTGCCTTCCCTCTTTGCCCGGCTTGCTCATGTGATACCCATTGATCCTGAAACGTTCCTGAGCAGGGCCCTCCAGCTCTCTTCCTATGTTTTGAAGAATAACCGCTCCCTCTGCATATTCCCCGAAGGGGGGAGGTCCATTGACGGGAACCTCATGGAGTTCAAAAAAGGAATCGGGATCCTTGCCGTGGAGCATACTATCCCTGTTGTGCCTGCATTGATAGAGGGGACCTTCGAAGCTCTGCCCAGAGGCGCACTCCGGCCGAAGTTTTCGAAGGTGAGACTCACCATCGGGAAACCTCTTTACCCGGCAGCGGTTGATTTCTCTCAAAAACCAGAGGGGATGGATGAGTACCAGTACTTTGCCAACGAGGTGAAGGAGCGGGTGAAGGGGTTGAGGAATTTTGCGTAACGCCTGAAGTCACGGGGAGGCGGGGCAGTTTCCCGCCGATCCCGTGAAGTGAAATGTTATGTGCTGCTTTATGCTTCATTATTCTCGATGTCCTCCAGTAAGCATAACCGGTCGCTGTCCCTTATTTTACTCTTATTTTACTGCACAAGACCTCTCTGTTCTTCTTGCTCAGATCATCGCTCTTATCACATAATATCCGTAGGTCAGAGTGGGCCATGCTATTGCGCCGACGCCCATCCCCCCGAGGATTCCGGTAACAAGCCGCCGATTGTTGTTAGACATTATTCCGAACCACTGTTGGAGAGACCAATCAACACCCAACGCTGAAACTAAAATAATAGACGTTATAAAGGAGGGAAGATTGCCTATCAGAAAGAGAAAAAAGGCCCCGATATGTCCTATAGAAGCTCCCAGGCACCGAGCACAAAATGGCATTGGTTTGCCTCGATATGAGAAGCAACGTTCAGGTATCCCGTGACAACCGAAATGCATCTCTATTTGCCTATGCGCCATTTGTGAGCGCAGTTAAGGCAGTGGCGGTTTAATTTATTAGCCTCTTTAGCTCCACATAAGAGCCCTAAAGGTCCTGCTAAAAAAGCGCCACAACATGCTGAGCCTGCACTAAAGCCTTCTTTTTGAACGATTACGTCCGTAGAGCCACATTTCGGGCATTTTAACCGTTCGTCTCTGTAAATTTCCTCAAAAGTAAGACCGCAAGCGCATTTGCCTTCTCCCTTAAGTTTGTAACCCGTATCAGACTTTAACACTGCCGAGTCTCTAACCTTGCTGACTTTCGCACATTTGGGACATTTGACTGATATAAATCCATCCTTTTCCGCGTCCCAAAGCATGGAAGGCAAGGAGGGTTTGGAAGGGGCTTCTTGTTTTTTGGCAATTGGATATGCGCAGTTCGGGCAAGTTTCAGCCTTATCAGAAACCTCTTTTGAGCATTCCGGGCAATTTATGAGTGCCATTTATACCTCCATGAAGTGCTTATTATTCGCAGAACATTCTTTTTGATGTGTATTCCACATTATGTGCAGATTATAGAAAGCGAGGGGTGGTTAGTCAAGAAAAATGGTGCGCGTAGCCGGGAAAAGAAATATTTTTTGGCGGCGACAAACCGCTCGCACCGGTAAAGCGATCCACTCCTTATTAGTACACATTGTGTACTAAATATGCTAAAATAACCATATGGTGCGGTGGCGGTT
>JAMCQB010000150.1 GCA_023382175.1 Nitrospirota bacterium | reverse complement strand
GAGTCAGGTGAGCGGATTATTGCATGTGTGGTCGCAGCAGGCAAGTCCTACATCCTTAACGCTTTCTGCATATTCTTTTGCCAATGTCTCTACAATTTTTTTATCAGGCTTCCAGTAATCCTTTCTTACGGTCTCAAGCATCCTCGCCACAATGGATTGATAAGCCCACATATTCTTTGACTGCCTGAACATCTCTTTTATATTTAATCCGTTCCTGTCCAGAACATAGGTCTCGTACATCTCATTCCACTTCGCTGCATCCACTGCCTCAGGAACTGTCACCTGCCATCCCCATAGATGCTCTACTACCTTATCAACAAACCTCGCACCTGCGTAACCTTCCTTCATCATCGCCTTTATCCATTCAGGATTGAGATACCTCGTCCTCATCTCACTGCCCATGAATTTTTCAAGGGTCTCCTGTTTTGGCATTTTTGGATTTGACATATTTGTGACATAAACTTCTGGTGTCTTACCGTCCACAGCGCGGATTGCCATTGCAGTGCCGCCTAAATACTGGAAGAAGTCGTCATTATCCAGTGTTGCATAGACATTTCCGGAGCGGCTGTGAACGGCTATCTTTGTGCCTGACAGAGATGATTTAAAAAGAGTAAGGCTTATATCTTCTTTGACTTCCGCACTTCCGCTCTTTTGCTCTATCTTTTCTCCCCAGAACCCCTGCCCAAACATATGACTCATCCTCATGAAGTAAACATCCACAACCTGTTTTTCATTCTCCCATGTGTTAGAAAGGGGTATCACATTAGAAAGTCCCGTGCCATAAGCGCCCGGCGGCTCGGTAAATATCCTCACAGTAGCAAGTCTTTCTGCTTTATCTTCAGAAATGCCCTTTTCCATGAGCATCTTTTTTGTCCTTTGTACATTTGCACGGAGTATGTTGTCTCCTTCATTCTGTTCTTTTGCCATTGCCACCGCCTTGTCCAGCAAATCCATGAGATTGGAAAATAAATCCCTGTAAAGTCCCGATGGGACCATGGTCACATCAATGCGCGGTCTTCCAAGTTCAGAGCGGGGGATTGCTTCAACGCCAATAACCCTTCCACGCTCATCCCATTTTGGCTTTATGCCCATTAGATACATAATCTGGGACTCCATCACGCCTTCATGTCTGATGGTCTCAACACTCCATAGAACAAATGTGAGTTTGTCAGGATACGAGCCATGTCTTTGTTTATAGCCCTCTATGAGTTCTTTTGCTAATTTTGTGCCCATCTCATAGGTAGATTTTGATGGTATCCTCGTGGGGTCAAAGGAGTAGAAGTTTTTCCCAGTAGGCAGAGAATCGGGATTCCTGATTGGGTCGTTGCCCTGCCCTGCTTGAATGTATCTGCCTGCAAGGGCGGCTATGAATGAATCAAGCTCTCTTTGCGCGCCCTTTAGTATCCTGTCTTCAAGTTCTGCAATCCGCTTTTGCCTTTCTTCACTGGTTAAATTTTTCTCTATTGAAAGGACAGCCTCAGCGGTTGTCCTTCTGTATTTCTCATCAGGCGCTTTGCCAAAGGTGTGCAGTCCAAAGGGGGTCTGTTTTTCTGAGATGTCTTTAATGTAATGCTCCAGTTCTTCTATCTCTTCAGCGGTCTTTATCTCTTTGAGTTTTAAATCAGTAAGAATGCCCGTCTTTTTTGCGAGGCTGTTAATCTCTTCAAGTCTTGATTGCGCCAGTGACAGACTTTTGTCTTTCGCAGTATTGTAGTCATTAATCAATGCTGCAAGTTCCTTCAGTTCCTTATTCATTCCTGCCTTATCAAAGGGCGGTGTCATATGGTCGATGATTACAGCCATGCCTCGCCTCTTTGCCTGAAGCCCTTCTCCAACATCATCAACGATATATGGATAGATATTGGGCAAGTCCTGTATCAATGCCTCCGGAGGGTCTTCATCTGAAAAGCCAACCTCTTTTCCTGAAAGCCATTCATGGGTGCCATGCGTTCCGATATGGGCAATGGCATCAGCCTGAAATCCATTTTTAAGCCAGAGGTAAAAGGCGATATACTGATGATGAGGGGCAAGGGTTACATCATGATAGAGTTTTTTAACATCCTGCTCCCAGCCCCTTGAAGGTTGCGGTGTAAAAAGTATATTTCCATATTTCACTGCAGGAATGACTATATATTTTGTCCCGCTTGCGCCTGTCCATGACATAATTTTATTTTCTTCGGGCTTGCCCCAGTCTTTGATAACCGATTTTTTAAATCCTTCAGGCAGTTCCTCAAACCATGCTTTATAGGTCTCAATGGGAATGAGTATCGGTTTACTGCTCCTTGCAAGTCTGTCAATCTCACCCCCGGCCCAGTTGCCGATGTTTCGAGCATAGCTGTGAATATCATTAAAGAGTTGTTCTTTAGCGATCTCTTTGCCTCCAGTTTCATACCTCTCTGCCTTTAATCTGTTGATTATCTCCCACAGGCTTTCAGGCAGCACATTGAGATATGAAGCGCCGATGTTCTGCTTGCCCGGTGGATAGTTGTAATAGATAATGGCAATCCTCTTGTCTTTGTTAGCCTTATCCTGAAGATTTATCCATGCCTTGATCCGTTCTGTAAGCCTTCTTATCCTTTCGGATATCGGCCTTTCCTCTACATACTCAATGCCGGTCTCTTTATCGATCA
>JAMCQB010000161.1 GCA_023382175.1 Nitrospirota bacterium | reverse complement strand
GATGAAGGACTCAGATAGCCATAGACGCGAGAAAATTTGAAGGCATAAAGGATGATGCGCAGAAACATGCCCAGATTTTCGGCATGGCAGTGATATTTCTCCAGATAGCCATACTCCTCTCTTCCATCGCTGCGCTCCTGAAAAAGAAGCTCGTATGGGTCCTCGGCCTCGCAGTGGGCGTGGTCGGCCTCGTTTATTTCGCAGATGGGTTTCTCCTTTTTATACAGTAATTGACCGAAAATGCCAAAACAAATGCCCCCTTTCCCCTTTTACTAAAGTGGGGGATAAAAGTAAATCCCCCTTTGGCAAAGGGAGATGGAGGGGGATTTTCATAATCCTTTGTGAGCCAACGTTCATGACGATTCCCGGTGTCCAAAATCAGTCCTGAAAAGATACTGCCGGTTTCTTAATTTTCCTCAGAAAAACACTGTATTTTCCTCTCTAAAATTTCTCCAAATATGTTAAAATAATTGGATTTTAGAACGAGAGGGAGGGGATTCATTTCGATGGCAAAGGTACCGGTAAACATAGAAGAGCAGATGAAGGTGAGCTACCTCGATTACGCCATGAGCGTGATCATCGGCAGGGCGCTCCCCGAGGTGAGGGACGGGCTGAAACCTGTGCAGAGGAGGATCCTCTATGCCATGTTCAGGGAAGGCCTCCTCCCGGGGAAGAAGTATTCGAAGAGCGCCGGTGTCGTCGGAGAGGTGCTGAAAAAATATCATCCCCACGGCGATTCTGCTGTGTACGACGCCATGGTGAGACTTGCCCAGGATTTTAACATGAGAAACCCCCTTGTGGACGGCCAGGGGAATTACGGCTCCATTGATGGGGATCCTGCTGCTGCATACCGGTACACCGAGGCAAGGCTTGCGAAGATCGCAGAAGAGCTCCTGGCGGACATCGACAAGGAGACCGTGGACTTTACCCCCAATTTCGATGAAACCACCGAAGAGCCGGTAGTGCTTCCTTCCAGGATCCCCAATCTCATCATCAACGGCTCCTCAGGGATTGCCGTGGGCATGGCGACGAACATCCCGCCCCACAATCTCGGCGAGATCGTGGACGGCCTGGTGATGCTTTTGAAAGACCCGAATGTTTCCGTGGATGACCTCCAGACCGCGATAAAAGGGCCCGATTTTCCCACCGGAGGGATTATCCATGGCACCGCCGGGATAAGGGAAGCGTATGAGAACGGCAGAGGAATCATCAAGGTGAGGGCGCTGGCGAGGGTCGAGCGGGAGCACAAGGGTGGGGAGAACATTATCGTTACGGAGCTCCCCTACCAGGTGAACAAGGCAAGGCTCATTGAAAAGATCGCCGAACTGGTGAGGGAAAAGAAGATAGAGGGGATATCCGACATACGGGATGAGTCCGACAGGGACGGCATCAGGGTGGTCATGGAACTGAAACGGGGCGAAATGGCAGAGGTGATCCTCAATAACCTTTACAAGCATACGCAGATGGAGACGACCTTTGGCATCATCATGCTTGCCCTGGTGGGAAGCCAGCCCCATGTCCTCAGCTTGAAGAAAATGCTTCACTACTTCCTCCAGCACCGGCGGGATGTAGTTATGAGAAGAACGAAGTATGAACTGAGGAAGGCTGAAGAGAGGGCACATATCCTGGAAGGACTGAAGACCGCCCTGGACCATCTCGACGCCATCATCGCCCTGATCAGGGCATCCAAGAGCCCTGAAGAGGCAAGGCAGGGATTGATATCCAATTACCCCCTCTCGGAGATCCAGGCCCAGGCTATCCTGGACATGAAACTCCAGAGGCTCACCGGGCTTGAGCGCGAAAAGATCATCAGTGAATACAAAGATACCCTTCAGGAGATAGAGAGACTGAAGGCGATTCTGGGAAGCGAAGCCCTGGTTTCGAAGATCATCAGGGACGAGCTCCTTGAGATCAAGGAGAAATACGCGGATGAAAGAAGGACGGAGATCTCCGAGGAGACGAAGGAGATCTCCATTGAGGACCTCATCACCGAAGAGGAGATGGTCATCACTTTTTCCCATCAGGGGTATATCAAGCGGAATCCCCTGAGCGCCTACAGAAGCCAGAGGCGGGGAGGCAAGGGGCTCATGGGCATGGAGACCAAGGAGGAGGACTTTGTGGAGCAGCTCTTCATAGGGTCGACCCACGACTACATGCTCTTCTTCAGCAACCTGGGACGGCTCTACTGGCTCAAGATATACCAGATACCCGAAGCAGGGCGCGCTGCAAAGGGCAAGGCCCTCATCAATCTCCTTTCCCTTTCGGAGGGGGAGAGGATTACCACGGCGCTGCCTGTGCGTGACTTCAAAGAAGGCTATCTCGTGGTCTTTACAAAAAACGGCATGGTGAAGAAGACCCTTCTTGACGAATACAGCAATCCCAGGGGCAAAGGGATTATCGCCGTGACCCTGGAGGAAGGTGATGAGCTCATTACGGTGAGGAAGACCGATGGAAAGAGCGACTTCATCATCGGCACAATGGAAGGCCTTTCCATCAGGTTCAATGAGGAAGACGTGAGACCTATGGGAAGGACCGCCAAGGGTGTCATCGGTATACGACTCCTCAAGGGGGATGAGGTGGTTTCCGCAGAAGTGGTCGAGACGAACACGGCGTTGCTCACCGTCACTGAAAAGGGGATCGGCAAGAGGACAAAGCTCGAAGAATACCCTGTGCAGGGGAGGGGCGGAAAGGGCGTCATCTCCATAAAACTTACCGATAAGGGCGGAAAAGCAGTGGGTCTCATGCAGGTGAGGGACGAGGATGAGGTGGTGATGATCGCCAACACCGGAAAGCTTATAAGGACCATTGCCGGAAATATATCGATCCACGGAAGGAACACCCAGGGAGTGAAGCTGATGGACCTGGAGGCCGAAGACAGGATTGTAAGCATGGGCAGGGTTGCGGAGAAGGATTAAACAAAAACAGGCTAAGGCAGAGGTTAAGGCAAAGATAAATTCTCAGCCTCAACCTGAACCTTTTATACTATAGTTTTCCCTTCGTGCTGGGCAGGCCCTTTCTCCCCGGATCTATGGAAACAGCCTCTCTCAGCGACCGTCCAAAGGCCTTGAAGATCGCCTCGAATATGTGGTGGAGGTCCCTGCCATAGTTCACAATGATGTGCAGGTTCATCATGGCATGGTTCGACACCGACCGGAAGAAGTCTTCAAAGAGGGAAAACTCCAGTCCCCTTAATGTTACCCTGGGCTGTTTTACTTTGTAGACCAGATAAGGCCTTCCGCTGAGGTCGATCACCACCTGCGCAAGGCTTTCATCCATGGGGATGGTTGCATGGCCGTACCGCCTGATCCCCCCTTTGTCCCCCAGGGCCTTCTTGATTGTCTCTCCGAAAACGATGCCCAGGTCCTCCATGAGGTGGTGGTAGTCTATTTCGATATCCCCTGATGCCCTGATGTCCAGGTCTATCTGACTGTGAAAGGAGAGAAGGCCGAGCATATGGTCCAGGAAGGGGATGGAGGTGCTGATGGCGTTTCTGCCCTTACCGTCAAGGTTGATACTGATGGAAATATCCGTCTCCTTCGTCTTTCTCTCGACCCTTGCCTTTCTCATGCATTGCCTCCTGTAAGAGCTGAAACTTCCTTATCAACAGCTCAATTATACATGAACAGCCTGTAAAATAGCAGGGAACCAGGAGGAATGATGTATAATCTAGGGCAGGCAGAAAAATCACATCCATGGAGTTTAACATGAAAACAATAAGCCGTATCCTTTTCCTGGCGTATTTTTTCCTTATTACCACCCCTGCGGCTGAAAGCGCCGATGCCCAGTTTTATTTCGACAGGGGGGGAAACTACCTGAATGAAGGGCAGGTTGACAAGGCCATCAAAGACTACACCCAGGCCATCTCCCTCAGCCCCACATTCACCGAGGCATACTACAACCGGGGCCAGGCATACTACCGGAAGGGACTCTATGACGAGGCGATCAGTGATTTCAGCAAGGTAGCGGACCTCATGCCGAACAATGCAGAGATATACAACCTCCGGAGTCTTGCCTATTACAAAAAGGGCCGGTATAGCGATGCCATCGACGACGAGACAAAGGCCATCTCCCTCAATGCCGGCTTCGTTGTCGCCTACCATAACCGCGGCATCGCCTATGCAAAGAACGGGCAGTACGATGAGGCCATTGCCGATTATAACAAAGCCCTCAGCCTCAGGCCGGACTATATCGAAGCCTATTTTTCTCGGGGTGTTGCCTATGTGAGAAAGGCCTCCTCTGATTTTAAGAGGGCATGTGAAAAGGGGAACAAACTGGCCTGCGATAATTTCAAGCAGCTTTCCCAGTAGAAGCGGAGATTAAGAGACAAAGAGGTTAAGAGATCGAGAAGCTAAGAGCTGTCTCTCTACCTCTACCTGTACCTTTGACTTTTTTGCTATTTAGGCCGCGGTCAACACCTTCAGCGCCTTAAGCCTCGAAGGGTGTTTCAGTTTTCTCAGGGCCTTTGCCTCGATCTGCCGCACCCTTTCCCTTGTGATGGAAAGATGCTTTCCCACCTCTTCCAGTGTGTGGTCCCTGTCAACGCCTATCCCGAACCTCAGCCGTAGCACCTGCTCCTCCTTGGGGTTCAGGGTTTTGAGGATCCGGATCATGTTTTCGGTCAATTCACCTGCCTCGGTATTGTCAAAGGGCGACAGAGCGCTCTTGTCGCCGATGAAGTCCGCCAGTTCCGTATCCTCATCTCCCACCGGGGTCTGAAGGGCTATGGGGTCCTGCACCGACCTGAAGGCCTCTTCCACCTTCTGGGCAGAAACGCCAAGGTATCTGGCAAGTTCGTCATTGTTCGGTTCCTTGCCGAGCTGCTGTGACAATTCCCTGGATGCCTTGGTGACCTTGTTATAGAACTCCATCATGTGTACGGGAACCCTTATGGTCTTTGTCTGGTCGATGAGCGCCCGGGTGATGGCCTGCCGTATCCACCAGGTTGCATAGGTGCTGAACTTAAAGCCCTTCTCGTACTTGAACTTGTCCACCGCCTTCATGAGGCCGATGTTCCCTTCCTGGATCATGTCCAGCAGGGAAAGCCCTCTGTTCACATAATTCTTGGCGATATTCACCACCAGTCTCAGGTTCCGGGTTATCAATTCATTTTTTGCTCCCTCAACCAGGGCCCTGGCCCGTGAAATCCTTTCCCAGCGGGATCTTAACTCCTCAACCTTAATCCCGGCTTCAGATTCCACCTTCTTGTAATCGGCCTGGACCTTTTGTGCAAGGGCAGAGAGCTTTACAGGGTTCATTCCCTTTTTCTTTTTTTCCCGTATCAGTTTCTGAAGGTCTTTCAATGTGCCGTACCTGGCAATCTCCCTGTCTGCGGCCCCGATCTTCTCCATCAGGCCCTGGAGCATGCTCAGGCTCCTGATAAGGGCCTCATCAGACCTGTCCTCTCCCTCCAGTTCCAGGACCTCTGCCTCTTCTTCACCGACATTTTCAGCAGCCAGGGCAGATTCCACCTGTTTGTAAAGGGGCAGCGTACTGACGAGATCTCGAATGATATTCTTTCCTTCTTCAAGCCTTTTTGCGAGCTCTATCTCTTCAGCCCTGGTAAGGACAGTGATATTGCCCATGGAGTGGAAATAGGCCTGCACAAGGTCCTCAGTCTTTTCATACGTTTCGCTCTCTTCTTCTTCGGAAATCTCTTCCTCCGGAGCAGGCGCCTCTTCGTGGGATACTACTTCGATACCCATATCCTCAAGAAGGTCCAGTACCTCTTCCAGTTCGTCGGGAGAGGAAAACTCGGAGGGAAGGGCGTCATTTATCTCGTCATAGGTCAGTGTTCCGCGCTTCTTGCCCAAATCAATCAATTCTTCAAGGAGTTCGATCTTTTTCATGTTCTCACCGTTATATCCTTCCCCTTGATGCTCTCTGCAGAGCACCAGGTTTCCTTTATTTTAAATGCTTAAACCTTTCTATTATAAGTATATCGAAATATTATGAAGAAAACATGAAATAAATTTAAGAAAGCTATAACTTCTTGATATTTAAGGAAAAACTATCTCGTTGCTATTGTGAAAACCAGAACAACAGGACCAAAACAGTCCTTTATTGACCATGAGCAACGAGCAATGAGTTAAGAGCCGAGAGCTTTGAGCTTCCTTATTTCTCCATACCCTCCTTCAGGCAAGTGTCTCTGCTTATTCCCGCTGTCCTCTTTTTCATTTTACCAGCTTTTCCTGCTGCGGCAAGCCAAACGGAAAGCTCGCAGCTCATAGTTCATAACCAGAACAGTAAAGCAAAAAGAGTATGGTACTTCTGAATTTTTGTACTTTGGAACTATTGACCTATGGCACTTTTGACTTCTCGCCCGGGGCGACTGGACTTTTGAACGAAAAAATAGCTCATGGCTGATAGTTCGTTGTAACAAATGACCAGGTGTAGTAAAAGTATCTTGATACTTGTTATCATCCATCAGAAGGGGTATACAAAAGTATACAAAAGAACAGAGAAAAGAGGGATACCATGAAAAAAGCTTTTCTTTTAGCGGTCATCACCATGACTTTCATCGCCTGTGCCCAGGGCATGCGCGCGGAGTTCGAGAAGAGCATGAACCAGTACGGGGATCTGGTGCGCGTGAACAAAATGGAACTTGCCAGCAGTTTCACCACGGAGGCACTTATGGAGGAGTTCAGTGCAAGGGTAAGGGCTGCAAAGAACATGAGAGTGGTGGACTATCGCATCACAGGGGTAAAGCTCGATGAACAAAAGGCCGAGGCAGAAGTGCGGGTCGAAATCGACTACTATACCCTTTCTGCATACCGGCTGAAGACCCTGGTGGACACCCAGAAATGGGCTTATGTGGATCAAGGCGGCGCGAAACAATGGAGATTGGTAAGCCTGCTGCCGGAATTCAAATAAAGCGGTAAGGCGTAAATCGTAAGGCGTCAGGAGCCAGGAGTAAAAGGCAATAAGCTTATGACCTCTCATTCTTACTCCTCACGCTTCACCCCTTACGGTTTTCTTACCTATGGCACTTCTGCCTTCCGCCTTCCGGCCATTTGACAGTGAATTATTCAAATGCTATATTCAACTGAAGAAATTCGCATCAGAAGGGAGGGACAGAGTATGGCATGCAAAGCGGGTAAGGGTTCAACCTGCGGTTCAAAGAAGACCGCGGCAAAGAAGAAAAAGAAATAACTAACCTTCGCCACTTCCTGACTTTTTGTTGTGGTATAGTTGAGTATGCCGACGAATCTGCCGCCGGAATATTTTGACGCAGAAAAGCGGTATAAGCAGGCTGCCACTTCCCAGGAGAAGATCGCTGCCCTTGAAGCGCTGATCTCTAATGAATCCACTGACGGCTGGGTCTCCGGGATCCTGCGGAATGCCGACCTCCTCATGCTCGTCATTGACCTCTCTGAAGACCCGGATGTCCAGGCGGGACTATGTCCTCCATGACAGGGATGTGGTGGAATTCCACGTGAAATGAATCTGAAGAAGCAGAATGATGAGCCATGGCTATGCGCATAATTGTATCCAGTTGCCAGATATACTTATTTGAGAGACTGGCTCAGGGCTTTCAGAAAGGCGGTATTCTCTACGGGCGTCCCCACCGTTACCCTGAGACACCCCCTGATCCCGTCATTCATGTTCCTCACGAGCACCCCCTTTTTCAGGAGCTTGCGATACAGACGGTCAGGGTCCTTCACCCGGAAGAGTATGAAATTGGCCTCGGAAGGATAAGGAGCAACACCCTCTATCCGTTCCATTTCCCTCAGGAACCTCTCCCTTTCGGAAACGATGGTCTTGATGGCGGCATTCAGTCCTTTTGTATCCTTCAGGGCAGCCACTGCCAGCTCCTGCGAAAGGGAATTAACGTTAAAGGGGAGTCTCACTTTGTTCACCTCACCCATGATCGCAGGATCTGCGATCATGAACCCGAGACGGAGGGCTGCCAGGCCTATCTTGCTCAGTGTCCGCATGATCACGAGGTTCCGGTAATCCTTCAGCAGGGGCAGAAAGCCTTTTTCGCTGGAAAAGGGCTGGTACGCCTCGTCAACCACCACGATGCCCTTTGATGCTTCAATGAGTTTCAGGATCTTCTCTGCAGAAAAACAGTTACCGGTGGGATTGTTGGGAGAGCTCAGAAAGATGAGCTTCGGTTTGTCCTTCTTCACGACCCGCATCATTTTTTCGATATGGATGTCAAACTCCCTGTCCAGGGGAACAGGGATGTCCCTTTCTCCCAGGGCCCGGGAGATGATGCCGTACATCGAAAACGTCGGGACCGGATAGAGCACAGGTCCGCCAAAGGTGGTGATGAGGTAATAAATGAGTTCGTCGGAACCGTTGCCCTGAAGGATGCATTCGGGCTTGACGCCGAATCTTTTCCCGATGAGTTTCTTCAGTTCTTTTGCCTCAGGGTCAGGATAACGGTTGGTCTTTATCATTCGGGAAACCTCAGCGACTTTCCGGGGATCCCATGCGTAGGGACTTTCGTTGGCATCCAGTTTTACCCTGCACGGTATCTCCTTTGCGTTATAGGCCCGGAGGCTGCGGATGTTCGGTCTTACCAGCCTCTTTATATCAATCTTTTTCATATCTCACCCTTATCGTATTTCCGTGTGCGCTCAGCCCCTCGATCTCTGACAACGCCAGCACTGTCTTTGCCAGCTTCCTGAAACCGTCCTTTGAGAAACTAAGGAGGCTGGAACGTTTCATGAAATCATACACACCCAGGGGGGAGAAGAACCGCGCAGTTCCTCCTGTAGGGAGGGTGTGGTTCGGTCCTGCAGCGTAATCCCCCAGGGGTTCGGGAGTCCATGGCCCAAGGAAGATTGCGCCGGCGTTCCGGATCAAGGGCAGGAGAGCAAAGGGGTTTGCGGTCATCACCTCCAGGTGCTCCGGGGCGATCTCGTTGGCAAGCCCCACTGCCTCCTTCATATTCTCTGTGAGGAGTATGGCTCCGTAGGCGCTGATGGACTTCTTTGCAATAGCTATTCGCTTCAATTTTGAGAGCTGGAGATTCAGGTCCCCCTGAACCTGGGTTGCCAGAGCTGCGGAATCAGTGACAAGGACAGAGGACGCCAGTTCATCATGCTCTGCCTGACTCAGGAGGTCGGCAGAGATAAAGGAAGGGTCAGCGGTCTTGTCAGCTATGATGAGGACCTCGCTGGGCCCTGCGATCATGTCGATGTCCACTTCCCCGAATACGAGCTTCTTGGCAGTGGCAACATAGATGTTGCCGGGGCCGACGATTTTATCTACCCGCTTTATCGTCTTCGTGCCGTACGCCATGGCGCCGATGGCCTGGGCGCCCCCTATCCTGTAGACCTCTTTTACCCCCAGCATCTCTATGGCCGCCATGACATAGGGGCTGACCTCATTCCCAGGTGTGGGGACACAGAGGGTGATCTCATCAACTCCAGCAACCTGGGCAGGGATCACGTTCATGAGCACAGTGGAGGGGTAAGATGCCTTGCCCCCGGGAACATAGACGCCTACCCGCTCAAGGGGTCTCATGATCTGACCGAGAATGGTATCACCCTCGGAAAAGGACCACGATTCCTCCTTCTGCAGCTCGTGAAAGGTACGGATCCTTTTTGCAGATACCTCCAGGGATTTGACGATCTTTCTCTCCGCCTTATTTGCGAAGCGCGTTATCTCAGCCGGTCTTATCCGCAGACCCTTTATCTTCAGGGAGTCAAATTTCCGGGTGTATCTGATGACCGCTTCATCGCCGTTCTTCCTGACATCAGCCAGGATCTTCTTTACGGTCTCTTCAACCCTGCCCGTGCCCCCCGACGCCCTTTTTCTGAGGAGCAGAAGAAATGCCCGTATCTCCCGGGATGTTTTCACTATCTTCATGACCATATGATTCTAATAGTTGCATGCGTAATATGCAAGCAACGCCTCACCCTTCACGCCTCGCTGTTCTTGACATATTTCCTGATGAATGCACCGATATTTCCTCCCTTCCCTTCTTTCCATAGAGCGATTATTCGCTCCCGGAGGGCATATGCCCTTGCATAGCCGGTCCTCCTTGCCTCCTCCAGCAAAGACCAGTCACCACTGTCCATGAACTTCTGAAAAGCGGTCAGGATTTCGGGGAAGATCTCTTTTCTGATACCGTCCAGAAAGACGATAAAAAAATTGAGCAGAGATCTCTTCCTTTCCCCGATGATGTATGTGAGAGGTCCCTTCTCCGAGGTATCCGCCAGGAGATCCTTTACTCCCCTTGCATAGAATTCTGTTGCCCTGTCCCTGTTGCAGTTGAGAATCTCGAGCCATTGGTCGGAATATTCGTCTTCGAACGCCTCCCCTGTTTCGTGGAGGATAAAGAGTTCGGATATTTCAGCGGAAAGGGATTCGATCTTGTGGTACAGCTCTTCCGGAGGCTGAGGGCCTTCTACCCCGCAAGAGGAAAAAGCTTCTTTCAGCGCACCTCCGAATCTCCGTGCCTGTAATTCCTGGAATTTGTCCCAGAGAAGAGTCTTCAAAGGCTCAAGCCTCATGAATATGCACCTTCCCTGGAGCATGGCCACTGACGTAGAAAGGTCCCTGCAGAACTCTTTTCCGGATGAATAGACGAGATAGTCGCCCAGCTCCCCCTTGCTCTCAAGCTCTCCAAGGAAGAAGGAGGGCTTGTTGAACCTGCCGTATCCTCCGCCGTAGATGAACCCGCGAGGGTTAAGATAAAAATTCAGCCGGTCCACATCGAAAGGATCATACACGTTTCCTTCGATCTCCAGAGGACGCAGGGCTTTGGTCTCGAGGCTGGACCATTCAGCCTCCCTGGAGGCTATCCATTCCGACATCCCTTCTTTGGGTATTCCTTCCCAGAGCGTCAGGGCTTTTTCGCTCCGGTAGAGCTCCCGTAATCTCATCAGCAGGCCGCATATGGAGTAATATCCCCAGAACCGGGCATCGGAGATGGTGCAGTTCAGTTTTACCTGCTCTTTAAGATCATTGATATCCATGAGGATAATCTCTTTATAGGATAAACGGACAGAAAATGAAAAGACAAGGTAAGGGAAGTCGTTTGTTGCCTGCTCCTATGATGAGAATATGAAAAAGTCGACTCTTTCATTGATCCCTTGACAAAGGGACGGAGCATCCATAGGATAAAAACGTGGATAAGACAAAAAAATGTGACTACTGCAGCAGGGATATCAATGTGCACTACACGATCTGTCCCCTCTGTGGCGGACATCTCCGCGACAAGGGTGAGCAGCTCCCCCCGGCGTGTCCGCGGTGCAGAACACCCCTTGAAGTCCATATGGCGGGGAAAGAAGAGTATGACCTCTGTCCGTCATGCAGCGGCATGTGGCTTGACAGGGGTGAATTCAGGGTCGTCACGAGCGAATATGATGTGTACAGGAAAGAAGAGGTGGAAGGCGAGTATCTTAACCCGCCTGCAAAGGACGCCGTGGAGTACATCCCCTGTGTCCGTTGCGGCAAGATGATGAACCGCAAGAATTTCGGAAAGATCTCAGGGGTGATCATCGACGAATGCGGAAGGCACGGGGTCTGGCTCGATCCGGGGGAACTGGAAAAGATACGCCATTTCATTGCTGATGGCGGACTGGAACGGGCCCAGGACAGGGAGATAGAAAAGACGCGCATGGAGCTCAAGGATCTCGCAACAAAGGTTGACCAGACTGCCTTCACCCAAAAGATCATCCATTTCTGGAATCTGAAGAGATGGCTGTTCGGAGGCTGATTCCTTTCTTCAAACATACCCTCCTAAACTGTCATGCTGAACTCGTTTCAGCATCTCTAATTAGACCCTGAAATGAATTCAGGGTGACATGAGGAGGCCGAACTTCGTCCTTCTTCATGCCAACCGGTTTGTATGAACATGTCACTTTATGATACGTCTTCTCATGAGCCTGAAGGGATAAGGAGCAAGGATCATCGCAACAACAAAAATCCAGACAATATCCCAAACACTGACAGATATCTTTCCTGATGAAAATGATCTGCAGATATTCACGAGATGGTAGAGGGGCGTAAAGAACGCGATCTTCGTTACGAGAGGAGGCAGACTCGTGAGGGGAAAGAAGATCCCGGAAAAGAGAAACATGGGGGTCATGAGGAGGGTGTAGAAATAATTGAAGGTGTCTATCCCCGGCACAGTGGCCACTGCAATAACAGAAACCTCGGCAAAGATCAGACCGCTGAGGAAGAGGACGGGGATGGCGAGGATGATCATGGAGGAATCCACCAGTCCGAAGAGGGATATCACGATCATGATAATGGTGCCGTAGAGCATACTCTTTGTGGCTCCCCACATCAGCTCGCCCGCAACAAGGTCGTCAATGTTCACCGGCGTTGCAAGGATGGCGTCGAAGGTCTTCTGAAAGGTCATCCTCACATAGGTTCCGTAGGTGCATTCATAGGTCGCGGCGAACATGGAAGAGGAGGCGATGATTCCGGGAGCGATAAAATTTATGTACGGCGCGCCGTTGATCTCTTTCACGAAGGCGCCGAGCCCCAGGCCCAGGGCAGCAAGGTAAAGGGCCGGCTCCACAAAATTCAGGGCTATGCTCGATTTGTAGAGCTTGGTATAGACCGTAAAATTCCGCTGCCAGACCCTGAATGCCCTCTTAAGATTCAAGACGCGCCCCCTCCAAGAGTCGCAGGCCCGTCAGCTTGAGATAGACATCTTCAAGATTTCCACCGTGCATTTGCATCAGGCGTCCCGGTGAATCGATGGTCAAGATCTTACCTCTGTCCATTATGGCTACCCTGTCGCAAAGTTTTTCGGCCTCTTCCATGTAGTGTGTGGTGAGGATGAGGGTGGCCCCCTTTGCCTTGAGAAGGTTCAGCTTGTCCCAGACAGCGTGCCTGCTATGGGGATCAAGTCCGGTGGTGGGTTCGTCAAGGACCAGCAGTTCAGGATTGTTTATCAGGGACCTGGCGAGGATGAGCCTCCGCTTCATTCCTCCCGAGAGGTTGCCGATCTTCACATCGGCCTTTCCCTGGAGGTCCACGAATCCCAGGAGTTCCGATGCGAGACCTGAAGAGACCTTCTTGGGGGTGTCAAAATACCGGGCGTAGACGATGAGATTTTCGAAGACGGTGAGGTCCGGGTCGAGGTTGTCCTCCTGGGGCATGACCCCTATCCTTCTCTTTATGTCACTGGGCCTCTCGGCGACGTTCATGCCGAATACCTTCACCTCTCCTGATGTGGGCGGCATGAAACAGTAGATGATGCGCATGACCGTTGTCTTCCCCGCGCCATTGGGTCCGAGAAAGCCGAAACATTCCCCTTTGGCAATAGCGAAATCTATGGCATCCACGGCCCTCAGGGAACCGTAATCCTTTGTGAGGACCCTTGCGGTCACGACATCCATAAAGTTCATTATACCATTCGAGCCGGGTCTGAACTTGATATTCCGGTGGTCTTGCCACAGGGTTACCCTGTTGTGTCATTCCCGCGAAGGCGGGAATCCAGACGTCGTCCCCGCGAAAGCAGGGAACTATGCTATACCAAGGAGATGGATTCCGGGTCAAGCCCGGCATGAGTGCGCCTGAGAGTGTGCGAGGTCAGAGGGGTGAAAGTCCCCCCCAGGCATACGCTCTCCGGCCTGTAACCAAACGTAACTGCGTCACC
>JAMCQB010000079.1 GCA_023382175.1 Nitrospirota bacterium | reverse complement strand
TGTGCACCTGATACTCCGCAACTCAGACATCTCACCAAGGAGGTTGATTTCCGATAGTACTCTTCCTCAACTACTCGGTTGAATTACTCTTTTCTGGATAATGACGATACGACGATCCAGAAAAAATGGGATTCCCTTGGATCACCTCATCCTTGATATTGAAAGAGTTCTTGTCTTTTAAAGGGGAAAGAGGTATGATTTTTTTACCGGAGAGTTCTATCTGTAATTTTCGTTGGATTAGGGATGGGGGATAGACTTAAGTACGAAAGATTCCTGTGGTTTCACGGACGAGTCAAGGCCGGCAGGCATCCGAATTCTGTGCATCTTGCCGAAGAGTTCGAGCTTTCCCAAAGAACCGCACAGCGCGATATTGAATTTATGCGGGACAATCTCAAGGGTCGTTTCACGCGAGAACTACCTGACCGAACCGGAGAGCCGGAAGAGGTTGGAGAGGAAGAAATAACTGTGGAACCAATCCTTCCTCCTTTGAAGCCTATCCCCATTAAGGATCGAATTTCTGTGGTCTTCCTTGAAAAAGGCCACCTTGACGTGCTTGACGGTGCCTTTGTCGTCGTCGATAAGAACGGCGTGCGCACGCATATCCCCATCGGCGGAGTCGCCTGTCTGATGCTTGAGCCGGGAACACGCGTGTCTCATGCTGCCGTCACTCTTGCGTCGAGAGTCGGAACTTTGCTTGTTTGGATCGGCGAAGCGGGGGTAAGACTTTATGCCTCGGGCCAGCCGGGAGGAGCGCGGGCGGACCGTCTTCTTTATCAAGCGAAGCTTGCGCTGGACGATGAGGCACGTTTGAAGGTCGTCCGGAAGATGTATGAGATGCGTTTCAAGGAGAAGCCTCCTGAAAGGCGCAGTGTGGAACAATTACGGGGCATCGAGGGCGTAAGGGTGCGCAAGATGTATGAACTTATCGGGAAGCAATACGGCGTGGCGTGGAAGACCCGTAACTATGACTACGACGACTGGGGAAGCGGCGATATTGCCAATAAGTGTCTAAGCTCTGCGACTGCATGTCTGTATGGCATCTGTGAGGCGGCGATTCTGGCTGCTGGATATGCGCCGGCTGTCGGATTTATCCACACAGGCAAACCGCAATCCTTTGTCTATGACATCGCTGACATTTTCAAGTTCGAAACGGTAGTGCCGGTTGCCTTTCGCATCGTGTCGAAGAATCCGAAGGAGCCCGAGCGTGAGGTGAGGCTGGCCTGCCGGGACGTTTTCAGGCAGACAAGACTGCTCCACCGAATCATCCCTTCGATTGAAGAGATTCTCGCAGCCGGAGAGATGGAGAGGCCCAAGCCTCCCGAAGAGTCCGTGGCACCCGCAATTCCAAATAAGGAGGGCATAGGCGATGCTGGCCATCGTGGTTGAGAATGTTCCACTGCGGCTACGCGGGCGTCTGGCGATATGGTTGCTTGAGGTGAGAGCCGGGGTATATGTCGGTCATGTTTCCCGCAGAGTGAGGGAGATGCTCTGGGATACGGTAATCAAAGGATGTGGCGAAGGCAACGCAGTAATGGTCTGGGGCACCAATACGGAATCCGGTTTTGACTTCCTCACCTGGGGCAACAATCGTCGGGAGCCTGTCGAAATGGATGGAATAAAATTGGTGTCGTTTTTACCGGAAACTGATGAAGGAAATGAATCGACTTTTCAGTAAGTTTTTGTTGGTAGGTTTTTGTTCTTTGAAAACTGACTTTTAATTCAGGCGGTTATGAGAAGTGTGTTCCCCACATGCGTGGGGATGAACCAGTCACCAACATAATCCTCCATTGCTCGGACAGGTGTTCCCCCCTTTCTAAAGATTTCCGATTGTAAGTCTCGTGTAGAACTTATTTCCTATTAGTGCGGACTTTCTGTGAGAACCCCTTCTTTCCGTCTCAACATGTTACGGCTTATAGTACATGAGCTGCCGGGCGTAGGGCGAGACCGAATCGACCAACTCCTTCTGCTCTTCTCCGGTCATAGGCTCGAATGAGCCTGCAAACCTCACATTTTCCTCAAGCTGCTCAACGCTGTCACAGCCGATGACCGCAGTCGTTATAGGCCGAGAGAGGGCAAAGCGGTAAAAGGCTTCCAGTGACGCAAAGCCCGGTAACCTTGCGGCAAGCCCCCTGAAATAGACCTTCATGCCGATAATCCCCATTCCTTTCTTGTTGGCCACGGGAATCACCTCATGAATAAAACTCTTGTATTTTGGCTCCGCAGGATTCACCGGTATGAGCACCGTATCGAAATCGAATTTCTCGATGCATCGTCTTATTATTGAAGGGTCGTGATGGCCTGTGACGCCGATAAACCTTGCGAGACCCTTGTCCCTTGCCTCAGCGAATGCCTCCAGAGCACCACGAGGACCGAATATCTCCCCAATATCCTCTTCTGTTCTCACATCGTGAACCTGCCACAGATTCAGGTAGTCGGTTTTCAAGTTCTTCAGCGTCTCGTGGAGATGATGCAGAGCGCCTTTCTTATCCCTTGCGTGGGATTTGCTCGCAAAGAAAATATCTTTTCTTCTCTCCTTTAATGCATTGCCGTAATAGGATTCGCTCCCTGAATATGCTCGGGCAGATTCGAGATAATTAATTCCCAGGTCCACGGCTTTATTAATGAGCTGATAGGCTTCCTTCCCGTAGCCGTACGTCCTCAGTATCCCCTCCCCTCCAAGGCCGAGGATCGTCACTTCAATGCCGGTCCGGCCAAGTATTCTCTTTGGCAGGCTCATAAGAAAAAGTTTATTTCAAGAAAATTCACTCTTCCACCATCCTATAGACCACGTCATGCTCCCGTGCATGTTCCTTTACCTTGAGGCCGATATCGGCACCTTTCTCCGCCAGGTTAATATCCTTATGTTCGAGCTGGATGGACTCTACTTTCTGAATGAAATCAGAGGTATGGCCCTTGATGTGAATAGTGTCACCCACTACCAGCTTACCCTCCAGGACTATCGCTGCCACCCCCAGGTGCGAATAGTAATGGCTTATTACACCTATCCTTTCTTCTTTCATATGCTCCTCCTTGAAAAAAAGATCCATTAACCTACAGATTGCTTCTTCTATTATTGAAATTATAGCAAGTTTTAAAGGTGCGCGTTACAAGAAGAAACCTCTCATGTAATCATTCAATTGTTATCGCGCCGAAGGGGCAGGCATAGACAACACCTTTGTGTTCTTCCAATACGAACTTTTCATGGTTTATCACCCAGGCCTTTTCATCCCTCATCATGAAGAATAAGGGAAAGAGTTCAGCGCACGCGCCGCATCCTGTGCAGAGGCTGTAATCAATATACGGTATCAGGGAATATCCTCTCTTTCTTTTCCGCTCTATCCACCCCTCTGGGATAAAACTCCTTGCTCTGGATGAGGGTCTTTTCCGCCCATGAACACAATCCGAAGTAAATCATAAAATATTTTGTCCCGAAAGTCTGCCTTATAATCCTCCCTCACCCCCCTTTATTAAAGGGGGGATTTTCAAAGAGGATCACATTCCCCCTTTGGTCGCCTCGGACAACTCGCCGAGAAGAGAAAAGGGGGATTTTTGAATTCATTTCTTATCAATACTGTACTTCCCCGGGCCAATGAAGAGCAAACTCAGGAAGACTATTCCGTCTTCGATGGCATGGGAAGCTGCCTGCAGCCCCTCCCCTTTTCCGAGATGCATAGAGGCAGCAACAGCCATGGTCGTGGTGAGCAGGATACAGGCCGGCCTGAAGAAGAGACCCAGGATAAGGCCGAGGCCCCCGAAGAATTCTGAAAACCCTGCCATGAACCCCCAGAATACCGGCACGGCATGGACCCCCACATGGGACATGGCAGCGCCCAGTTTCTCCCACTTCTCCGGCCCCCCCAGGAGCTTGGGTGCCCCATGCCAGAGGAACATGGCGCCCAGTCCAACGCGGAGGACTAAAAGTCCAAAGTCCCGGTATTTACCCAAAAACCCTAAGATCATTATACCTCCCTGGTACTTGATGAAGTTATGAAAATTTTTTCCTTGCTTCTTTTTGCTTCCATTATTGCACAAAACCCCCGCAATGAGAAGCCGGAACACCTCGGCTCTCATCGCCCCTGACAAAGAATTGACTGTTCATATTTTGCATGCTATCCTTTTAATGATGCCGGAAAAAATCATAGAATCCTTTAACGTAAAGCGTCTCGATATTCTCGATGAGAAAGGGAACGCGGATGAGTCCCTTATGCCTTCCCTCACGGATGACGGGATAAAGCGGATGTATGAGGTGATGGTCCTGGCGAGGACCTTTGACCAGCGCGCCTTAAACCTCCAGAGGGAAGGAAGGATCGGCACATATGCCCCTATCCAGGGACAGGAAGCGTCACAGATCGGAAGCGCCCTCGCCCTGGAAAAGGCCGACTGGATATTCCCCTCCTTCAGGGAGAACGGCGTTTATATTGCCTTCGGCCATCCGCCCCATATGATCCTGCAGTACTGGTCAGGGGATGAAAGGGGTCTCATCACTGCAAGGGACAGAAACATCTTCCCTGTCTGCATCCCTGTGGCAAGCCATGTCCCCCATGCGGTGGGAGCTGCCATGGCGGCAAAGTACAGGGGAGACCGGATCGGCGTGGTTGCCTATTTCGGCGACGGCGGCACGTCCGAAGGCGACTTTCACGAAGGGCTCAATTTCGCCGGCGTATTCAAGCTGCCTGTTGTCTTTATCTGCCAGAATAACCAGTGGGCCATCTCGATGCCCAGGGAGAAACAGACCGCTGCAAAAACCATTGCGCAGAAAGCATATGCTTACGGCTTCGAGGGCGTGCAGGTGGACGGCAATGATATTTTTGCGGTGTACAAGGCAACAAAAGATGCCCTGGACAAAGCGAAGCAGGGCAACGGCCCGACTCTCATCGAATGCTTCACCTACAGGATGTTGGACCACACCACTGCTGATGACGCATCACGGTACAGGACAAAAGAAGAGGTGGAGCCCTGGAAAGAAAAAGACCCGATCCTGAGGCTGAAGCTGTTCATGGAGAAGAAGGGACTCTGGTCTGAGCAGTATCAGGAAGATGTGGAAGCAAAAGCAAAGGCTGCTGTGGATGAAGCGGAAAAGAAGGCGGAATCCATAGCACCACCCGACCCCCGGGATATGTTCACCAACACATACGAAAAGCTTTCGCAAAGACAGCAGAAAGAGATAAGGGATTTCTGATATGCCCCAGAACTCCAGAAAAATGAACATGGTACAGGCAATTAACCTTGCCCTGAAAGAAGAGATGCAGAGGGATAAGGATGTGATCATCCTCGGTGAAGACGTGGGGAGAGACGGCGGGGTGTTCAGGATTACCGAAGGCCTCCTCGACCAGTTCGGGCCGGAGCGCGTCGTTGATACCCCCCTTGCTGAGTCGGTCATCGTCGGCGCTGCAATAGGCATGGCGGCGTACGGTTTAAAACCTATTGCCGAGATACAGTTTGAGGGGTTCATTTATCCCGCCGTGGACCAGATATCAAACCATGCTGCAAGGATACGCTCTCGCTCAAGGGGAAGATACACGGGTCCCCTTGTCATACGGACGCCCTATGGCGCGGGCATAAAAGCTCCTGAGCACCACTCTGAAAGCAATGAGGCGCTCTTCTGCCACATGCCGGGCTTGAAGGTCGTGATGCCTTCATCGCCCTACTATGCAAAGGGGCTTCTGCTGTCGTCCATCAGAGACCCTGACCCTGTGATCTTCCTGGAATCCACAAGGCTCTACCGTCTGGTGAAGGAGGACGTGCCTGAAGGAGAATACACCGTGCCCCTGGAAAAGGCGCGGATAGTCCAGGAAGGAAAGGATGTGACCGTAATCTCCTGGGGGTTCATGCTGCACAGGGCCCTGGAGGCAGTGGAAGGGTTTGACGCAGAGGTGATTGACCTGATGACCCTCAACCCCTACGATGAAGAAACGATCCTCGGGTCGGTGAAAAAGACCGGGAGGGTCGTAATCGTCAATGAGGCGCCGAAGGTAGGAAGTTTTGCCTCGGAACTCGCGGCCGCCATCGCAGAAAATGCCATGCTCTCTCTCAGGGCCCCCATAGCGCGGATCGCAAGCTATGATGTGGTCCTCCCCCTTCCGAAACTTGAGGACCATTATATGCCCACCGTGGAGAGGATAAGAAAAGCCCTTACCGACATTATGCAGTATTGATGCAGGTGGAATGATTACATGCCGGAGACTGAGGCAGAGAAGTTCTTCACCAGCGGGTTAAAGGCCCTTGCCCAAGAGGATACCCTTGCCGCCCTTGCCCTTTTTGAGAAGGCTGTCCAGAGAGATGAGAAACCTGCCTACTGCTCTTACCTGGCCCTCTGCATCGCAAAGGAACGGGGACAGTTCCAGCTCGCTGTCACGCTCTGTGAAAAGGCAAAGGCGAGGGAACCGCAAAACCCGGTCCATTATCTCAATCTGGGGAAGGTCTACCTCTATGCCGGGAAAACAGATGACGCCATCCGCACCTTCAGGGAGGGGTTGAGCCGTGAAAAAGACCAGAAAATCATCGACGAACTGAACAAACTGGGTACCAGAAAACCACCGGTGATCTCATTCCTGAAAAGGAGCAACCCCGCCAACAGATTCCTCGGGACCATCCTAAAAAAGCTGGGACTCAGATAAATCGTGCTTGCCTTCTCATGTCCGGCCCCCCGCTCGTGAAAGTTCTAGTTTGATTTCACCTTCCGTATGGTATCCTTTACTCTCTCTACATATATTTCATTCATCTGGCTCAGAATCTCAGGTCTTTTCTCGATGAGTTCCTCAAGCAGCAATTTGTTTATCTCATAAACTCCCAGGTGGGGGCCGGTCATCCGGTGGGGAAGAGAGGAATTCCCGAACTCCTGAAGAAAAGGGGATATTCTGTGGGACTTTCCAGAGGAAACTCTTCTGAAGAGGTGAGGCGCCGGCCTGGAAATGCGCCGATGCGACAAGGGAAAGAAGAACCATGCAAAGGAATAATAAATAAAGAGGTTTTCTCTATATGTTCCATGCACGCATCATGGGGTCGGGGGTTCCCTCCTCAGTCTAAAACCATTATGCCCAGTTTCCCCGGCAATGGCTAATGGTTTCGCCCTTCTTCCCTGAGGGAGAAAAGCGGCTCTTCTATAGACTCGCTCCTGCAGACCGGACATTTCCCCGGTTTTTTCAGCTTCCCCCTTTTTTTGAAAATGAAACCGCATTTCTTGCACTCCGCCGGCGTTATGGTGAGGTGATGTTCTTGCTTGTTCAGAGACTTTTGGATATGTTCGAGGTGCTCATATACTTCCTTCACCGAAATGTGCACCGCAGCGGATATATCCCTGGGCGAGAGGGGCTGACCGCTGAGGATCGCCGTAATTTCCTGACGGACTGTCTCATGCCTTTCGGCAGGGACAAAGGGCTCTTTAGACTTTTTTTTCACCTCTTTCCTCCCCCATTCTCCCTGGCCTCATTATAGCATCTCCTCGAAAAAACCTTGTTCCCCCGGTCTGGAGACCTCGCCTTCCGGAATAGTGGGCGATGATTGACTGCACTTCCCTCGCATGCTATCCTTTACCTAAGAACTGCGAGGACGAGGTCAGCAATCATAACAGAATGCTCTATGGGGAGGCGCCATGCCGTTTGACTTTGTGTTGCCGGATTTAGGCGAGGGAACAACAGAGGGGGAGATAAGGAAATGGGTCATCAAGGAAGGCGACGCTGTTGAAGAGCACCAGACGGTTCTGGAGATAGAGACGGACAAGGCAGTGGTGGAGGTGCCTTCCCCCAAAAAGGGAAAAGTAGTGAAAATCCACAGGGAAGTGGGAGAGATCGTCAAGGTGGGAGAGGTATTGATGACCATCGCCCTTGAAGGTGAGGCTGCGGCAAAGGAGGAAAAATCAAAGAGGGAAGAAAGGCCGAAATCCGTTTCTGTGGTGGGAGTTCTGCCCGACAAGGAAGAGGAGATTCTTGCGACCCCTGCGGTGAGGGCGCTGGCAAAAGACCTCGGGGTCAATCTCGAATCAGTGAAAGGCTCGGGCCCCGGAGGAAGCATCACAAAAGAGGATGTAATGAAAGCATCTCCGCAGGAGAAAAAAGCTGAGGACCAGTATGGTCCCGTTGAGAGAATACCCTTGAGAGGCGTGAGAAGAACCATCGCGAAGAACCTTATCCTTTCCCAGAAGACCACCGCCTTTGTCACCGGGATGGAGGAGGCCGATATTACTGAACTATGGAACCTCCGCGAGAAAGAAAAGAAAGGGCTCCAGGAAAAGGGCGTCCATCTGACCTTTATGCCTTTCTTCATTAAGGCGGTATATCATGCTCTCACCGATCATCCCATGCTGAATGCTTCGGTTGATGAGGAACGGGAGGAGATAGTCATTAAGAAATACTTCAACATCGGGGTTGCCGTGGACACCCCGGACGGCCTCATGGTACCGGTAATAAGGGAGGCAGTGAGAAAGACGATCCATGAACTTGCGGTAGAACTTCAGGATTTGAGCCAAAAGGCCCGGGACAGAAAGATCAAGCTGGAAGAGATGAGGGGAAGCACCTTCACCATCACCAACTACGGACACTTCGGCGGGACCTTTGCCACCCCCATCATCAACTATCCTGATGTGGCGATACTGGGAACGGGAAAGATTTCGGAAAAACCGTGGGTCAAAGACAATCAGATCGTTATCAGGAGAATCCTGCCCCTTTCCCTGACCTTTGACCACAGGGTGACGGACGGAGTCGAAGCAACGAAGTTCCTTACGAGAATCGTCAATTATATTGAGGACCCTGCTCTCTTATTCATTGAAAGCGCATGAGTTCTCTGGATTATCTCTTTAACCCCGCGTCCATCGTCCTCATCGGCGCCGCCCACACCGGGATTAAGCTGGGCGGCGTTGTGCTGAAAAACCTTCTTACCTTCAGGGGAAAAGTCTATCCCGTAAATCCGAAGTATGATGAACTCATGGGAGTGAAGGCATATCGTACGGTTGGGGAGATACCCGACTCCGCTGACCTCGGGATCATCATGAGACCCGCTTCCGAAGTGCCTGAAATCCTGAAGGAACTTGCGGGCAAGGTGAAATGTGCCATTGTCGTGAGTTCGGGCTTTGCCGAGATCGGAGAGCATGAGCTCCAGTCCGAGGTGAAAGGAATTGCAAAAGAAGCGGGCATACGGCTTCTGGGACCGAACTGCATGGGAGTTTTTTATCCCGGCAACAGGCTTGATACCTTCTTTATCACCCCTGAACGGATGAAGAGGCCCCGGAAGGGGAATGTGGCCATCCTGTCCCAGAGCGGCGCCATCATGGCATCTCTCTTTGAAGCGATCAGGGTTTCGAACACGGGCATATCAAAGGCTGTGGGGTACGGGAATGCAGTGGATATCGATGAGTCTGATCTGTACGAATATTTTCTTCAGGACAAGGAATCTGATGTCGTGGTCTCCTATATCGAATCACTGGATGACGGAAGGAAGTTCGTGGAGAGAGCGCGGGCATTGTCAGAGAAGAAGTCCCTCATCGTCCTGAAATCCGGCAAAGGCGCCAGCGGCTCTGCTGCTGCCTTCTCCCATACAGGGAGGCTTGCAGGAAGATACGAGGTCTTCCACTCGATCCTGAAGCAGTTCCGGATTCGGGAGGCAAGGGATTTCGATGGGTTGATGGATGCAACAAAGGCCCTTTCGTATCAGGGAACGTCAGGGAAACCTTCTCCGGCTGCAGGGGGGATTGGCAACCGCGTCTGCATTGTAACAAACGGCGGAGGCTCCGGAGTCCTTGCCGCTGATGAGTGCATGAGACAGGGTCTGGATGTGGGTACAGTTTCCGATGAAAAAATGAACCGCCTCAGGGGGGTATTCCCGAATTTTTATGTGCTCCATAACCCCATTGATCTCACGGCACAGGTAAAGGATGACGACTTTCTCACTGTGCTGAATGAATTAAAGGACGACTACGACGGGTTTGTCATCATAGCCCTGCCCAATGTCCTGGGAATTACGGAAAGGCTTGGGGAACTGATGAAGCATTTCAGAAAAACCGTCCCTAAACCGTTAGTCTTTCATATCCCGACAGACGGAGTATCGAATAGAATCATCACCCTTCTCGAAAAGGCCCGCATCCCTGTTTATTCCTCGCCCGAAAGAGCGGTAAGGGGGCTGACTGCCCTGCTGCTGCGGCCTTAACCGGCAGGGACAAGAGCGTAGATTACTGTTATGGAAAATATAAAATCCTTTGTGAGGCAAGCCCTGGGTTGTCAGTGTCCGGAGGATGTATTCAGCCACGTTGAGAGCAAATGCAGTATTCCCCTGCATAACGGTATTTTACTGCATAATTGAATAGACATTTATCTGAAAATCTCCCCTCGCCCCTTTAACCCCACCCATCCTCCCCTTGGCAAAGGGAGGTAAGGAGGGATTTTTTATATTGGGTAATCCTTATGGAGAATTTAGAGATCTCCCCTGAAGACAGGGCACTCATCCCCGGGGCAGGAAAAAACAACAGGAAAAAACAATTGTAATTTTTTCTCCTCTTGTATTAGTATTTAGAATAACCAATAATAGCGGTTTTCTTAGCCATGTATAAAGAATATTTCGGTCTGAAGGAACTGCCTTTTTCCATCGCCCCTGATCCCCGTTATCTCTACATGAGCCATAAGCACCGGGAGGCGCTGGCTCATCTGCTCTACGGGATCAACAGCGACGGCGGCTTTGTCCTGCTCACCGGCGAGGTGGGAACGGGAAAGACCACGGTCTGCCGCTGTCTCCTGGAACAGTTGCCCGAAAACACCGATGTCGCCTTTGTCCTCAATCCGAAGTTGAGTGTCGAGGAGCTGCTGGCCACCCTTTGTGACGAGCTGGGCATCCGTTATCCTGAGATATACACCAGCGTTAAAGTTTTTGTGGACCGCATCAATGCATGCCTCCTTGACGCCCATGCCAGAGGCCGCAGAACCGTGCTTATCATCGAAGAGGCTCAGAACCTCAGCGCTGACGTACTGGAACAGCTGCGCCTGCTTACAAACCTCGAGACAAATGAGCGCAAACTTCTCCAGATCATCCTGGTGGGTCAGCCGGAACTCCAGAACCAGCTGGCAAACCCTGAAATGCGGCAACTGGCTCAGCGTATCACGGCCCGGTATCATCTTGGTGCGTTGTCAAGAAAAGAGGTGGCCGAGTATGTGAGCCACCGCCTCGCCGTGGCCGGAGTCCACACCAGATTGTTTCCCCCTGCCACTATGGACAAACTGTTCCGCTTAAGCGGTGGTATCCCGAGGCTGATTAATGTGATTTGTGACCGGGCCCTGTTGGGGGCATATGTTCAGGGCCAGTACCGGGTTGACAAATCCACCCTGACCAAAGCTGCCCGGGAAGTATTCGGGGAATCTGAAGTTCAGGGACATCCAAGAACAAAGATAAGATGGGCATTGGCAGGCCTGATGCTCATGATCTCTGCCGTTGCTCTGGCGGCAACCTTTTATAATAACCGATTGCAGACTGTGCCACTGCCTCCGGAAACTCTGACTGCTCTGCCAAAGGGTAGTGCTGTGCCGGAGCCTCCAAAATTGGATACATTGCAGTGGCCCTCTGACCAGCCGGTTCACCTCAGCAGGGAGATGGCATATCAGGAGCTTTTCCGGCAATGGGATATCCCCTATACGACGAAGAAAAACCTCACCCCCTGCCAGGAGGCAAAGGCCAGCGGACTGGGATGTCTGGATACGCCATCCGGTTTGAGCAGGCTCCTTCAGCTGAACAGGCCGGCAGTGTTGAAGCTCTTTGACGACCAGGGCAAGGAATTTTATGCAACTCTGACAGCGCTTGAGGGGCAAACCGCCACCTTTGTGCTGGGAAACAAAACGAAGAAGGTTGATGTCAAGGAGATCGAAGGGCACTGGATGGGCGATTATACCCTGCTCTGGCGAACGCCGCCGAAATATCAGGGAGACATCAATCCCGGCATCAAGGGAACTGAGGTTCAATGGCTTGAGAAGCAGCTGGCGCTCATCAACGGACAGAAAATTCAGCAGCGGAAAAACCCTGTTTTTGATAACGCTCTTGTCTTTCAGGTGAAGAAATTTCAGCTCTCAAAAGGATTAAAGCCTGATGGGGTGGTTGGACCCCAAACCATAATCCATCTGAACACCGCAGCGGGCAGTGATGAGCCGCTGTTATCCGGTAAGAAAAAGGAGAAATAGAGATGTCTTATATTCTCGATGCGCTGAGGAAATCGGAAAAGGAGCGGCAAAGAGGCGCTGTTCCGGATCTGATGACAGCGCAGGATGTCGCGGGAGAGGGACCAAAAAGGCGCGCCTTTTGGCCTTATCTCATCGCGGGAGCGTTGATCCTGAACGCCGGCGTGCTGGCATGGTGGATGACATGGCATTCAAGCAAGCCGCCCGTCGCTACGCAACCAACTGCAACTCAACAATATACTGCAAAGGCCCCTGATCAAGGGAACCGTTCAGCCGATACAGGATTATCAGTTGCGACTCCGGCATCTACAGTATCGAATGCGAGCGAACCGGCGCCAAGTTCCGCTCAGGAGAAGAGCGCTGTGCCCAAACCCAATATCCCTGCCGCGATAACGAATGCGCCCAAGGTGGATGTCGTCCGGAAGCCGGAGCACGAGCAAGTGCTCACAAGCACCAGGAAAAACAAAGAAGACAGGGCGGCGACGAATGACAAGGGTCCTTCCGAGGTATCTGCGATCCCGCAGCAGCAGACACCGGCATTGAAGCAGTCCGATGCGGCATCCCAGGCCGTTGCTCTCCCTGCTCCGGTGAAAAATAAGCTCTACAACCTTCAGGAACTCCCGGTGTCGATACAGCAGGGCCTGCCTGCCTTTGCGATTTCTACCCATCTGTACACCGGTGATGCGCCTTCCCGTCTGGTGAGGATCAACGGGCAGATACTGAGGGAAGGTCAATTCCTGACCGCAGGACTCAAGTTAGAGGAAATAACCTCCGAGGGGGTTATCTTCAGTTACCAGAACTACCGCTTTCGCGTGGGCCTGAAGTAAAATTCTTTCAGATCTCTCTTTTGGATCGTCGAAGATAACTCCTGCCGTAGTGAAGTCTTAGAAGGCATTGACTGCCAGAATATCGCTTTGTGAAATAAGCAGCTTGTGTGTTCCTTTGGTTGCGGAGTACCCCAAGTTCGCAAAATCGAGGTCAGATCGGGGTTGCCACTTACAATCGCTAACCCACATTAGAAAAAAAGTTGACTATATGACAGAGTGTACCACAAAACAGCTCACTTTTCCCTACTTCAGGTTGAGACCGATGAGGTGGGGATGTTTGGAAAAAATATCCTACATCCCGCAGTCCCGTATTCAAACTCCTCAGGCATTTCTACGGACATCCTCTTTATTGCCTCAAATCCGGTACAGTGAAGAGGAACAATCTTTTGTACATTAAGCCGCCTAAACTCATTTATAGTCCTTGCAATCTTGGCCTCACCTGGGCCTATGAGATGAAAACCCCCTATTACACAATAGATGTCTTTTCTCCCAGTTATCCTAATAGCCTGCTCGATTGTATTTACCTTAACGTTGCATAAAAAACCGATCATGCTGCACGTTGAAGACGATCAAGATAAAGTAATAGTTTATGTTTGACGGCAGAATTGGCATTCATAGACATGGTAAGAGTCCCTCCGGGCCAAGTGAT
>JAMCQB010000146.1 GCA_023382175.1 Nitrospirota bacterium | reverse complement strand
CCTTTTGCATTACTTTCTGGCGGAACCGCAACGGCAACACCTTTCATTAGAGTAAGATTGGCTGCTGCGCCATAGAGTGAAGGTGATGAGAAGATAATAGGATTTTTTGCCTCTGCATAGAGAGAAGCGGCTTTTTCCATGTCTTCAGAAACCTCTGCCCTTTTTACCGCATCTTCCATACTTTTACCGCCCCTGAATCCCTTCGAGATCAACGCCTTTGCTATTGATGAAAGCACGGATGCCTCATCATCTCTGAGAGTAATAGTTGCGATACTGGAAATCTTTGTATTCCAGGAATTTATCACTATAAGTCTTGCGCCATCATTAACCCTTTTTCTCACCATAGCATCCGTAGCCGGAAGCACCCTCTCCCACTGGCTCGGATTGAGGCCCACGATCATTATCAGGTCGGCAGATTCGAGGTCTGCATTGCCGGAGTTCATGGATTCTTCGTCAGCATAAAGGCTGACCGTGGTATCAATGTTCCCTGTCCCGACGACATCGACAGCAAACTTTCTTAGAGCCAGTGCGTCCCCATTCAATATTCCCCCTGTGCTTATGAATCCTGCATCCCTTCCTGCCATGATGAGTTTCTCTGCCACAACCCCAACGGCATCTTCCCATGTGGTCTCCACAAGTTCATTGTTAACCCTCTTCATGGGGGAAATAACTCTCGTTTCCGCCTCAATACAGTCAAAACCAAACCTCCCGTAGGCACAGATATATCTCTCAGAAAGGCCTTCAGGAGCGCCTGCATTTATCTTCGCAACCCTTCCCTCCGTCGTACTCACTGTTATGTCGCAGCCGTTACCGCAGAGGAGACATACAGACTTCACCTTCTCATAGTCCCATTCCCTGCCTTTACGCCATCTGTCGGCTTCGAGAATCGCATTTACAGGGCAGACATCAATGCAACTGCCGCAGAAGGTGCAATCCGATTCGTGAAGTGGTTGATCGCCCCCTGCAATTATCTTTGAACCAACGCCCCTTCCCGTGAATGCGAGGACATTTGTCCCCTGGTGTTTGCATACTCTGATGCATCTGCTACAAAGGATACAATAATCAGGGTCAAGCTTAATGAATGGATTTGCATCATCGATATGAAACCCCAATTTCTTTCTCGAGAATGAGGACTCCTTAATCTCGAACTCGTAGGCATAGTTTTGGAGATTACATATGCCCGCCTTTGTGCACGTCATGCAGTCCAGGGGATGCATCGAGACAATAAGGTCTACAACAAATTTCCTTACCCCCTGAACTCGTTCTGTATTGGTCAATATGCTCATGCCCTCCTTCACTTGCATGGTACAGGCAGTCACAGGGGTCTTCATGCCCTCTATCTCAACAAGACACATCCGACAGGCGCCTATGCCCTTCATACCTTTTAGATAGCACAGATTCGGAATATGAATCCCCACAGACTCAGCAGCATCTACGAGGTTCATGCCTTTTTGAACCTTTACCTCTTTGCCGTCTATCTTTATTATTATCTGATTTTGCATCCTGCGCTCCCTCAATTATTTCTAAACCCCAACTGTGGCTTTCCTCCCTCTCATCTCTATCGCGCCATAGGGGCATGCATCTACGCAGTCTCCACATTTCACACACATCCTCTGTTTAATCTCGAACGGAGGGAAGCCTGAGAGATAAGGCTCCTTCTTTTCTCCAATGATGGCATTGTAATTACATGCCTCTTTACATATTCCGCACATAAGACATTTCTCAGGGATTATCCTGTACTCTATTAATGCAACACATTCCGCCTCAGGGCATCTGCCTTCGATATGGTTCTCATAAACGCCGGTGGACATCCAATCAACGACAAACCTTGCAGTATCCTTGCCCTTTTTGCAGAGAGAGCCTTCTCTCATCTCATTCATTATACGCCTCAGCACAAACAGATCAGTTTCTGTCCCCCTCCCCCCAACTATATTCCTGAGCCTGTCCCTTGCCTCGTAACTGCCGAGAGCGCAGGGTAGACACCTCCCACACATCGGACCATTGATAAATTCAGTCATATAATAAAGCGCTTTGTTAACAGGGCATCCTATATCCTTTTCAGCCTCTGCCCTTATTTCCTCTACTTTCAATTCCGTTGTTTCTGTCATCATTCCCCGGATAACATACCTTTCAATTATTCTTCTCTCCTTTTATTGTTTCAATCTGTTAATTAAATTGGCAATGCATCCTGCGCCAAAGCCGTTGTCAATGTTTACTACAGCAACCCCAAGAGCACAGGAGTTCAACATGCCCAGGAGGGCAGATATTCCACCGAAATTTGCCCCGTACCCTACGCTGGTTGGAACGGCGATGACCGGCTTATCCACAAGACCTCCGACAACGCTCGGTAGGGCTCCTTCCATGCCTGCCACAACTATTAATACCGTGGCAGACATTATAAGATCGATGTTTCCCAGCAGTCTGTGTACACCGGCCACTCCCACATCATAAAGACGCTTCACCTTGTTGCCCATGATCTCTGCCACAACAGCAGCCTCTTCCGCAACAGGTATATCGGATGTTCCCGCAGATATTACAAGAATTAATCCCTCGTTGACTTTATTGTTTTTTCTCCTCTTTATAACTATCATTCTGGCATGTTCATTGTACGCAGCTTTTTTAAATTTCTTTCTTACATACTTAAATACATCTTTGTTTGTGCGCGTCACAATTGCATCATTACTCCCCTTAACGAGAACATCAATTATGTGGACAATCTGTTCCTTGGTTTTCCCCTCTCCAAATACAACCTCAGGAACCCCTTGCCTTAGCGAACGGTGATTATCAACCTTGGCAAAACCTATGTCTTCATACGGCAAGGTTTTAAGTTTTTTCAGGGCGCTCTCCACGTCAATTTCACCCGTTTTGATCTTCTTTATAAGTGTCTTAAGATTCTCTTCTTTCATATATCTCTAACACCTCATTCATTGAACCTGTTCTATAGCCCTTCAGGTCAACAGTAACGTACTTGAACCCGAGGCTTTTCAGCGCGCTGTCAATTGATAATCGTATTTCAGCGTTCTTGAGTAAGGACATCTCATCGGGAATGAATTCCAGCCTTGCTATATCATTGTGATGCCGTACCCTGAATTGAGTAAATCCCATATCCCTGAGTATGCCCTCTGCCTTTTCCACCTGCTTTAATTTCTCTTCGGTTATTTTTTCGTGGTAAGGTATCCGTGAGGAGAGGCAGGCAAGGGAGGGCTTGTTCCATGTGTTAAGTCCGAGTTCCTTAGATAAATAACGGATCTCGTTTTTTGTAAGCCCTGCCTCACAAAGGGGGCTGCGCACTCCTAATTCCTTTGCTGCCTTTCTCCCCGGCCTGTAATCTTTTGTATCATCATAGTTAGAGCCATCGGCAATAGCTTTTATCCCGCACTTTTCAGCCTCTGCCTTCAACTTCTGAAAAAGATCATGTTTGCAATAATAACAACGATTCGTGGTGTTTTCAGAGAAACCGGGAATGTCGAGTTCATTGGAAGATATGAGTAAATGCCTTACTCCAATTTTTTGCGCTGATTCAATTGCCTCATTAAGCTCACGATGGGGATACGTGGGAGAAGTCGCTGTGACAGCAAGGACATTTTCTCCCAAAACGTCCTTAGAAACCCTCAAGAGAAAAGTGCTGTCAACACCCCCTGAGTAAGCGATGCAGATTGCTTCCAATGAAGAGAGAACCTCTCTCAAACGTAAGAGTTTTTTTGCTGATATTTCTTCAAAATTTTTTACCATATAGAGCTCCTAGAAAGTCTATATCTCTACGCTAATTTCATCACCAGACTCTTTCAGCTTTGATTCAATAAGGGTTCTCAGCTCACTTAATGAGATGGAATAATTTAAGTTGATATTTAGGATTTCTTGAACGTTAACCAGAAAATCGTGTTCTATGTCCACAGATAAAGGTTCTGACGGATCTCCTATGATTTTAACTTCAAATTGAAACGAGCTTGTTCCCCCATTTACCTTAATGTTAAGATGTTTTTTAAGGAAAGATACCTTCTGAAATACGTGAGTGGTGTTGATCTTGTGGTAACCGGAGATCTTGAGTTCGCTTGCCAGGAATCTTGCAATCTCCCCTTCATGTTCGGCGTCTGAATCGATTATAATTATATTTCCTGGACGATTCTTCTTGGTGATGGTAGGGATAAGCTGAACATTATTAGCTCCAAGCTCCATTATCTTTCCTATAGCAAAACCCGTTACCTCCCCTGATACATGATCAACCTGGGCAAAGAGAAGCTGTGCTTCTTTCATAGTATAATTCAGCCTTTCAAAAATTATGAATTGCTAAGACCTAGCAAATAGTTACCTTCAAAGAAAATCCTCGGCCGAACCATCAAGGGCGCAGGATTTAGAACGCACAAAAAGTATCTCTAGTGGTGACGGGAGCAAATCCATTATTTCTCTTATTTTCACATCGTCCATAATTTCCCTGATTGACGCAAACACCACCTCAAATGCTTTCTCTGCTGCAGCCTTGTACGGATAACCACCCATTTCCTTTGCCAGGGTAACACCATCACCATCAGCAATTTCTCTTCTAAGAGTTGTGCTTTCCCATATGCTTCTCACCGGTTCGGGCAGCAATTCAAGAATCCTTCCACTGGCTTCCACGGGGAGGACACACTTTAAACACGAGAATACCAGGCGTATTGTTTCCTCTGCGCGCTCCGGGTAACAATATTGACCCAGCACAGTCACCCTGCGTAAGTGATCCTCCTTCGATATCACCACTATTTGTGTAACCTCCCCTTCCTCAAAAATCAAGCCCCTTCATTATATCCGAAGCTAATTGGGTTGCTTTCTTAAGGCTCAGTGAGGGCATTGCGATAATTACGTTGCCTACCTCAGCCGCTTTCTCCGCAGCTTCCTTCGGATCCATCCCCATAGCAGCAGCCATGCAAGCACACACTACCACATCCATTGAACAAGCACCTGAATTTAGTAGTTCTGTGACAGCCATACCCACAGCAGCTAAAGCGTCCATAGTCTCTTTGTCGCCTTTTAAAAGGGCTTCCGGAGCTGCCTTTGCCAATAGGTTTTCCCACTCATACACTCTGCCATCCACCTTCACCTCTACATCAATATACGCATCAAAGGCAAAATGCCTTTGGGCAAACTTATGAGTGCGTCGGCCTGCGCCAGGTCTCACGGTCTTAAATTTTATATATTCAATGTCTTTGTTCAATGTTTTACTCATTGCTGCTGCAACAGCAACAGCAATAGTTTCGATATGCTTCCTCTGAACATTGTCAAGCAGTTCAGCGAGTGTCTTACCGCTTTTCATCTGTTGATAAGCATACACGGTTCTTTTGCTGATAGCATTAGTCATCCCCGGTTCTGTTGCCCTGATTATCGCTTCTGTGAGAGGCCCCCTCTCTACAAACTCAGCCCTGCGTGCAAGTATATTCGTTGCAACCGTCGCATCCTCTTTCTGGAAAAACCCATTTGCGGATTCGCGGATAATAGGGATGATCTCTTCCTCAGTAGCGCCTTTTCCCAGAAGATACAGCGCCAGAGAAGGAGCGGTGACCCAATGGTTGAGAGGGAGTAACAAAGGCCCTCCAGCCCTGCCAAACCCTACCGCTGCTCCCTCTTTAATAATCGAAAAAATCTCATTGAACATAATCATTCCAACGACTGTGGGAGTTCCCGAATCCTTCAATATAAGGGCAACATCTCCAACAAGACGGGCCGTCTTGAGTTCTTCATTGGTCCCACGTATATGGACTACCTCGGGCATGCCTGTTTCCTCAACTGCAGCGGTTGCAACCACTTCAGGTGTTCTCGTTATAAGAAATTGCCCGTATTCTTCGCCAACGTAGGCATCCGGATGTATTATTTCCAATGTAGCTGCTGTCCCTAAAAGGGCTGACATCCACCGACACGGCTTCATACCGGCGGATTCGTAGGCCTTCATCATCGCCCGGGTTCCTATCCTTGCGAGTTTCTGTCCCAACTTTGGGAAGAGATGATCCTCACCAATAGAAGTATGCCCTACAAAAGGACTTCCCCCAATGCCTAATGGCAATAATTTTGAATCATAGGGCGCCAAATGTTCCTTCTCCAACGCCTGGTATATGGCAAGCGTTGCAGCAAATCCTGAAACCTTATTATTAAGCTTTTCAGTGGGGATAGAAGAGACACGACCGGAAGGAATCCCGGCTGCCATTCTCGTTACTGCCCCTAATTTCCTATTCGGGCATGGGATGCCACATTGCACATTCACCCCTGCCCAATAGAGAAGCGCAGCGGCAGACAAGGCTGCATTAGCCGGGTCTGCCCCACACTCCATCAGTTTTTTTACCGCTTTTTTTGCAATTTCATCCACATCAGTGTAGGCCTCATTCGTAACTTCCAGCTTTAGTTTCTTGCCTTTCTGTATCTCCTTTGCAATAACATTCGCAGCCGCCCAAACCCCTAAATTGAACACGCCCCAGCCTCCGAGCATTGCATCAAACTTTTCCGTTGTAAGGTAATCGGGTTTAGCAGTAGCTGCCCTGAAGGTCGCAGTAATTTCCCTTTCCATTTTCATTCTCCTTCTTCACGGGATCATAAATACCATTTATACCCAAAACTGCTCTTCCGGTGGCTTAACAAAAGCCGCACCAATAGATTTCTGAGTTTTATAGCAGTATACTGCATAGCGACAGAACAGAAAGGCCACTGTAAAGGTCGCTACCGTAAGGCGGAGAAGCATCGGCCAGATCCCAGAACCTGTAAGGATCGAAAGAACCGTTGCTGCCCCTAATGCGAGGGCTGATATATTCAATATCAAAACAACGTATTTTGTAACTTCTGTCCTTGTCTCTGTGCTTATTTCAGCAACCTTCGCAATAGTAAACCAGAAAAAACCAGTGGCAAAAAAAGCAGCCAGGCCTATACACAAAATCGTAACGGCAAAGGCTACATTCAAACCAGGTTGAATAAAGAAATGGGCGATAACGCTCAATCCGGCAAAGAGCACAGCCAGGGTTCCTGAGATCTTGACGCCATTGTAGTGCCAACCCATATCCTTGACCCCCTCCAAACATGCCTTCCAGAGAATTATTGCGCCTATGTAAACTACTAGAGGTGGGAAAGCAAGGGAGGGTGGGAATAGGTAATCAGTGCCGGAGATTTTATGTATGTATTGTCCTGCCCAATCTGGAATCCACATCCCGACAATAGCAGGAATAGCCCCAAGCTCAAGCCATTTGACGACCCTTGGTTTCGGCCATCTTGGATTAATAGAGCCTGATATAACCTTCTTCTTAAACTCTTCCATTCTTATCACCTCTCTTTACATCTGAGTTAATAGAGCGTACGGAGCGATCCCGCTACCTTTCTTGTCGTCACCTCTATTTTGGCGGGCCTGTGTCCCTCCAGCGGGTCGATTCAAACTTTATGATGTTTTCGTAGGGCAAGGTATCCAGCCTCAGCGCAGCTTCAGGACCGGGTTTTGTACAATAGATCTCCCTCACTTCAACTACGAGTGTAGTACTCTCTATTCTTGCTACACCCTTAAACTGATATGCCGCACGGATACTGCCTAACCCCCCCGGCCCCAGAGCGACCTGTGGATTTTCGGAGATATTTTGTTTGACCTGAGCGACCTGAGCCTCAGACAATTGGAACTTCACGATGTTGTCACCTTCCACCTTGGCCGAATCGACTACTATGGTTGTCGGAAACCCCTTTTTTGTTGCAGTTCCAATATGCGCACCGAGCCCTTCAAGCCAATTTTTCATCCGTGGTGTTAATTTAGCCATGTTTCGCTTTCCTCCTTTCTACAAGATTTTTTTGCCGGCTTCGTCAGCTTTATAACTGTAGACTTCATCCACTTTCATGAACATCACGCCTCTTTGTACCAGCCTTGGAGGTCTTATGTCGGGTGGGACTTCCGAAGGTGGTTCTTTCTCGGCCCAGTTACCCCATTCATCCAAAACATCTTTAGCCTTGGCCCCATGAAACTCAAAATCAGGCGGAAGTCCCTCCTGAAGCATTGTAGTCGGCCCCCGGAACGCCCATGTTCTCCCTTTAACCGGATGTGCTATCGTAATAACACCTACAGGATTTTCCATAAGGTTCAATCTCGTCTTTTGAGCAAACATATCTGCTATCAAAATATATTCATCTTTCCATACAGCAACGAACCGTTCACCAACCGTATTAGGTTTACCATCGGCACTGCAAGTTGTAAAATGAACAACAGCCCCCCCTGCGCCAATAATCATCAGGGCATCTTTCATCTCATCCGTAAGTTTCATTTCTGCACCTCCTTTCCCTCTCATTCTTACCGCAGTTGCAACACATTTTTTTAGATAATCTTTTTCCCCGAATCATCGAGATTAACACTGAGACAATCTGCGGCCTTCAGGACGATTACTCCCCTCTGGGCTATCACATGAGGCCTGACATCGGGTGGAAGGGCTGAGAAAGATTCCTTCTCGGACCATTCACCCCATTTTTTGAGAATATCCCCTGCCTTTACCCCTTGGAAATCGTAGTTATCCGGAAGACCCCACTCAATATGACCGCAGGGGCCTCTCAGTGCCCATGCTTTCCCCTCGACAGGATGAGCAATCGTTACAACGCCAACCCTGTTTTCATTGAGGTTGATTTTTGTTTTTACCGCGAACAGATCGGGCATGAGGATAAACTCATCTGCATAAACATCAGTGAAGGGTTGGGGACTGATGTTGCACTTTCCATCCACACTGCATGTAGTGAGATAAACGATCACATCATCAGGCTGTTTAATCCTTAACGCATCAACGATTTCTTTCGGCAATTTCATCACTGACACCTCCTTTCTTGTTGGATTTTAAGCTCACGAAATATGAGCAGCCATTAATTGTAATACCTTGTAATGACAAGTTCATAATCAAAAAATATATACCTAAGTGCTCAGAGAATAATTATAGATCTTTGTTTTAAAACGATAGAGGTCCCCACGATTAATTGATGCTATCCACCCACATGGGGTATCATCTTTTTTGTACGCAACAAGATCAACATAAAAGGCTACAGTACCGACGGGAACATCCAAGTACTTCGCCTCATCAGTTCTTATCGTAGTGGCTTCTATGCTCACATGCGCGTATTCGTTACAAATGTGACATTTACCGGCCAAGACATCAAAGACAGATTGATCTTTAATAGTTAAAAGATCTCTTTTTTTATAAGAAGTGAGAATTTTGCAGTCCTTGAAGACGATGAATTTCCTTTCAAGAACATATGGCTTGTTATCAGCAAGGAACAGTCGTTTTATCCGGAAAACGTCTTCGTTCAACGGGACCATCAATTTTTCCGATACTAATTTGGTGGCTTTTATGACTTTGACGTCCAAAACCTTCACATCGGGTTTCAGTCCCCGTTCAGCCATATCTTCATAAAAGTTTGGAATCTTTATCATGATTTGATCCAGCTTCGGTTCCGCGATAAAGGTTCCTTTACCTCTAATTGTATACAACAGACCGTCCCGTGTAAGTCTTCTCAATGCCTCTCTTACTGTAGTCCTGCTTATGCCATACTTCTTGCAGAGTTCTATTTCGGAAGGTACCATATCATTTGGCAGCAACTCCCTATTCTTGATCTGATTGTAAATAATGTCTATCAACTGGTTGTAGGCAGGTATCGGAGATCTTTTATTGATGGTCACAGGGTTGTCCATGGAGGCAATTACTTGATTCTCATAAGACATTTATAACATCTCCATATAGCATGTTATGACATGACATTACCACATAAATTGATGTTTGTCTACTTGAATTTATGATTATTAATAATTCACTAATTATATATTGACAACGAGAGATAAACAGGGAATATGGAGAGCTGGGAGATCATGGGACGGACGGCGGGGGACCTTAAATCAAAAAACCAATCAATTCACATCAAAATAGTATCACATTTTTCACTTTCGTGTTTTGTATCCATTCTTTAATAGACGAGCTCTGCGTGGTATACTTACCCTATGAGAGAAACAGAGATCATCAGGGATTTCAGAGAAAAAACCAGGGGACGCGCTGTCTTGCTTGAACACGAAGTCAAAGAGGTGTTACGGGAAATGGGACTTTCAGTGCCAAGGGGAAGATTTTTCAGGGTTGACGAGGGAATCCCCGACCTGATCGATCTCACCTATCCCCTTGTGGCAAAGGTCTCATCCTCGAAGATCATATCGAAATCCAACGTAGGCGGGGTAAGGGTTGACGTGAAGAATACCGATGAATTGAACAGGGCTTTTCGTGAGCTGTCCGGGATAGAATCAGCAGAAGGGGTGCTTGTGGAAGAGATGGCTCCTCAGGGCCTTGAGGTGATCATCGGCGGCATCAGTGACAACCAGTTCGGCCCCGTGGTGATGTTCGGTCTGGGGGGGATATTCGTGGAATTGTTCAGGGATGTGGCCTTTGGACTTGCGCCCCTCACCATGGATGATGCCCTGTGGCTGATTACTCAAGTCAAAGGATACAGGCTCCTGGAAGGTTACAGGGGAAAGCCCCCCATAGATAAACAGCGCCTTGCGGGCTTGATCGTGAGTGTTTCTGAGGTGATGGCTACGGGCATGGTGGGAGAGATCGACCTGAATCCCGTAGCTCTTTATCCGGAGGGGGCCATGATCCTGGATGCCAAGATGCAGATACTCTCCTGAGCCGGATTCCTTCGGTCTTGACTCGGAAATACCGTACATGCCTTTCTTGCCACAGAGGTCACAGAGGACACCGAGAAAAATAATTTTGTTACACGTGACGCGTTACGGCGTCCTCTGTGACCTCTGTGGCTAAATTTTCATCCCCTTTGTGAGGCAAAGGCTCATGAGGGTTTGTCCCGTGATAGAGAGAAAATAAAAGGTGTATAATAGGGTATGCTGGAAGAAGACGTAACTATCGATTCCCTCACAATAAAGGTCCTCTCCTATAATCCCGATGCAGATGTGGAGCTTTTGAGAAAGGCATATGTTTTCTCGAGGGAGGCGCATTGCAGCCAGAAGAGGATCGAAGGGACGCCCTATATAAACCATCCTCTTTCCGTTGCCGACATCCTCGCTGACATGAAAGTGGATGTGGCCACCATTGCCGCAGGACTCCTCCACGATACCATCGAAGATACAGGAACAACCCCTAGGGACATCAAAGAGATCTTCGGGGACGAGATCGCATTTCTTGTGGAGTCCCTCACAAAATTGGGCAAGATAGAGTTTAAGACAAAGGAAGAGGCACAGGCAGAGAACTTCAGAAAAATGCTCCTTGCCATGTCCGAGGACATTCGGGTCATCATCATCAAATTTGCGGACAGGCTCCATAACATGAGGACCCTTCAGTTCCTCCCCGAAAACAAACGGCGCCGGATCGCTACCGAGACCCTCGAAATCTATGCCCCCCTGGCGAACAGGCTCGGAATCGGGTGGTTGAAAATAGAATTTGAAGATTTGAGTTTCAGTATCCTGATGCCTGAACTCTATGATGAACTGGTCAGAAAAGTTGCGAAGAGAAAGGAAGAGCAGGAGGGATACCTCAAGGAAGTTGCCGATGCCGTGGAAGAGAAACTCAGGGAAGAAGGCCTCCACGCGAGGGTTTCGGGCAGGGTGAAACACTACTACGGGATTTACCAGAAGATGCAGCGTCAGAGGATCACCTTTGACCAGGTGAATGATGTGCTTGGACTCAGGATCATCACTGACTCCAATGCTGCCTGTTATACCATCATGGGCATTATCCACTCCCTCTGGACACCCATACCGGGGAGGTTCAAGGATTACATCGCCATGCCCAAATCCAATATGTACCAGTCACTCCACACCTCCGTGATAGGGCCGAAGGGCGAAAGGGTGGAGTTCCAGATCAGGACTGAAGATATGCACAATATCGCGGAGGAGGGAATCGCATCCCACTGGAAGTATAAGGAAAAGGATGCCATGGAAGACAGGGACGCCAAATACATAGCATGGCTCAGGGAACTGATACAGTCTCAGAAGGAACTCCGGGATGCCAGGGAATTCCTTGAAGAGGTGAAGGGTGAGGTTGTCCCCGAGGTGGTGTATGTCTTTACCCCTACGGGTGAAATAAAGGAGCTCCCTGTAGGCTCCACCCCTGTGGATTTTGCATACGATATCCATACCCAGGTGGGGCACAAGTGCGTTGGGGCGAAGGTGAACGGGCGGATCGTCCCTTTGCGGTATCAGCTGAGGAACGGGGATACCATCGAGATCATCACCTCGCCTTCCCACGGGCCAAGCAGGGACTGGCTGAAGTTCGTCGTTACCCAGAGGGCAAAAAACCGTATAAAGCAGTGGATCAAGTCAGAGGAAAGAAAGCAGAGCAGCGAACTGGGGATGAAGCTCCTGGAAGTTGAACTCAGGAAGCACCATCTCAAACCTGCTCTCCTTAAGACCGAAGACATGGATGCCATAGCCAAAGAATTCAGCATGCAGTCCTTCGACGATCTCCTTGTGTCCGTCGGCTATGGCAAAGTATCCCCTCATCAGGTGATCAACCGGTTCCTTCCGGAAAAGCCTCCGGAAGAGATACTTTTGAGGGAAGCGAGGCCCCGGAGGGAGCAGAAAGGCATCAGCATAAAAGGCATCGACCATATCCTTTATCACACGGCAAAGTGCTGTTTCCCCATCCCTGGAGATGTTCTCGTCGGATTCGTCACCAGGGGAAGGGGGGTGACGATCCACAGGAGGGACTGCCCCAACCTCGAAAGTCTCGCCATTGACAATGCACGGCTGGTTGATGTGGATTGGAAACCCGGGAATGAGACCACCTCCACTGCCCGGCTCATGGTCGAGACGGTTGACAGGCCCGGGGTGATTGCGGACCTCAGCGCCCTTATCTCGTCGGTGAATGTGAACATAAGCCATTTCGAGGCAACCACCACCCAGGACAAGAAGGCGTTCATCAACTTCAACCTTGAAGTCCGGGATAAAATACAGTTGAGCGGCCTCATCCAGAAGATCGCTCAAACAGAAGGTGTCCTGAGGGTAAGGCGCTGACCTTCTGTGGTATAATAGTTCGTTAATCTTGGGGAAAGAGGTGTAGTTATATGGAAAAGAAGACAGTTAAGTATAGTATCCTCGCAGGACTTATAACCTGCCTTCTCATGGTCGTTACGTTTCACCCCCTCCCGAACAGTTACGCCTTTAGCGGCTGCGAAGAAGACTGCCTGAAGTGCCACAGCCTCAGCAACGATGAGGTTAAAGTCATACTCGGGAAGATAAAGGCTACAGAGGCAAATATACTTAAGATCCAGATGAGCCCTGTTAAAGGGTTATGGGAAGTGGCTATCGAAAATAAAGGCCAGCGCGGACTTCTTTATGTCGACTTTTCGAAGAAGTATATGGTTGCAGGTTCTATAGTCGAGGTCAATGCTGCCCTGAATAAAACGAAAGAGAGACTGGATGAACTCAATAAAGACAGAAAAATCAAGCCGTCGAGCATTCCTCTTAAAGATGCCCTTGTCCTTGGCAGTAACACCGCAACCAGGAAGGTCATTGTTTTCACAGATCCCGACTGACCCTACTGCGCAAAACTTCATCAGGAGATGAAGAAAGTAGTAGCCCGGAGAATGGATATCGCTTTTTACGTGAAATTATATCCGCTGAAGGGCCATCAGGATGCATACTGGAAATCCAAGAGCATTGTCTGCGAAAAATCGCTCAGATTCCTCGAAGACAATTTTGATAAAAAACCGATTCCGAAAATAGACTGCTCCACCTCAGAAATAGACGACACAATAAAACTTGCCGAAAAGAACGGAATAACAGGAACCCCGACCATGATCCTCCCTGACGGCTCACTTTACCTGGGGCAGGTAGAAGCTGACAGGCTGATAAAGCTGATAGACGATACCTCGCCGAAGTCAGCTCCGGCTAAGAAGAAAAAAAAGGGCTGATGTAAAGAGCATGAGGACAAAGGTTCCTCAGAAAACTTTGCGATAATGATGTCTGCCTTGACC
>JAMCQB010000052.1 GCA_023382175.1 Nitrospirota bacterium | reverse complement strand
GAGCAGCCGGTCATCATGCAGGTATGGCGGCGAGTCCTTGATGCCGCGCAAGGGGAAGGTCTTGATCGGGCCGTCCGCAGAAGCCATCATGCCGTTGATCATGCGGGGCTTGTAGAACCGCTCGGCCCGCAGGTTGTGCATGGAGTTATCGGTGTAATAGGGCGCCGGGTGGCAGCTGCCGCAATTCGCCTTTCCGAAGAAGAGTTGCTGCCCACGCAGCTCGGACTCGGTGGCCTTTTTCGCATCCAGCTTGCCGTCAATGCCGAGTTTTGGAGCAGGAGGAAAGTCCAGGATCTCCTGGAACTCTGCCATGAAATGCACCTGACTGCCTCGTTCAAGAATATTGACACCTTTCTTTGTAGCAATCACCGGATCCCCATCGAAGTAAGCGCCACGTTGTTCGAATTCTGTGAAGTCTTCTACACTTTTCAGGGCGCGCTGCGAACCAAAGAGGCGCTGGATGTTCACACCACGCAGAGTCGGGGTATCAATGCGGTGCCGGAACTCCTGGGGACGGATGTCGCCCACAAGGTGCGTGGCCGCGATCGTATGGCCGTTGGCGTGGCAGTCGAGGCAGGCCACCCCAAAACTCGGGCGTTCCGATCTCCGATCATCAGTCTGATTGAACTGCTGTTGGGGAAATGGGGTCACTAACAACCGGAGACCTTCCAGTTGCTTTGGGTTCAGGATGCCGTTGAATAGGTCTTGGTGATTTGCAATCGTTACCAGTTTCCCTTTGGAGACGTCACCGAGGTCCGGTCTTGTCGTCAAATAGATGGGTGGTGGAAACTCCGGCAAGAAGTGGTCGGGCAGGTCAAAATCCAGGTCGAACCGGGTAAGGTCCCGTCCCTCTTGCTTTTTGATCTCGTCGATAAGGAATTTCGGGAAGAGCATGCCGCCTTCCGGGTGGTTTGGGAACGGGAGAGGGAATAAACCCGCAGGGAACAGATCCTTTTCCCGAATCTCCTCCGGGCTCATGGCTGCCAGCTTTTCCCATGTCATGCCTTTTGGAAGTTTGACCCGCACGCCTTCCTGTATGGGTTTTCCACGGGACATGGCAACACCCTTGGCCGGCCGGTTGCTCAAGTCATAGCGCTCATTGAGCAGATCAATATGCTTTTTCTCCACAGCGGGTTTCGCAGCCTTCATCCGTGCCATGATCGCTGCAAAATCCTCGGTGATGTCAACAGGCATATAACTCGACGTTTTCTTTCCGGTGTCTTGAGCAAAGGCTGTCGCCAACGTCACAATAAACGCGGAAACAGGAATCAGCAACAGTATCCAGCGGCTTTTTTCCATACTTTGTTTCATGTTAACCTCCTTTTTGGGCGAAACGGCGACTGCACCTTCCGGTACTATTTCAAAATCCCTTGCACCTCCTTTCTCCCTTCTTCCAATTCTCTTTCTTGTTCCTTATCCGCTCTCAATAACAACGTTTGGAATTCCCCCACATGGGTCTTTTCTTCTTTTGCTATATCCAGCAGGATTTTCCGGATGTTTTCATTTGCAGTAAGAGCCGCCATCTGCTCATAAAGATTTATGGCGTCCAGTTCGGCTATTATCCCCGCTCTCAATATCTCCTTATCAATATCCTCCTTTTTTATTTTCTCGAGGTTTAATGGTATTTTCGATAGCATGTCTCTACCTCCTTACTTTTTTTGGCACAACAGCATTGTTATGCTTTATATCCTCTGTCGGCTATTTGAAAGCCTTGAGGATATGTCCTGTTATCTTCTTTGCATCATCCTCCTTCCTCTCTTTCCTTCCAGCCAGGTCATTGCCTTCTTTTCTCATTTACTATCTTCACAAGGCCCCATCTGACCTCTTCAGGCAGGCTCCAGAGTCTTTAGGGTCAAGTCTTTTTTGTTGCATTTCCATCTTCTACAACGCAAGACTGGCAATATTGCAAGGAGAAAGACTTGACCCTTAAGGTTCTCTTTGCCTGACCTACATCACAAATAACATTATAGGCAGTTCTGAAGCTGTATCCACACTGGCAATTTACATCCATGAGGTCTTCTTCACTGATAGGAAATTGCATACAGACTTTGGAACGGTGGTTATATATCCTGCATCTCGAGTGAGGAGTTTCCCCGACAAGCATCGGGCACCTGAATACGAGTTTACAGCATCTTCCACACTGCAAACATTTACCTTCCCGCAGTTCAAGTTGTTTTTGTACTCGTCCGCTAAAAAGGTATATGTAAATATGTCTTTTAATTTTTTGTTTCGCAATTCTTATTACGGCTGCAATATTCACAGATCTCCTCGTGTTGCTCTTTGGGTTCAACAATTTTCAGTTTCTTCATGATGAGCAGATAAAGACATTCCCGCATTATGTATCCCTTCAACAGAGTAAATAAAAACAACATAGGCTTCTACACCGCCATAGTCTTCGCACCGAAGAAGTTGTTATGCCAGAGGCCCAAAAGCTCCATTCGCACCGGCACGTTGCGCTGGAAAGGGTCAGTGCGGAAATACGCATCCATCTGGTGGATACTGTCGTGCATGGTGCGGAAATCTTCGGCGCCAAGGGTAATCATCGTCGAAATGCCGATCTCGGAGTCCGTTGAGTATCGCGCGCCGACCCAATCCCAAAACACGATCATATTTGCGGTGTCTATGCCGAACCTGACTGCTTCCCCGGTGTTGGTCGAGACCGCGACGAAATGCCGTGCAACATGCTCGGGGGCACCCGGTGAATTATTAAGTATCAGTTGAATTAAGCGGCCCCCGGCTCCGGTATTGACCTTAAA
>JAMCQB010000085.1 GCA_023382175.1 Nitrospirota bacterium | reverse complement strand
TCCGTATCGCTTCCACCGAGGTCATCTGACAGATCATGACCGGAAGTGCAAAAACTTCCGGTCAGTCTATTATGAGAGGGTCAGATTATTGTGAGAATTTGGGGTCAGAATAATGTGAGACGTTACAGTTTATGAAGTGGCTAATCAAAAGGGGTATGTCTTCCCTTCTTTCCCGCAATGGAGGCAGTGATATGGTAATGACATTAAGCCTGTGGAATAGGTCCTCCCTGAATCTCCCTTCCTCAACAAGCCTTTCAATGTCCTGATTTGTGGCACAGATGAATCTGACATCCACATTCACCTCCCGGGTAGCTCCAATCCTGAAGAAGCTCCTTTCCTGGATCACCCTGAGGAGCCTTACCTGCATCGGTTCGCTTATATTTCCAATCTCATCCAGAAATAATGTCCCTCCATCTGCTGCCTCTATAAGCCCCTTTTTCTGTTCATAGGCGCCGGTGAATGCGCCTTTTTCATGGCCAAAGAGCTCGTTCTCAAGCAGGCTATCAGGTATGGCGCCGCAGTTCACTGCAATAAACCTGTTTTTTCTCCTTGGCCCGTTATAGTGTATAGCCCTTGCTATAAGTTCCTTCCCTGTGCCGCTCTCACCGCGGATTATTACATTTGACATTGACTGCGACACCTTTTTAACCAGATCAAGGACCTGTAGTATCCCGGAATGCCGGCCTATGATGCTTTCGAAGCTGAATCTCCCGGCCAACTCTTCCTTCAACAATCTGTTTTCATCCAGGAGTATTTTATTCTCTAAGGCCCTTTCGATGACGAGCAGAAGCTCATCAGGGTCTATAGGTTTCCTTATATAATCATAGGCGCCGAGTTTCATCGCCTCCACTGCACTCTCGACAGTAGAAAAGCCTGTGATCATGATAACAAGGGTGTCTGTCGACTTCTTTCTCACTTCTTTGAGTAGTGCAATACCATCAACATCAGGCATTCTAAGGTCGGTTATCAACAGGTCATATTTCTCCTTTTCGATCCTCTGGAGCGCCTCCGGACCGCTTCGCATGATTTCATGTTTGCAGTCGCATTTATTGAGTATTCTCTGGAGTATCGAACATGTGACAGGGTCATCGTCCACAGCCAGCACCCTCATATCCTCATGCATAACCGCCTCCATCGCAGGGAAGTATAATGATACACCGTGCCCCCTTGCCCGCCTCGCTTTGGAGGATTATTTCACCATTATGTTTCTTGATAATCCCATAACTGATTGCAAGGCCAAGCCCTGTGCCTTCGCCAACATCCTTTGTGGTGAAGAATGGGTCAAAGACCTGCGTTATATTCTCCTTTGATATTCCACTACCCGTGTCTGAAATCTCCACCTCAACTCCTTGAAGGTGTGCCCTGCTTGCAATCCTTATAGCTCCGCCCTCTCCTGTTGCGTGAATAGAATTAAGGATGATATTCGAGAAGACCTGCTCTATCCGGGCCTTATCCACATAAGTCATTGGCAGCCTTTTTTCATAATCCCTGTAAACTGTCAGCTTTTTATCTTCAATCCTGTATCTCAGGCCATGGACCACCTCATCAATAAGAGAGTTGATATCTTCCCTACTCTTATGGAGCGGGACTTCCCTCGAAAAATTAAGGAGCCCGCCTATTATCCTTTCACATCTCATACCTTCTTTAATTATTGTATCTATGTCTGCCCTTATCGCCTCCATGTTGTTCTTGCCATTATGAATGTCCTGCGTCAACAGCCTGGATATCGAGATTACGTTGCCCAAGGGATTGTTTATCTCATGGGCGACTCCTGCGGCTAACTTACCGATAGAGGCGAGTTTTTCTGCCTGACATGCCCTCATCTCTGCATCCAGCTTTCCCTCGATACTTTTTTTGAGAGCGGTGCTCATAGCGTTAAAACTTTTTGCCAGTTTTCCTATTTCATCTCCGGATGATACGGCGATTTTGTGATCAAGGTTCCCTTCACCAATCTCTCTTGCGCCTTTTGAGAGAAGAGTTATCGGTTTTGTCAGCGTCCTTGAAAGCAAAACCGCTGCAATGGCTACTATTAAAAAGGTTATCCCACTCACTGTTATCATAACCTGTTTCTGTTTGATCACAGGTTCGAGAACCTTGTCGCCGTATGCTGTGGTGACAATATACCAACCCCTCTGTTTTGAGGTGTAGGGAGAATAATAGGCATACGCTATGAGATTCCCTGAAGACGGGTCTTGAATCACCTCTCTCTCCCGGGCAATCAATTCTGCTCCATCAGGATAATCCGCGAAAAAGAGCCTGCCCTTATTTGTCTGGTTTAGAAAACACAGGCCGGCATCAGGATGTGAAAGATAAATTCCATGCCGCTGCGGGTCAAGAAGGTTTTTCTCGAATATAAAGGAATAGCCTTTATCTTTTGGCATGGCGTTGTTTATTATCTCTCCGATCCTTTTGCCCCAGATGTTTATGATGAGGACCCCAGCCCTTGTGCCATCTCCATGAAAGATTGGGGTAGCGAGACGTATCATCGGCGGGCAGAACTGATTATTATCAACCCCGAGCTCAAAGTTCGACATCCACACCTGCCCTTTCTTCAGGGTCATCAGCACATCGAAGAATTCCTTCTCAAAGAGGGAGCCAACTGTAGTGATAGGCATGTATGGGTGTGGTTTATCTCTCTCTCTCAGTAGTGTCCGACAGTTAAGTGAATAAATGCAACTGGTTTTGGGAATCCGAGATTTCCTCTGCCAGTGCTGTTTCCGTAAGTAGCTGTAACAACGGAATTCTTTCGAAAACCGAGACGCTCAATA
>JAMCQB010000124.1 GCA_023382175.1 Nitrospirota bacterium | reverse complement strand
TCCTCCTCGGTAAGGGGCTCCCCTGTTTTCTTTACCGGCACGATCAGAAGCCCGCTCACGGTCTTCCTTATGGAAAACCCCTTTGCCTGTGCTTCGTCCTCAAGGCTGCTGAAGAGCTCCCGCTGCCTCTTCTGGAACTCTTCCATGATCTTATTCTTCTGTTTCTCGTACTCCTTCGACTCAAAGACCTTCGGGATCTCAACCCGCAGGGTCTTCACCATTTCTTCCATGTCCTTCTGGAATACGACAGCCTGGCCCGGTTCGAGGGAAATCGCCATGGGCGCGTCCGGGTCCTTGAAGTTGTATACATAACACCAGTCGGAGGGGACAGGTTTTATGAGGGACTCCTTTTCGAGAATCCCCTTGATGGTGGACATCTTGCCGGTGCCGTTCTCTCCGAGGAGAAAAATATTAAACCCTGAGCTGTCAAGGCTCAGGCCGAAATGGATGGCATTGAGCGCCCTGGCCTGGCCGATAGTTCCTTCGAGGGGCGGTAGTTCATCCGTGGTTTCGAACTGCAATGCTGTTTCGTCGCAACATCTGTAAAGCTCATCCTCACTGAGACGCTTCATTCCTCACCTCCGCTCAATAATTGCAGAATGCTGATTGCTGATTTCAGATTCCCCAGGACTTCATATGTTTCTTTCTGCATTCTACAATCCGAAATCTCAAATTGTTTCATATCATGTCATGCCCTGGGATGGTGCTCAAGATACACCTTCTTCAGCCTGTCCACAGTCACCTTCGTATAGATCTGGGTTGTAGAAATATCCGAGTGTCCCAGCATCTTCTGCAGTGACCTGAGGTCAGCCCCTCCTTCCAGGAGATGCGTCGCAAAACTGTGCCTCATAGTATGGGGTGAAATTTCAATGCCAAGCTGCTTTCCGAAAGCTTTAATGGTCTGCCAGAACCGCTGCCGTGTCATGGGAGCGCCCCTCCCGGTCACAAAGAGGTATTCAGAATAACGCTTCTTGAGGAGAGCGGGCCTGAAATCACTAATGTATCGCTTCACCTTCTCCAGGGCGCGATGGTTCATGGGCACGACCCTTTCTTTCGAACCCTTCCCCACAATCCTTAAAAAGCCTCCTCCGAAGTTGATATCCTCCAGTCTCAGCGTCACGAGCTCGCTCACCCTGAGACCCGACGAATAGAGAAGCTCCACCATGGCAGAATTCCTGAAGAGCAGCGCTGCCGCAACCGATTTCCTCCCGGACGCCGCAGGATTGCCTGAAGTGGAGAGCACCTCCTTTACCTGCTCCAGGCTCAGGGCCTTCGGCAACCTTTCCCATCTCTTCGGCGATTGCAGGTTCTCTGTGGGATCCTCCTGAATGGCCTTCTCCATAAGGAGGAATTTAGAGAGCCCCTTTACCGAAGAGATCATCCTGCAAATGCTCGAAGTAGAGTACGCCCTATCCCTCAGGCGCTCCAGGAAGTCAATGACATCCCCTTTGGAAAAGGCGTCAAGGTCCTTTCCCCGGGAGGCGAGGAATTTCCCGAACATGGTGAGGTCGGTGCGGTAGGACTGGATGGTGTTTTTCGCCAGCCCCTTTTCCACAGAGACGTAAGCGAGGAATTTCTTAAGTATGTCCACAGACCAGATGCTCCTCAATGCCCGTTGACTGCTTCAGCCTCCGGTAAAGGATATCCGCAATGGTGCGAAGGTTAACGGTGTCCTCCCTGTTATAGCTCAGCAGCAGCCTCTTCGCTTCATCATTCCCTCTCTTTGCCAGTTCCCATAACCTCACTGCATCGTAGCCGTCCATTCCCCTTACCTCTTCACCTCGTTGGACCTCAAAGAGTGTCTCGATCTTCTTCAGACCGCCGCTAATCCCCAGCCGCTTTGCCGCAAAACAAAGGTCAAAATGGGGAATATCGAACCGTACCTCAGGGAACGTCCTTTGGAGAAAGGGGACATCAAAAGAGGCGCCATAAAAGGTAACGAGACACTTATACCCCGAGAGCGCCCTGTTCAGATTGTCCGCTGTGAGGCTTTCTCCTGCTACAAGGCATGTCCAGTCAAAGCCGTCATACAGACCGACCACCGTAACGTAGCCGCCTCTGCCTGGCTGGAGACCATTTGTTTCGATATCAAGATAGAGTGCGTTGTCCTTAAAAATCTCGAAAAGCCGCCAGTGTTCCCTCCTCCTTATGGACCTCGCAAAAAAGGTCGCGTCCCTCTCTTCCAGTTTTCGGGCAGCTGTGGAGAGCGACCCGTCAAAAGAGGGTTTCCTTTCAGGACTGATAAAGTGGATATCGCCTGCATGGATGAAATCGCTCCAGGTGAGAATTCCGTCCTTCCAGAGTCTTCTCTCCAGCTTCTCACCGATGCCATTAAGGATGCTGAACGTGTTTCTGATCATCAAAATTTCCTTTTATTTGCCTCATTTATTATACCTATTACTCATGAGGGATACAATAGAGTTTCCCCGTCGGCAACCGGCATTGTTCATGAGCACACGGGTGAGATGCGTTCAGGAAAATGTTGCTCTGCACATTGAGGAAACCCTCAAAAGACAGGTCTTTTATTCCCTTACTGAGTGGCATACAGGGCGAGCATTTCTTCTGTGTACCTGCCGTTTTCATCGTAAATATAAAGTGGCCTCTCGACCTTCAGTCCTACCCTTCCGCCGTGAAGGGCCTCCACCAGTACCATCTTTGCCTCTGACGAGGCGCTGGAATGGACAAATCTCAGCCGCTTAACCTCCATCCTCTTCTCCCTTAAGGCGCCCACAAGCTCTGCAAGTCTTCCCGGATGGTGAATGAGGAAGAATCTTCCCTTTGTCTTCAGGAGATAATGGGAAGCTTTTACCAGTTCAGGCAGTTTCAGCTTTATCTCGTGCCGTGCGACGGCCCTCTCTTCCTCAGGATTAACAAAACCCGATCTTTCCTTTCTGAAGGGAGGATTGGAAACCACCATATCAAAGGAGCCGGCATCGGCAGAGGGCCGGGTAACCGCGCTTATCTCTCGAATGTCCCCTTGTATTACTTTAACGCTCTTTCCGAGGCTGTTGAGGACAATGTTCTTTTCTGCGACAGTGGCGAGTCTGTCCTGGATCTCGAAGAGAGAAACATCGGCAGAAGGGTACTTTTTCGCAAGGAGGAGGCCGATGATTCCTGAACCTGCACCGAGGTCAGCGATTTTTTGCGCGAGGGGCATGTGCACAAAGGAATAGAGAAGAAGGGCATCCACAGAAAACCGATACCCATTTTTGGATTGATAGAGCTTTATATCCCTTATGCTGTCAAGGGTGACTTCCATTTGCTATTTATCATAACAAAACATAATCCAATTTTTACATTTGCAGAGAAATAAGTTATCCTTTTAACAGAGAGGAAAGCTCATTGCACCTCAGAGAGAGGACGGGATTCAGAATCTTGCTCTGCTTGAAAAAAGCGAGAAAGGTATAAAAAGAAGGATTATCTGTGAGGTGTTATATATTTCTTTAAGGGGAGATGATAACACTTTTAGAAGAGGATTATATTATGAGATGCGCCTATATCCCTGAACATCTTACAGGATATGTGGTCGCTATTTCCAGGACCGAGCCTTTTCTTTTCAGGGATTATCTCTGCTATTACGGGAGAGAGCACCTCATCTTCATCGGCTATCCCTTAAAGGAACCCTTTGAAGAAAGAGGGATGAAGGAGGCGCTTGATTCAGCCATTGAGCGGTTTAAGCCCGAACATGTTGCCCTCATAGTCCCCGCGATCTCAATACCAAAAGAAATCTGTTGTAGAAGCGAGTCTGACTGCTACTATAACCTTGGCCTTTCTCATCTCCATCTCCATCAGAAATTGAGAAATATGATACACCGTGCGTCCAGAGAATTGTATAGCGAGAAGAAGCAGGAACTCAGAGATGAGCATACACAATTAATTTCCGAATTTTTAAACTCCCATAAGGTTGATGACGGTACCCGATATATCTTCGAGAGGATTCCACACTATGTCTCTTGTATTTCGACATCCCGGGTCTTCAGTGCAAGGGATAAAGAGGGAAGGTTGGTCGCCTTTGACGTTGCAGAATTCGGTGCAAAAGACTACGCCTTTTACATGTTTAATTTTATGTCTCGGCAACATTATGTGCCAGGGGCATCGGATTTTCTCCTCTATGAACTGATAAAGGATGCCCGGGAACAGGGAAAGTCATTTATCAATTTAGGCTTAGGAATTAGCGAGGGGATTACATTTTTTAAAAAGAAATGGGGAGGCATTCCTTTTCTTAATTATGAATTCTGCCTTTATCGGACTTGAAATCATTGCTCCAGAAGATCATAAGTCCCAAAAGATTATAAGTCTATGAGCAAGGGGATTTTTAAAAAATTACTTCCGATTCGAAAACCATTCTCTGCATGGCAGATTGAGCTTACCACGAGATGCCCCCTCAGATGCAGGATGTGTATAAGAGAGGGGTTTAAAGACTGGCGTACTGGTGATATGAGCATGGCTGATTTCAAGAGACTCATGCCTCATTTTAAAGACGTAGAAACCGTAATTCTCGAAGGGTGGGGCGAGTCCTTACTCCACAGAAATCTCATTGAGGCTATAAGATTGGTAAAGGGTGAAGGACCACAGGTCGGATTTGTAACAAGTGGAAAGGGATTAAATAAGGACTATATCTCCGAACTCATCAATGCAGGTGTTGATTTTATCGGTTTTTCTTTATCAGGTGCCACACCAGGGACACACAATTCTATACGGGTAAACTCCGACCTCCAAACCCTCTTGAGCGACATTAAAGGCTTCAATGAGATCAAGAAAAATAAAAAAATCGAAAACCCAAAATTGCACATCGTATACCTCATGCTCAAGGACAATATTTTTGAGGTTCCTGTCATGCTGGAGCTCGCAAAAGAAATTGGCATCAAAGAGGTTGTACTGATAAATCTGACCCATGTGACGAATGAGTGGCAGGAAAAACAAAGGGTGTTTAGATGCAATGAATTAGAAGATAAAAGCAGGATGCAACACGAAGAAATCCTGAAAGAAGCAGAGATAAAAGCCAGGGAATTAAACATAAAACTCAGACTACCGTCTCTATCACCTAATGAAGCGCCTGTGTGCGAAGAGAATCCCCTGAGAAATCTCTATATATCGGTGGATGGTGAGGTATCGCCATGTGTCTATTTATACCCGCCAACCGGCTCTCCTTTTAAAAGGGTATTCTGTGGCGGCGAGTACCAGGTCGAAAAACTGAGCTTCGGTAATATCTTTAAGGAACCTTTTCATACTATATGGGATAACAAAGGATATACCGAATTCAGAGGTCGCTTGACGCTCAGGAAAAGAAGGTTTGAAGAGATGTATTATGCCGATCTGGATAGGCTAAAAAGATTCGAGATAGTGCCTTTACCGGAACCCCCTGAGGAGTGTAAGACCTGTCATAAAATGCTCGGTCTATGACTCGTACCCTTTACCAAGGGGGGATGGATGGAGTGTTCTTTTACTAAAGGGGGATAAGGAGGAGTGAGTGGGAGGCAAATCAATGAGAATTGGATACACTATAAAACGCCTTCAAGATGTTGGAAGAGCCCTATTTATCCAAAAAACTCTAAATAAACATGACCGATGGACACGGCAAGAACTGGTCAGGTTTCAGCATCAGCAGCTTTCTTCATTAGTCACGCACGCCATTCGTCACTCTCCTTTTTATAGAGAGCTTTATAAACACATAAAGACGGACCAGGGTGTCGTTCTCAACGACCTGCCGATCATTGACAAGTCAACCATGATGGATAATTTCGACGAGTTTGTTACAGATCCTCGGTTGAAGCTCAACGAACTCCGGACCCATATCGGTCAGCTCACTCGTGACGAGTATTACTTAGGAGGGTATCGTGTTCTCACAACAAGCGGAAGTTCCGGCCTTAAAGGCGTTTTTGTTTCCAACAGGAAGGAATGGAGTACTGCCCTTGCTGGTTTTTTAAGGTGTGGCTCATTTATGGGCGTGTCGCCGCGCCTTCCAAAGCGCTGGAGGATCTCCTCGATCGGGGCAGATAGTCCGATGCATGTCACCTACCGCATGTCCGTCAGCAGTGATGTCGGCCTAATAAAGGCACAAAGGCTTGAAGCAACGTCCAGCATCGAAGACCTCGTTAATGCATTGAATGCCTTTCAGCCGGAATGCTTAAACGCCTACCCATCAATTGCTTCACTCCTTGCAATAGAGCAGCTTGAAGGGCGTTTAAACATCCACCCAAAGGTGGTCTCAACCTTAGCTGAGGTGCGCACTAAGGATATGGAGCAGAAAATTCAAGAGGCATGGGGTGTCATGCCGTTTGACAATTATGGCATGACAGAGGCAGGGATAGTATTCGGCTCTGATTGCTCTTTCCACTGTGGAATCCATGTCTTTGAAGACTTTTTTATTGTGGAGGTAGTTGATGAACAGGATAGGGTTGTCCCGGATGGATCGCCCGGGTATAAGCTCTTGATCACAAATCTTTTTAACTTTACGCAGCCGCTCATCCGTTACGAAGTTTCAGATATGATCACCATGTCAACTGAGACCTGCCCATGCAGCCGGCCGTTTCGGCTCATCGCAAGAGTAGAAGGACGAAGTGACGACATTATCTACCTCCGAGGTCCGCAAGGGCGAGACGTGCCTGTCCATCCAATCCACTTTCACAGCACAATAGGAGCGCTTCAGGAGATTAAGCAATATCAGGTTGTTCACGAAGATGATGGGATTCACATAAGTATTGTTCTTCGAGAGGGAGCTTCTGGCGAAGAAGTTGCCAGTAAACTCAGAGATAATCTCAGAGGCAACCTTGAGTCACACAGCGCTCAATGTCCGGACATTCATATCCGATCTGTAGATAGGATTGAGCGAGACCCATGTAAGATGGGGAAGCTGAAACTTGTAATGTCGAACATCAGAAGGCACGGCATTTGAGTTGTGGCATGTCGAGCAGCTGAGTTAGGCATACTCAGTTCAGTCTGACGGGAATTCGCAGACAGATTCAACGGTTCATCTTCTCCAGAAGCGGGATCAGATCGGTCATCCTGTCGATGAGATAATCGGCATGGGCGATGACCTCGCGCGGTCTGTAACCATAGGTTACTGCCACTGTTGTAATACCGGCTGCCTTGCCGGCATCCACATCATAATTACTGTCTCCAACGATCACAGCATCTGCAGGTCGAACATGAAGCTCTGAAAGCACTTTAAGAATCGGTATGGGAGAAGGTTTCTTCTCCGGTGTTGTGTCGCTTCCGATTATGATATCGAAATATCTTGAGAGTCCGAGGCCATCCAGGACCATTTTTGAAAGGGACTCCCTTTTATTTGATATGACGGCCTTTTTATAGGTATTGAGCCTTTCGAGGGTCTCTTTCACCCCCGGATATTCCTTTGTGTAATCGAGGATATGTTGTGTGTAGTGTTTTAAAAACCGCTCAGTAACTTCGGTGTGGATCCCTGCGGGGGCTCGTGGGGGGACTTCGTTCCCCCATGCAGAAGCGACCAATTTTTCTATCAGGCGCGTTATCCCTTCACCTACCATCTTTATCGTATCGTTGACAGTGAGGCGTTTAAAGGAGTATGGCTCCAGGGCATAGTTCAGCGCATTGGTTATATCAATACTCGAATCTATTAAAGTGCCATCAAGGTCAAAGATGATGAGTTGTATCGACATGCCTGAGGATTATACCGCCTTACTCTTCCTTGAAGAGCCATGTGGAGAGATACCTTTCGCCGGTATCGGGAAGCACCACCACAATGAGTTGCCCCTGGCTTTCGTCCCTTTCCGCAACCTTCAGCCCAGCCCAGAGTGCAGCACCGCTTGATATCCCTCCGAGGATTCCCTCTTCCTTTGCCAGACGCCTCGTCATAATCCCGGCGTTTTCATCCGACACCGTAATGATTTCGTCTATGATCTCCCTGTTCAGCACCCCGGGGATGAACCCTGCACCGATACCCTGTATTTTGTGAGGTCCCGGCTTTCCGCCGGACAGGACCGGCGAGGTTTCAGGCTCTACTGCGATCGCCCTGAAACTCTCTTTTCTCTTCTTGATCACCTCAGCGACGCCGGTGAGGGTCCCTCCGGTTCCTACGCCGGAGACGAGGATATCGACTTTGCCGTCTGTGTCATTCCAGATCTCTTCAGCAGTGGTTGTTCTGTGAATTTCAGGGTTCGCAGGGTTTTTAAACTGCTGCGGCATATATGCATTGGGTATCGTGATCGATAACTCCTCAGCTTTTTTAATTGCACCCTTCATGCCTTCTGTACCGGGGGTCAAAACCAGTTTTGCTCCAAAGATTTGAAACAACTGCCTCCTCTCGATGCTCATGGTCTCCGGCATGGTCAGGACGAGCCTGTACCCTTTTGCTGCAGCAACAAAGGCCAGGGCGATGCCCGTGTTACCGCTTGTGGGTTCGACAATCACCGAATCTTTTTTCAGAAGACCTCTCCCTTCGGCGTCTTCGATCATCGCCACGCCGATGCGGTCCTTCACGCTGGAGAGGGGATTGAAGGCTTCCAGTTTGGCCAGCACAGTGGCTTTCGCTCCCCGGGTAATCTTGTTCAGCCTCACCAGAGGGGTGTTCCCTATGGTCTCTGTTATGGTGTTGAATATCCTCGCCATGCGTACCTCCTCCTCACTAACTCCCCTATTATAAACTTTCAATCATTGTCTGAAAATCTTTTTTCCTATCCCCATGAGGCACGAGGCATCTCTCCATCCCCTTTGACAATGCCCTGGTTAGCCCGCCAGAACTCCCTGATGTCCCGGCACAACGGCCTCTCTGTTCAATGCAAGGTAGAGACCGAGATGGCCTTCATCGGTGTAATTGAACATCACCCTCTCCCGCGTAAGCTCAGACACCGTGTATGCCAGGTCCTCGAGCTTCTCTCCTACCTCAAGAAAGGTTCTGTCTACCACATCGTAGAGTTCAAGAATATCGATGATATCATCCAGTTCGCCGGTGTTATAACACTCAAGCAGGATATGGTCGCCTTCGTGCAATGCAGCCCTCTCTGCCCTCTCCTTTGCTTTTGTGATCTGGTGTCTCAGCCTCTCCAGACAGAGCCCGTATATTTTTACTCCTTCCATCTGCTTCCTCCTCACTTTTGATTTCCCACAAAGGTTATGGAGTTATAGAAAAGCAATGGCCGTGCCAGCGGGAAAAGGGCTTAAAATGGGGATATGCCTTTATGAGGGTACCTATAGTTGATTAATATATGATCAGTATGTATATTAAATATATAGGATATCCTGATGAGGAAAATCGTTCTGCTTACCAAGGATGGCTCTCTGAAAAAAGAGGTGTCCTCCGCCCTTCCGGGAGGATATTCTTTCTCCGGCTCGGCATCCGGACCCCGTACCATTGTCTTCTTTGATATCGACACCATGAGGGCTGGCGACATACGGGAAATGAGCCGGAAACACTTTGTGGTCACCGTCACCAAACAGAAAAGGACGGACCAGGTCATGGAGGCAGCAACCTTCGGCGCCTATGAGACTATCCACCGCCCTCTGAGAAAAGAGATCCTGGGCAGGCTCCTTGATGAATTGCACGATATGGGAGAGGAGATAAAAACCTTCATCGCGGTCACGCCTCCCCCACCCGCCGCCACAACCTGTGCAATAGTAGGCCATTCATCGGTCATTATGGACACATGCAAGAAGCTGGCGCGGCTGTCGCAGGTGGAGGCTCCTGTGTTGATAACAGGGGAGACAGGAACGGGGAAGGAACTGGTGGCGGAATCCATTGCACAGCTTTCCTCCCGCTTCGGCAAACCCTTCGTCGTGGTGAATTGCGCCGCGGTTCCCGAAACGCTCCTTGAATCCGAGCTCTTCGGTTTCGAGAAGGGTTCCTTCACCGGGGCAGTGGCGGCAAAGGAAGGAATACTGAAGATCGCTGATGAGGGGTGCGTGTTTTTTGATGAGGTGGGAGAACTCCCCCTCTCGCTTCAGGGGAAACTTCTCCGGTTTCTCCAGACCCTGACCTTTTATCCCCTCGGAAGCACCAGGGAGATCCAGGTGAATGTCCGGGTCATATCCGCCACCAACAGGGACTTATCTGCCATGGTCAGGGAAGGAAGATTCAGGGAGGATTTATTTCACCGCTTGTCCGTCACCTCAATTCATATCCCGCCTCTGCGGGAGCGCAAAGGGGATATCCTTCCCCTTATCCATTTTTTCGTGAACCGTTACCGGAATACCGCTCCCCGACCGATCAAGGGTATTACAAAGGCATTCCAGAAGAAACTGCTCTTCCATGACTGGCCGGGGAATATCAGGGAACTGGGAAACATCATCCGTTCTGCCATCGCCCTGAGCAAAACAGAATACCTCACCACCCACGAATTGAAAGAGTTGGGAGACCGCCCGGAACCGAGGGAGAAAGCGGCGTTTTCCGGGGGCCTTTCCTCTGCGTTAATTCCTTCCTTAAAGGAAGCCATTGAAAAGAAGGACCGTGATATTTATGAATCGATTCATCGCGAGGTGGACAAAACCATCCTTGATTATGTGCTGACCTATACCAGGGAAAACCAGTCCCGCGCCGCGCGCCTTCTCGGCATAAACCGCCTGACGCTCAGGAAAAAACTGGGGTTGTTGAGGTGATAAAAAAAGTGGCGCTTGCTTCCCCTCATTTCTCAGCGGTTTGCACATCATGAGACATACAGCTACGACTTTTACGTCTGCACCTTACGTCCTACGACTTTACAACCTTTCTGCCGAGTTCTGAGAGGAGCAAGACCACCACTTTTGGTGAGCCTTTCCTTACTTTCCTTATACGCTCATTTCAGGTGGTTGTCAAGTCTTTTTTTGCAAGCTGTCTTTTTTTGCAAGCCGTGCCGCTGCAAGGAAACTTTAGGGATAACGGCGATAAGATTGAGTGAGAGTTTACGTCACTAAGAGTCAGAACTAATTTATTTTGAGCCCTTCTTCTCTGCTACCTGTATCCTGATGGTTGACCTTTCGATGGCTGCCGTTGCCCTGGCAAAATCTATCTTTTCGGCCTGTTTCAGTCTCTCTTCGGCCCGTTTCATGGCTGCCTTGGCCCTCTCCACATCGATGTCCTCAGCCCTTTCTGAGCTGTCAGCAAGGATCGTGGCTTTATCAGGACCCACCTCGGCATAGCCACCGCTCACAAAAAAAATGCCCGTCTCGCTTCCTTTCTTGTACGTGAGCATTCCGACCTTCAGAGTGGTAAGGAACGGTGCATGCCCGGGCAGCACACCAAACTCTCCCTCGCTGCCCGTGGCAGTGAACTCATCCACGTCATCACTGAAGACGAGGCCGTAGGGCGTAACGATCTCTAACCTTAATTTATCTTCCATTCAATTAACTCCGTAACCCTAATTACTTAATAACTCAATAACTTAATTACGTTCTTTTAGTTTTATCTCGACCAGCCCAGTTTCCTTGCTTTCTCCTCTGCCTCTTCTATTGTTCCCACCATGTAAAATGCCTGCTCAGGCATGTCGTCATACTCACCATCGGCAACCGCATTAAACCCTTTTATGGTATCAGCAAGCTTGACGTATTTCCCGGGTGTCCCGGTGAAGGCCTCTGCAACATGGAAGGGCTGGCTCAGAAACCTCTGTATCTTCCTCGCCCTTGCAACGGTGAGCTTGTCATCCTCCGAGAGTTCTTCCATTCCGAGGATCGCGATAATGTCCTGGAGTTCCTTGTACCTCTGGAGTATGATCTGGACCTTTCTCGCAACAGCATAATGCTCTTCACCGATAACCTTGGGATCAAGGATCCTCGAAGTGGAATCCAGGGGGTCCACCGCAGGATAGATTCCCAGCTCGGAGATCTGCCTTGAGAGCACAACGGTACCGTCCAGATGGGTGAACGCGGTAGCAACAGCAGGGTCGGTGAGGTCGTCAGCAGGGACGTAGATCGCCTGCATGGAAGTGATGGCGCCTTTCTTGGTGGTGGTAATCCTCTCCTGGAGAATTCCCATCTCTGTTCCGAGGGTGGGCTGGTATCCCACGGCAGAGGGCATTCTGCCGAGGAGCGCCGAGACTTCGGAACCCGCAAGGGTATATCTGAAAATGTTGTCTATGAAGATAAGAACATCCTGCCCCTGATCCCTGAAAAATTCTGCTGCGGTAAGGGCGGTGAGCGCCACCCTTGCCCTCGCTCCGGGGGGCTCGTTCATCTGGCCGTAAATGAGGGCGGTCTTGTTCAAGACGCCCGACTCCTTCATTTCGAGATAAAGGTCATTGCCTTCCCTCGTTCTTTCGCCAACGCCTGCAAAAACCGAAACACCTCCGTGGACCAGGGCAATGTTGTGGATCATCTCCATGATGACAACGGTCTTGCCGACGCCCGCGCCTCCGAACATCCCCATCTTTCCCCCCTTAACAAAGGGGACGAGGAGGTCAAACACTTTAACGCCTGTTTCGAAGACCTGCGTTACGGGTTCCTGCTCCGCGAATTCAGGGGCAGTTCTGTGTATCGGCCATCTCTCCTTTGCCTCAATGGGACCCAGTTTGTCATAGGGCTCGCCGATAACGTTCATGATCCTGCCGAGGATCCCTTCCCCCACAGGCACCGCAATGGGCTGGCCCGTATCAAGAGCCTTCATTCCCCTCACCAGGCCGTCGGTAGTGGTCATGGCAATGGTCCGCACCTTGTTCTCTCCCAGATGAGATGCCACCTCAAGGGTGAGATTAAGCTCGGGGATTCCTTTTTCAGGTTCAGCCTTCTGTTCTATCTTAAGGGCATTTAGTATCTCGGGCATCTTCTCCTCAAACTCAACATCCACCACCGCACCGATCACCTGGACAACTTTTCCTTCATTCATATATAAACCTCCATTAAACGATTGCTCGTTACTCGTCACGCGTCACGCGCTATTTCAATGCCTCCACACCACCGACGATATCCATGAGCTCTTTCGTGATGGAAGCCTGCCTTGCCTTGTTATACTGGAGCGTCAAATTGCCGACCATGTCATCGGCATTTTTCGTGGCGTTCCCCATTGCAGTCATCCTGGCCGCCTCTTCCGATGCCTGGGACTCCAGGAGCGCCCTGAAGATCTGGATCTCCACGTTCTTCGGCAGGAGCACATTGAATATCTCCTCCTGGGAAGGTTCGTAGAGAAAATCCATGGCAGGTTCACTCTCTTCTTCGGTCTCAGGGGATACCAGCGGGAGGAGCCTCTTCACCGAGACCTGCTGGGAAATAACGGACTTGAACTCGTTATAGATGAGCACCACCTCGTCCACGGTCTCGCCGATATAGTTCTCGATGATATCATTGGCCACTTCCTGCGCGTGGGTATAGGTCACCCTTCCGGAGAGCCCTGTCCATGACCCCCGCACCGGCATATTTCTTCTCTTGCAGAAATCAGCCGCCTTCTTGCCGATAACGCTGAACACCACCTCAAAATTATCCTTCCTCATCTCAGCAACGACTTTTTGAGCAGTCTTCAAAATGTTCGAATTGAATGCGCCGCAAAGACCCCTGTCACTGGTGATCACCAGAACCTCGATGGTCTTCCTCGGCCTGAAGGCGAGAAGGGGGTGCGCTGCACTTTCCGCGCCCCTGGCAAGGCTCCTGAGGACAGCGTTCATCTTATCCGCATAAGGCCTCATCTCGAGCATCCGCGTCTGCGACTTCCTGAGTTTTGCGGCTGCCACCATCTTCATGGCCTTTGTGATCTGGCGGGTGTTATTGACCGCCCTTATCCTTCTCTTGATATCCCTTAGTGTCGGCATTCGATCACCTGTACTCCTGTATCCTGCATCTTCTTCCTACGCAGCGAATCCTTTTTTAAATTCTTCAACCGCGCTGATAATCTTCGCCTTCAGGGCGTCATCAATAACCTTCTTTTCCCTGAGTTCAGTCTTGATGTCTCCCTTGTTATCCCGTATAAACCTGAGGAGCCCGCTTTCGAACTTGCCGATGGCCTCCACCGGAACGTCGTCAAGATATCCATTGGCCCCTGCGAATAACACCATGACCTGTTCCTCAAAAGGCAGGGGTGAATACTGACCCTGTTTCAGGAGCTCCACCATGCGCTTTCCCCGCTCGATCTGTGCAAGGGTCGCCTTGTCGAGATCTGATCCGAACTGGGCAAAGGCAGCAAGTTCCCTGAACTGGGCAAGGTCAAGCCTCAAGGTTCCTGCAACCTGTTTCATCGCCTTGGTCTGGGCAGCGCCGCCAACACGGCTTACCGAGAGACCGACGTTGACCGCAGGCCGCACACCTGCATAAAAGAGTTCAGGCTCAAGATATATCTGGCCGTCGGTGATGGATATAACGTTTGTCGGGATATACCCTGACACGTCGCCTGCCTGTGTCTCTATGATAGGCAGTGCGGTGAGGGATCCTCCGCCAAGTTCCTTCGAAAGTTTCGCAGCCCTCTCGAGAAGCCTTGAGTGGAGATAGAAGACGTCGCCGGGAGTACAGGTGATCGAATGCCG